>NZ_JAFIFQ010000026.1 GCF_020831925.1 Alkalimonas sp.
AAAATTAAGTGGACACTTAAATTAGAGTATCAACCTGTGATCGCCGGACGCTTACTAACAAAATAAGCATCATTTCAAACCAACTCTTTATTCCCTGACTTTGCAGCTTTAAAAAAACAGGTATATACTCAGACTATCTACTTGCATGCTGGAGCTTGTGATGAGTACTGGTACTGTGTTTAAAAACAACAACACCCAAGCGGTGCGCTTACCGGTTGATGCGCGTTTTCCTGATGACGTAAAAAAAGTCGCAGTTCGTGTTGTTGGTCAGGATCGCATTCTAACGCCGGTTGCTAATAGCTGGGATTCTTTTTTCCTGCATGGTACTGCGGTTACCGACGATTTTATGACAGAGCGTGCATCACAAGAGCAGCAAGAGCGGGAAGCCTTTTGATGCTGAAATACATGCTGGATACCAATATCTGTATCTACGTGATAAAGCGCCGCCCTATCGAAGTGGCTGTAACCTTTAACAAGAATGCAGGCCTGATGTGCATCAGCTCCATTACCTATGCAGAACTTTGCCATGGTGTTGAAAAAAGCGCTAAACCAGAACAAAACCGCCAGGCAGTGGAAGACTTTGTTTCACGACTGGTCATCTTACCCTATGGGGAGAAGGCTGCTCAGCATTATGGTGATATTCGCTCCGAGCTGGAAAAAGCAGGCACCCCAATAGGTGTGAATGATCTGCATATAAGCGGCCATGCCAGAAGTGAGGGGCAAATTCTGGTAACAAACAACCTTAGAGAGTTTGAACGAATTCAGGGTTTAAGGCTGGAAAATTGGATCGAATAGAGAAATAATCTTTTACACACAGCTCGGATGAAAGGAACAGACTGCGCTTTATGGACACTCATGAGAACTGGAGCCACCAAATTACGTTAGCACTGTTGTGTGAGCAGCTTAAGATTGGTACCGAACAACTTGCGCGAGGCGAAGGCATAGCAGTGACATCCAAAACCACGCTTGATGACTTGTTTGATGACATCAAGCGCTGATTTTTATGGCAGCTTACCAGTTGGCTTTTAAGCCTTACTAACAATCGTCTGGCCAATCGGCGCTACCGTGAGTGCCGCCAACTTAATGTGCTGCAGGCCAAATGGAATGCCGATAATGGTAATAAAGCAGATCAGTGCATGAAACAGGTGCCCTATCGCCAGCCAAATGCCGATAAAGATAAACCAGATGATATTGCCAATACTGCCTAAAGCCCCGGTGCCAATATCCTCGGCCCGGTTGATGTAACGCCGGTTGATGCTTTCTTTTCCAAATGGCCAAAAAGCCATTTGGCCAATCACAAAGCAGGAGCGGCCAAAAGGAATGCCGATGATGCTGATAAAGCAGATAAGACCGGCCAGCCACCAGGCCAGCCCCATCACAAAGCCACCCAGCACGAACCAAAGTACATTAAAAATAAAGCGAAACAATCCCATGTTTTATCCTTTCAAAGTGATTTATGTACACGACTTCCTTGTAGTAAGCAGCGAGCATGCCAACTTTTATATTATTTTTAATCAGTAACTTACACTTACAGTGATACCTGCAATAGCCTGCCCAGCCAAAAGGTTAGTCAATCTCACCTTAATTTAGCTGCTATGGCAATAGCCGATGCCTGCTTTATCGTTGCAATGGTTCGCTTCGATCAGGGCAGGATATCTGCGCTAGCGGGGATCAGGCCACCAGGCATACGGCTGGCCATTGCCAGTAAGCGCCCGCGATGCTGCTGCAACGCTGCTTTATCTGCCTCGGTCAGGCAGGGGCCGATGGCCTGGGTCATGTGCTCGGTTTGATCCAACACCTGAACAGTTTGCTGGCGCTGTGGCTCTGGTAAGAATGGTAAAGCGCGCCGCGATACCTGCAGCATGGGCCGCATTGAATCCAGCACCGGCCAACTGCCCTTGGCGGTTAACTCCATAAAAAGCGGCGCTGTCAGCGCGTGCTCTGCCAAAATCCTATCCACCTCGTCCAGATAGCCCTGGCCCTCTTGCTGCGCCCGAACTTCGGCGGCATGGCGCGACCAATCACAATGCGCTTGCAAGCGAACTTGATACAACGAAGCGACGTTGTCCTGCTCTACCTTAGCCAGAGCCGGCAAAGCCGCTTCCAGTTTGGTCAGGTTGGCATCGGTTAGCACCGTATCGGCCCATGCAGTGCCAGCCACTACCAACAAGGGGGCCAGACTACAGAAACTGATCACGCGACTGAGGCTTTTATTCATGCTTAGATACCTTATAGTGGCTAAAGGCTGATGATAGGTTTCACAGCCGGTTGCTTGCTTAAACCCCATAAGAAGCTTCTCAGCCTGAACCTGCGCTGAAATCAACCACAGTGTTGCCTCAACACTCGTTGCGGATAGGCATGATTGTGCCCTGCAAATGACAAAGAACGCCATCGGCAGAGAGCAGCGCAAAATCACAGCCATCTGTTGTTGATTGCCAATGACACTGTACTTTGGCAGGCAGAAAAATGGGCTTGGCAAAACGCACCTCGACCTGATAAGGCGGTTCAGGTAAGGCCCCCTGTGCTGCCAGCTCGGCCAGGCAGCGGGCTTTGCTCCACATGCCGTGAGCGATGTTGGCTTTAAAGCCAAACAAGCGGGCAAGCAAAGGGTGCAGATGAATAGGGTTTAGATCGCCGGATAAACGACCATAGCGCCAGCCCAGGCTGGCTGGCAGCGTCCATAGGGTACTATGCTGTGCCAGGGACAATACAGCATTTGTCGCTGCAGGTGGTAGCCTATCCTGTTTAGGGTCGCTTTGTTGCTGACGTTGCAAATAGCTGGCTCTGCTGCGCCACACCAGTTGTCCATGCTGATAGAAGGCAATCTCCAGCCAAACCAGCTGGCCTTTGGCATGCGGCTCTGGCAAGCCAGAGTGCACCGCCATGCGCACCGGACTGTGCGGATCTGGTGGTGCCAACACTTCAATGCGGTTCGTCAGATGCACCAGGCCAATGGCTGCCAATGGAAATCGGCGCTGAGTTAACAGATAAAGCTGCAAAGGAAAGCTTGCCACCTGAAACCAGCAAGGTGCACTATGCTGGCTTGGATGCTGGCACAGTGTCAGATAATCCACCGGTTGTGGCAAAGCTGGTAACAGCACTTCGGCACTTAGGCTCTCGGATGCTTTGCTACCACGCGCCATCAATGCCCTGAAGTAGCTGGCTGTAAGATTCGGTAATTTCTGCGCTGATAACAAAGAGCGCGCGGCTGGGTTATTTTTATCCAAAATGATCCAATTTGGCTGAAATTCACTAGGCTTTGATACTAACGACTATTGTTTGTTGTTCGCAACCACCCTGGAGATCCTAAATGCGCACATTACAACTACTATCACTGTTCCTCTGCAGTGCTTTGCTACTTTTTAGCGGCCGGGCACTGGCCGACCGCTTTGCCGATGTACAGATAGAAGCTACCGAGCTTGCCCCGGGACTTTATATGTTGATAGGAGCCGGCGGCAATATGGCAGCCCTGACCGGGGATGATGGCATCCTGCTGATTGATGCCCAGTTTGCCGAAATGGCTGGCAAGATTGAAGCCAAACTTGATGAACTGGCGCAAGGGCAAAGGCTGCAAGTATTGGTCAATACCCACTTTCATGGCGACCATGTCGGTGGAAATGCCAAACTGGCCGCAGATGGCCGCATTATCGCTCACGACAATGTGCGAAAGCGCCTGCGAGCGGATAGTAACTTCCCGGCGGAAGGCTTGCCAAACCTGACCTTCACCGACCAATTAAGCCTGCACATGAATGGACAGACAATTTTGCTGACCGCCATGCAGCCAAGCCATACCGATGGCGACAGCATTGTCTGGTTTAAAGCGGCGAATGTGGTGCATATGGGCGATCTGATGTTTGAGGGACGTTTCCCATTTGTCGACACCAATTCAGGCGGCAACCTGCAGGCTTATATGGACGTAACCCGCCATGTCATTGCCAACATTGATGCCAGCACTCAGGTGATCCCAGGCCATGGCGCTTTAACCAACCGAGCTGGCTTAGAACGCGAATTGCATATGATGGAAGCCACTCTGGCTCAGGTACAGCAGTATAAAAGCGAGGGCCTGACACTGGAATCGATGATAACGCGCGGCCTGGGCGAGCAGTGGCGCGGCTGGCACTGGAGTTTCATTACCGAAGAGCGCTGGATCCGCACTTTATATCAGGCACTGGCAGATTAAAGCTGCGCCCTGCTCTCTTATGCTCTCTTAGCCGAAATGGGCTAGCCAGACTGGCTAGCCCGAGTGGTATGAACGCTTTGGCCGCTCGATGCGTGGTTGATGGCCTCGCTTTTTGACACCAGCTCCGGCTCCTTGCGATGCTTCTTCAGTTTTCACCGAGTCTTTCAGCAAATCACTCAGCAAAGCAAACTCAGCTGGGGTTACTTCACGCCACTGACCAGGTTTTAAATCGGCCAGCTGAATGCTCATAATGCGAATGCGTTTTAAGCGGGTCACTTCAAAACCAAGATAAGCGGTCATACGGCGGATTTGCCGGTTTAGTCCTTGGGTCAGAATAATGGAAAACCTATCCGGCCCAATTTGCGTGACCTTGCACGGCTTGGTTACTGTGCCAAGAATGGGCACGCCAGCCGCCATCCGTTGGCAAAACTGGCGGTTGATGGGCTTATCAACACTAACCAGATATTCTTTTTCGTGGGCATTGCCGGCACGCAAAATCTTATTGACGATGTCGCCATCGTTGGTTAGCAAGATCAGGCCGGAAGAAGGTTTATCCAGCCGGCCTATCGGGAAAATGCGCTGTGGATAATTCACCGCATCGACAATATTGCCTTTGACCGCGGTGTCGGTGGTACAGACCACCCCCACCGGCTTGTGGTACACCAGATAGACCGCCTTAGGCTTGGCTTTCAGCGGCTGCCCCGCCACCACGATATAGTCGCTGTCGCTCACCTTCATGCCAGTTTCAGCCAGGCTGCCATTGACCAGCACCTGGCCCTGTTCAATCAACCGATCGGCTTCGCGCCGTGAACAGATACCGGTTTCACTGATGTATTTATTCAGGCGCATGCCTGCTGCTTCGCTCAAAATGCTTACTCCGGCAGATACTGATAGCGGCCATAGCCGTCATCATCCAGGCCAATAAACTGCAGGCGTGGATGCTGTTCAGCTTTGGCTTTGGTTGCTTCCAGGCTGCTGCTGCGAAACTCCAGCCGAGCCCCGACCGGCAGCTTTAGTTGCCAGTTCTGTTGCAATTGCACCGGAATGGCTTCGCCGTGCTGCTTTGCCTGCTCGCGGGTGAAGGCAGCAATGATCTGCCGAACTTCCATTTGACCGGTGTAATGCACCGGTGCTGTTGTGGCATGGGGAAAAAAGCCGCCACCACTGACCCGGTAATTGTTGGTGGCCAGCAAAAAGCGCTGATCGGCACGAACCGGCTGGCCCTGATAGCTCAATTCAACAATACGATGGCTATCACTCACTTGTTGGCCTTCGCCATCAAAACGTGCAGGTTGGCTCAAATCAATGCGGTAGCTAAGCCCGCTCATCATGTCGAAGTTGTAACTGGGAATGCGCGGTGCCAGCAGTTGCTGCCACTCATCCTTACCTGCTTCGACGGTGTTAAAGGTTCGGGCCGACATTTCCAGCCAGTCACGCAGTTCACTGCCACTGAGCTCTATCACCCGCAAGGTATTGGGGTAAATGTACAGATCCGCGATGTTACCCAGGGTCAGTGGGCCAGCAGCCAGATGGGTATAATCTTCCGGCCCGCCAAAGCCACTGCGAAAAGGTGCCGCCGCACTGATAATGGGGAAATCCGGCAGCTCACCTTGCTGCTGCAAGGTTTTTGCATACCAGCTTTGCGCCTGATTGACCCAAGATACAGCCGTATTCGGTGCTACCCGGGCAAAGAAGTTTTCAATGGCGCCATCGGTAGCTCCCAAAGGCTGATTCAGCATCGCCAGGGTTTGCGCTTGCTCGTCGCTCAGTAAGGCCACCAGCAATTCATCGCGCTCTGGACCCACCTGGCGTAACTCACTGGCAGCATGAACCACCTGCCAGCTGCCATCGGTCTGCTTAAGCGTTAAATCTATCACCCCAAGATGACTGCCATACTGGCCTCCCATCACGGCAGGTACGCCATGAATGAAACCACGCTCGGCATCCACCCCGGCCATGCCCTGATAATCCGGCCCCGGTAGTTGCCGGTGCTGATGGCCCAGCAATAAAGCATCTACCCCTTCAACTTGTGCCAGATAAAGCCCGGTTTGCTCGGCACCTTCCGGGTAGTCGCCGTAATCCCTCAGACCGGTATGGGCAATCACCACCACCACATCCGCCCCTTCAGCGCGCATTTTCGGCACAAAATACTGAGCAGTAGCTACCATATCCCGTGCTTGTACCCGGCCCTCGAGATGATGCCGATCCCAACGCAGAATATCCGGCGGTACCAGGCCCAAAATCCCCACCTGAATATCATGGCGCTGCATATCAGTGCCAACAAAGCTATGGCTTTGAATCACATAAGGCGTATAGCGGCTAGCCTGCCAGTCGTCCGCTGCGGCATCCGGCTCAAACACATTGGCCGATAAAAACGGAAAAGTGGCACCTTCAATGGTGGCATCCAGAAACTCCAGGCCATAGTTAAATTCATGATTACCGAGCGCCGCGGCATCATAGCCCAGATAGTTCATCGCCCGGATCACCGGATGGCGTTGCTGCTTAAGATACACCAAACCCTGAGCATGGGCCCAATCGCCAAGCGCACTGCCCTGAATGGTATCTCCGTTATCAAGCAAAAGGCTGTTTGGCTGCTCCAGCCTGGCCTGATGCACCAAAGCCGCAGTATGCGCCAAGCCAAAACGATCGGTCTCACGCTGCTGGAAATAATCGTACCCCAGCATGTGGGCGTGCAAATCATTGGTATGCATAATTCGCAGCTCGAGGTGCTGCACCCGCTCCGGGCTTGGTGAACACCCGGTCAAAGACAAAGCAAACAGCGCCAGCAATGCAAAAGTGGTGGTTTTTCTCATGGAACTCTCTTCATTAGGCTTCACTAAGATCCTGAATCAGCGAATTGTAGCATTTTTTGCGTGACAATTTTACGGCCTTTACTCTCAGCTTGTGTCAAATTGCGCTCAAGTTTCCTGTATTTGAGGCGATAACCTCTATGTACCGGATAACCCGCTCACTCAGATGGAGGATGCAGCATGAACGAACAAAGTCGCTTAGAAAAATTACGCAACCTTGGCGTTCGCCTGCACGAACTGCAGTTGGTTCAGCCTGCGGCTGGGAAGTCCTACACCTCGGTTGCACTGAATTACCTGTTCAGCCGTCATGAGCTCACCCGCCCTTGTGGGCAGTCGCTGGATGTCACCTTACGATCTCTGGCTGACGCCATTGTGCAAAAGCATCAATTGAAATTTAGCCGTTTTGATTCCGACTCCATTATCGACTACTTTTGCCGCCTTTACCGGGCCCACTAACGATTGCTGCTGCGCTGCAACGCAGCAGTTCACTGGACAGACTACTGGCCTTCTTTTAAGCTGTTCCCTTTAATGAAGAGGGCCTGTCCATGAGTTTTTCCGCCGTTCTGGTCGCTTTGCCAGCTATCGTCTGTTCGGCGGTCGTGTTGCATTTGCCTAAGCTGACAGCACCAGCCGATGCCCCGGCCATTCACAACCAACCTTTGGCAACAACGGAGCATAGCAGCAGTTTTTTACTGACCATCACAGGTGTTGTACCCAACCATTACCACCAGCGCCATACCGAGCAAATCTATGTGCTGCAAGGCAGCGCTCGCATGCGCCTGGCCGATGATGAACTAAACATTCAATCGGGTGACTACCTGCTGATCCCGCCAGGTACTGTTCATGGAGTACTGGAAATCACTTCCGAGCAACCACTAAAAGTTCTGTCCATTCAATCGCCCCGCTTTGATCCAACGGATCGGGTGCTGGTAGACGACTGATGGATTCTGTCACTCAGGCCGCGCTTGGCGCAGCTGTCGCCGTTGCCGTCATGGGCAAGTCCACCCCGGTGAAAAAAGCAGCCTTGTGGGGGGCGGTTGCCGGCACCCTGCCCGATCTGGATGTGTTTATCCATTATGGTGATGACCTAAGCAATATGCTGCGCCATCGCGGCGAAAGCCATGCCATTTTTTACCAAACACTTTTCTCGCCACTTCTTGCCTGGCTGATTTGTCGCTGGCATCAGCAACAAGCCCTGTTCCTACGTTGGTGGTTGGCTATCTGGCTGGTACTGGTTACCCACAGCCTGCTGGATACCTTTACCACCTATGGCACCCAACTGGCACTGCCGTTTAGCAACTATCCCTTTGCGCTGGAAAGTATTTTTGTGATTGACCCGCTCTACACCCTGCCACTGCTGATTGGCGTTGGCCTGGCCTGGCGCTTACCCGGGTCTGGGCTTGGCTTTAATAAGTTGGGGTTGCTGCTGTCTTCGCTCTACTTAGGCTGGGGCTTGCTGGCGCAGCAATGGGTGTTGTGGCAACTCGATCAGCAGCATCCCGAGCTGGCGCATTATGAGCGGCTGGTGCAGCCGACAGCGCTCAACACCCTGGTCTGGCGGGTTATTGTGATGGACGCAGAGGGCTATCGCGAAGGCTTTTATGCACTGAATGATGGCAAAACTCTGATCGAGTTTCGTCAGCATGCCTTTCCAGAGCAAGCCAAAGCACTGAGCCAACTTCCGGCGGCGCAAGAACTCACCCGTTTCAGCCATGGCTTTATCGGTTATTTTCAACGCAGCCAGTTGCTCACTATGGCCGATTTACGGATGGGCATGCAGGGCAATTATGCGTTTGAATTCAGCCTGGCTTGCCAGCAAGGCACAGAGCTTAAACCGATAGCCGTAGTGCAATTGGATAAACCCTACCAGATGCTTGAGATTTGGGCCTGGGCCTTTCGTCGTTTTTGGCTGGAAGCCAGGCCACTCTCGGAGATCACAGTGCGCAGCCAGCCAGACTGCGACTGACTTACGGCCAGCTTTTGGCGGTTGCCAAATCAGGCAAGCTCTACCCGGTTGCGGCCATTGTGCTTGGCCTGATACAGCGCCTGATCGGCCCGGTCGATGTTCTCATCGGTCGATTGGCTGGTATCAACCCGGGCCAGACCGGCACTGAAAGTACACTGAAACAACTGCTCCTGAGCACTGAAAGGAATGGCCTGGAACGACTGTCTTATACCATCGATAATGGTTTTGGCTTTTTTCAAAGAGCAATCCGGCAAGGCCAGTAAAAACTCTTCACCACCATAACGCCCTATCACATCGGTTTTGCGCAGTTTTTGTTGCAACAAATTCGCCAGGCTGCTGATGACCTGGTCACCAACCAGGTGGCCGTACTGATCATTGACCCGCTTAAAGTGATCCAAGTCCAGCATCACTACAATCAATTCCTGCTTGCTGCGCTTGGCTTTGGCAATCTCATCGTTTAGTCGTTCTTTAACGGTGGCATGCTGTAGCAAGCCAGTCAGGCTGTCACGGGTCATCATCTCCGCCAGCTGTCTGGCACGTTGGGCTCGGGCAAACACTGTCACGGCCAAGGCCTGATCGGTAATGGGTTTGGATATGAAATCATCACCGGCTTTTACCAATGCATCCAGTTGGCGCTGACTATCTGTTTCTGACGATAGATAGACGATAGGCACCCCAAGCCATTCATCCTTGAAACGGATGATCTGCGCCAGCTCCGGGCCACTGCAATCAGGCATATTCACATCCAGCAGAATGACATCAGGCTGAAAGCCCTGCAAACCTATCAACATCTTGGTGGGATCATTCACCACTTTGGCTTCCATACCAGCCTGCTCAATAATCAGCTGGTAATGCTGTGCCAGCATCACATCGTCGTCGACAATCAGGATCCGAAAACGCGCTTGCTGGCGCAGGGCCAGTAAACGCTGAATACGCAGCTCAATGGCCGCTGCGTCCACCGGTTTGCTAAAGTAACCACCAGCACCCAAACGCACTGCTGTCAGATACTGGTTAAAACTTTCTTTTTCACCGACGACAAACAGTACAGTGGGCTGTTGTTGATTTGCCAGCAATTGCTGCAACAGTTTTTTCAGCCCATCTGCCAGGCGGCTCTGCGGCATATCCAGCACCAGCACATCGGGCTCTTGCACAGCCACAGCTGCTTTTAACTCTTCCAATGTGCGGCAACTGACCACCTGATGACCAAAGGGATCCATCGCCGATGTCAGCTGTTTGCCAAGCTCACCGTCTTTACTGAACACCAGGATATGCGCTTTGCGGGTAAATTCATCATCGGTCGCCTGAAACAGGGGTTCCGGCGCGACTTCGAGTACATAGCTGCTGTGGTTACTGAGCTCCTCTACCATCTGCAGAAACTGCTGCTTAAGCTCAGTTTCGGGCCGTACATCAATCTCCAGCCATGAATCAAGCTCCATTTCCAGCGCCTTAGCTTGCTGGCCAAGTTCTGGCATGCCAAAAGTACCTGCAGAGCCTGCCAGCGTATGGAAGCGCTGTTTCAGTGTTTTAGCGATGCTTTGCCAGCTGGTGTCGCTTACATCAAGCAACTGGCCTGCCATGGCGGTAATCTCCGGCCAATCCTGCTGCAAGCGCACCAAATAACTTTGTTGCAACGCTTCCAATTGCTGCTGAATCTGCTGTTGCGATGCTGGCATTGCCTGCTCTTCATGAGAAAAAAACTACTTTGTAAAAAGTAGCGAATTTCCAGCCTAAAAGCCATTAAAAATAAGTATTTCAAGATTTTTTCCTTAACCCCATAAGCCGGTAAAGTACAACTTAGCGTTTGCAGAAGTGGCAAGAAAGGCTTGCAAAGTGAACTTGAATACTTATAATGCGCCGCAACTTTAACCACTGCGGAGACCCATCGTGGGCGAACAACCTGGAAGTAGGCGTTGGTCTGTCGATTGTCAGTCAACACGAGGAATGTTTTAACGCTTCGCAGTCTGGTCTTTAGCACTATTCTGCCAAGCGCAGAATAGTTATGTTAAGTAGACACTTTTGTCATACTCCTTTCATCTCTATTCAATACCATCGGTTTATAGCAATTGCGTTAATCGCAATTGATTGTATCGCTTTGTCTGCTGCGCACTTGCGCTTGCTTATACAGCAGTAAACGGACCGAACCTTTCCTTTTGCTGAACTGGCGGCCACAGACTGCCTGACACACTCTGTTTTCTCATGCTGGCAACCGCTTCAACCGAAGAGGATAAGGCGCATGTTGACTAAAAACCATGTAGCTTTGCGTGATGCAACCGTAGCCCCAACCAAATCGTTGTCTCTGACAGCTCTGGCCCTTGTTTTACTTGGTGTCAGCAGCCTGGCATACGCCGGTCGTCCGATGATCACCGATGATGCCACCCTTGTCGACGACTGCCAGCTGGAAAGCTGGTGGCAGCGTAACCGTGGCCCCAATGAGTTTTGGCTGGCGCCGGCGTGCCAGCTGGCAGGCGTTGAATGGGGGTTTGGCTATGCCAGCCAAACCGCCGGTGCACCCGAATTGTATGAACTGGCAGCAAAAACCGAACTGCGCGTGCTGGAGCCAAACAACTGGGGCGCCACCCTTGGCTTTAGCCATGGTTTTGCGCAAGGGAGCTTTCGCGGCGATCAGCATCTCAACCTGGCTGTTACGCACAGTTTTGCCGACGATGCCTGGCTGCTGCACAGCAATCTTGGCTATGCCAGCAACCGCGATAGCCGCAATGAATGGACTGCTGGTGTGGCGCTGGAGCGTGAAGTATTCAACAACCACTGGGCTTTTGTTGAAGTTTTCCGTGAGACAGCTGGCCGGCCCTTTTACCAGCTGGGCTATCGCTTTGAGCCCAAAGCTGAGCGGCTGCAGCTGGATATCAGCTATGGCAACCGGCTCAGCAGCAGCGCCAATGAGCACTGGGTCAGTGCTGGCTTTGTCTTTTACTTCACCGCCTTTTAAGCAGGGAGAGATATCATGAATGCACAAGATTTGATTTTTAACCTGCGCACCGTTTTGCTCAGCAAAGACAAAGACGATATGGCGCAACTGGTCAGCCGTTGCCACCCGGCCGATATTGGCGCAGTGCTCAGCAGCTTTACGGTAGCGCAAATTGCCCAGTTACTTAGCCTGACGCCGGTCGAAGAACGTGCCCTGCTGTTTGGCTACCTACCAAAAGAGCTGGAAGCTGAGATTGTACCCAGCCTGGAATCAAAAGCGCTGGGAGAGCTGTTCTTGCATATGGCCTCGGATGAGCGGGCCGATTTGTTCAATCTGCTGCCGGAAGACCAGCAAGGGCGTCTGCTGCCGGTATTGGCTAAAGCAGAGCGGGAAGATATCCGCAAACTGGCGGCCTATGGAGAAGACAAGGTCGGCTCTGTGATGACATCCGACTATGCCTTGCTGGATGCCAAACGCACCGCCAAAGAAGGCATTGCACAGCTACGTAAAGCCGCGCCGGATACAGAAACCATCTATCAGGCTTATGTAGTCGACTCCGATCGCCGTCTGGTGGGCACTGTGTCGCTTAAAGATCTGATTATGGCCGATGAAAGCGCCATTATCGGTGATTTTATGACCCATGATCCGGTGTATGTCAAAGCGGATGCGCCGCGGGAAGTGGCCTCGCAGATGATCGCCAAGTACGACCTGATTGCACTGCCGGTCACCAATGGTGGTGACAAGCTGGTTGGTATCGTGACCTACGACGATGCGATGGATGTGGCAGCTGAAGAAGCCACGACCGATTTTCGTAAAGTCGGTGCGGTCAGTGAAATTGTTGGCAACATCAAGGATGCATCCATCAACTTGCTGTACCGTAAGCGGGTGTTCTGGCTGGTGTTGCTGGTATTTGGCAATATCTTCTCTGGCGCAGGCATTGCCTACTTTGAAGACACCATTGAAGCGTACATTGCGCTGGTGTTCTTCCTGCCCTTGCTGGTAGACAGTGGCGGTAATGCCGGCTCTCAGGCTGCAACCCTGATGGTACGGGCGATGGCAACCGGCGAAGTCATGATAAAAGACTGGGCCAAAATGCTGGGCAAAGAGTTTGTCGTAGCAGGCCTGCTCGGCCTGACCATGGCACTGGCAGTATCCACCCTTGGCTTTTGGCGTGGTGGTCCTGAAATTGCCCTGGTTGTTGCTCTGACCATGCAAATCGTGGTGGTGGTAGGTAGCGTAATTGGCATGTCACTGCCGTTTTTGCTCAGCCGCTTTAAGCTGGACCCGGCAGCTGCCAGTGCGCCGCTCATTACCTCGATTGCAGATGCCTGTGGTGTGATCATTTACTTTGCCATGGCCACCTGGATTCTGGATATCCCGGTCGGCTAAGCGTCATCAAACGGCAATAGCCTCGTTGTGCACTGCCGTGCCGGCTCCCAACCCCGGTTCGGCAGTGGTTCTCCGGGATGCACATTGCGATCGCATCAAACACTCACTCAGCCGTAGATGGCTCAGAATATAGGAGAACGCCATGCTCGCAATACAAAACATACAACTGATCCCATTGCTCGACAGCCTGATAAGCCTGGTCGTAGCCTTTGTACTTGGCTCTTTAATCGGATTAGAGCGTCAGTACCGGCAGCGCACTGCTGGTCTTCGCACCAATGCGTTGGTTGCAGTCGGGGCCGCAATCTTTGTTGATATCGCCTTTAACCTGAATGGCGCCCAAAGCGCTGCTCATGTCATTGCTTATGTGGTATCCGGCGTTGGATTTCTGGGCGCGGGTGTCATTATGCGGGAGCAAGGCAATATTCGCGGTATCAATACTGCGGCTACCCTGTGGGGCTCCGCAGCCATCGGCGCCAGTGCCGGTGCCAGCCTGCTGCCACAGGCCATCCTGGGAACACTATTTGTACTGGCAGCCAATACCCTGCTGCGGCCCATCGTCAATCAAATCAACCGTCAACCCATCGATGTGGCGTCGACAGAAGTAACCTACATCCTGCATGTCATTGCGGATAAACAGCAGCAAAAACATGCCGTAGATGTGGTAGAGCTGGTACTGGAAGCTGCCAGACTACCGGCAAGGGGCATGGAAGTCGCGCCATTTGGCAATGACGATATCGAAATTGAAGCCATGCTGGCCAGCATTTCGATTGATGGGGATGAACTTGATCGCATCAGTAAAAAACTACTGAACAAGCCCTTTATCACTCAGGCGTACTGGAGCACCAGTACGTCGGAGTAAACCTCAACACGAGGCAGCCTTCAAATTCCTCAGCGTCTGCCAGGCAGCCGCTGCGGACACAGCGAAGCAATCAAATATCACATTTTTATCAAGCCAGTGTTCTTGTTCTGTCGTTATACTCGCAATTGAGTTGTATCGAATAAAGGAATATTGATGAAATTCTCAGTATCTTGCGTGCTGCTGTGTTTTGGCCTGCTGCTGAGCTCCCCCCTGCAAGCCGAGCGTATCCTGCTGGCCAGCAGCAATTACCACCCCCACTATGCTGCAGACTTACCACAACAAGGTGTAGTGACTGAAATCATCCGCCAGGCCTTTACGCTGCAAGGCATTCAGATTGACGTGGAATTTATGCCCTTTGGCCGCGCACTGCACGAGGCAAAAATGGGGCATTATGCGGGCCTGATCGCCGCCTGGTACAATGAAGACAGAGTCGAGCACTTTTTGTACTCGCAACCGATGTACGCCAATCAAATCGTATTTTTTAAACGCCGAGCCATGCCACTGGAGTTCCGCAACTACCAGCAACTGGCTGAATCGCGCTTTCGTTTAGGCGTGGTACAAGGCTATGCACAACCGGAAGGTTTAATCCGTGCACGATTAAATACCATTGCAGTTGCCAGTGATGAGCAAGCATTTCGGATGCTGGCACTGGAGCGGGTCGATTTGGTACCCTCGGATAAGCTCAACGGTCTCTACCTGCTGCAAACCTTGCTGCCTGAATACGCCGATGACATTGTGTACATGGAGCCCGTCCTGGAGCAGCGGCCAATGTATCTGGTGCTCTCCAAGCAGGATCCTCGTTCTGAGGAGTTGATGGAGCGCTTCAATCGTGGCCTGCAACAGTTACAGGCCAGCAATCAATACCGCACCATCTTACAAAGCTTACTGCCCGCTACAGACGCACACTAAGGCCATCGGTCAGCGCTCGGCGGTACGCCAGCCAGGAAGGAATACAGCCCAGCAGCAGCGCCAGCCCAAGCACCAGTCCCATCAATTGCAGGCTGCTTTCCCGGATCGGGTTCAAACCGATAAACAAGCCATAGCGACTGGCCAGCAAATCCTGACCAAACCAGAGCCCGACCATCAATACCGCCATCGCCAGCAACAAAGAGACCAGCGTTATCAACAAGACTTCCAGCTGCACCAGCCAGAACAGGGTACGTGGATGGGCACCTACCGCTCGTAAAATAGCAATCTCCCGCTGCCGCTCTTTCATCGAAGCGAGCAGTGTGGTCGTCATACCCACCAGCCCGGCCAGCAGCACCAACACAGTGATCACCAGCAGCAAACGCTCCACCATGCTGAGCATCTGCCAGAGCTCTGCCAGAGCAACGCCGGGTAAAATGGCCGTTAAAGGCTCACCGCGAAACTCATTGATTTGCCGTTGCACCAAAAAAGTGGCGGCCCGGGAGTTCAGCCCCACCAGAAAAGCCGTAATGGCTTTAGGCGTTAAGTCCATCTCCAGTGCCTGCTCGGCACTCACCCGACGACCTGGCATAGGCGCCCCTTGCTGCCAGTCAATATGAATCGCTTCAATCCCTTCCAAGCTGACATGCACGCTCTGGTCGACTGGCGTCCCGGTTGGAGCCAGGATGCCAACTACGGTAAAAGGTTTATCTTTATGTTCGCTAAAACTAACCTGGCCAATACCGTGGGCCAGCACGATCTCCTGCCCTAACTGATAACCAAGCCGTGCGGCAACCTCGGAACCCAGCACAGTGTCGTATACGTCGTCGAAAATTTCGCCTTGCGCCAATTGCAGCTGTTGCTGACCAGCGTAGCGGTAAAACTCGAAGTAATCCTGATTGGTGCCTACCACCCGGTAGCCACGGTGTGAGTCACCCAGCGAAATCGGAATAGTCCAGGCAATCTGCGGGTGACGCTGAATGCGCTGGTACGACTCCCAGCTGATATTGGCGGTAGCATTACCAATACGGAAAATAGAATACAACAGTAAGTTCAGTTGGCCAGAGCGGGCGCCAACAATCAGATCCGTACCGGAGACCGTACTGGTAAAGCTGTTCTTGGCTTCATGACGCAAGTGATCAATACCAAGCAGCAAGCTGATGCTAATGACCAGGGATAACACCGTCATCAGCACGGTACCCCGGCGATTCCAAAGACTTAAACGCGCCAGTTTGATCAGCATGGCTGTACTCCCTGCTCCAATTGATCCATCGGTAAATGCCAGTTGAAGTAGCGTTGTAACGCCTGATCATGGCTGACAAAAATCACTGTGGTGCCACTTTCATTGGCCTCTGCCAACATCAACCGCATGAAAGCATCGCGGTTATCAGCATCCAGCGCCGAGGTTGGCTCATCGGCAATCAGCAAAGCCGGGCGCAGTAATAAGGCACGGGCAATCGCCACCCGCTGTTGCTGGCCGACGCTCAGCTCAGCAGCTTTTTTCTGGTGCAGCGCAACCTCCAATCCCAAATGCTCCAGCAATACAATGGCACGGTCGGTCAGCGAACGGGCCTCTTGATTAGCAAAGCCTGCCACCAGCAGCACATTATCCAGTACCGACAGGTAGGGGATCAGGTTGAGCTGCTGAAATACCACGCCGATTTGTTGTGCCCGCAATGTATCCCGCTTTGCCGCCGACAGTTTGTGCATGGGGGTTTGCTGCAACCAGAGCTCACCTTCATTCGGTGTGGTGATGCCACTGAGTAAATTGAGTAAGGTCGTTTTGCCTGAACCAGATGCACCACGGATAAACAAATGCTGACCAGCTTCCAGCTGCAAGGTATCCAGCGCCAGCTGCCAGCCTTGCCTGCCAGGCCAGCGAAAGCGCAGGTTTTTGAGTTCAATTACATATTTTTTCGGCTTGTCAGTCACCGGTTGTCCAACCTTCATGGTAAGATGATGGGTATGATTTATACCAAAGTTCAGGAGTAAGCTCCAATGATGCGTGTACTGTCTATAGCAATCCTGTTGCTGTCCGTCGCATTTACTTCCGCCCAGTTGCAAGCTGAAGAGGTGCGTACACTGGAATGGACTGATCTGATGCCGGAAGAGGATCTGGCGCTGCTGGAAACGCTGCCGGATATTGAGCACGACTACAGCCAACCATCGCCGTTTGATGATGCGTCCGATGATCCTTACGCCAGCTTATGGCAACAAGTCCTCACTTCAGCCAAAGTGCGGGAAGAATTTAATAACCAGCGCATACGCCTGCCTGGTTTTATCGTGCCGCTAGAATTTGATCAAAACCAGAATGTTACCAGCTTTTTTCTGGTGCCATACTTTGGTGCCTGTATCCATGTACCGCCACCGCCACCAAATCAGATTATCTATGTCACCGATGCAAAAGGCCTGACCGCTGACATGATGTACACGCCGTTTTGGATTACCGGCGTACTTACCACCGACTCAATAAGTCACGATCTGGCTTTTGCGGCCTACAGTTTAAAAGCAGATCACATCGAAGAATACACCTGGTAAAGCTGGTGAACCAAACCAGTTGTGCCAATGAAAAAGCGCCCTCGGGCGCTTTTTCATTGGTTGATGCGACGCACATTAAAAACGAATGCGTCCCTCCCGTAAGGTCGCTGTATTCATGCCCTGGCGCTCATTCACCACCCACTGCACCTGAACCCGCTCTAGCGCTGGCATCAATTGAATGAGTGACAAATCCAGATACTGTAACCGGGCCGGGTTGTGACAGAGCAGAGTAAAATTGGCATAAAAATCACCATGGTTCTGATGGCCTGAGCGAGTTAAATCGGTACTGGCATCGGCCTGCTCTACCTGACAACCGGTATCACGGTTTAACTCAAACCAACTGCCTTTAGATAACATGGATAAAGCGGCTTGCACTTCACGCTTTTGCTCATCAGTTGAGGGCGCATGCTCAAAGCCAACAATATTATAAGCGGCCGTTTGCAACGCAAGGATGGCTTCGTTGCCTTCCAGCACAAAGGTTAACAAGGCTTCACCATGCACATGGGCACCTAGCTGAGTAAATTCATCATCGTGATGATGGTCATGATCATGGCTGTGATCGTGATTGTGATTGTGATTGTGATTGTGATTGTGAGCGTGATTGTGATCATGCGAGGAGCTATGGTCATGGTTATGTTGTGAAGCAGCATGTTCGTGTGATTGCTCTGCGGGCTCACTCTGGTCATGCTGATGCTCATGGCTGTGGGCATGGCGATGTTCGTTCGCTTGCGTTTCAGACGCTATCAAAGCTGAGCTTAATACCAAGCTGCTTGCCAAAGTGGTGACTACCAATGCATTTACTCTTGTCATCATTCTACTCCCGCTCTTTACACCGAGTTTATCTGCCATCATACGCTTTGCCTTGCCGCTTGCAAAGTAGCTAGCCCCGTCGCTTACTAAAGTGTTTTTCCTGCATTTCCTGCCGCTCTTTCGCATCCAGGCTTAGCTCTGCCGTTGGCCTTGCCAGTAAGCGCTTCAAACCAATCGGCTGTCCACTCTCCTTACAATAACCATATTCCCTGCTGGCGATACGATCCAGCGCCTGCTCAATTTTGCGCAGTAAAAAGTATTCACGTTCAACCAGACGCAAGCTTTGGCGGTTTTCCTCTTCAATCAAAGCTCTGTCCAGCTCATCAGGCTCCACCTCGCGGTTACCAAGCGATTGCTTGCTTTGCTCTATTCTCCGCTGTAGATCCTGTTTTTGCTGGCGCAGCAGCTGTTCGAAATAAGCCAGTTGGCTGGCATTCATATAATCATCTGCCGGCATTTGCAGCAACTCTTGTTCTGTTAACATATGAGCCCTCCAGAAAAGATACAATATAACATAACAACTTTCTTTCACCAGCAGACTTAAATGCTTTCATTGCCATTCTTTTGATCGTGCCTTGCCAAGCCTACGTAACTTAAAGCAAACCATAACTGGACAACATCATGCCTCGATTAGTCGTAATACTGGGCGATCAGCTCAGCCCCGCCCTAGCAAGCTTGCAGGCGGTAGCAAACGACGATGTGATTCTGATGGCTGAAGTGATGACTGAAGCCAGCTACGCGAAACATCACAGTCATAAACTGGTACTGATTTTCAGTGCTATGCGTCATTTTGCCGATACTTTGCAGCAACTGGGTCATCAGCTCATGTACTTGAAGTTTGCCGAACATCCGTCTGTGTCCAGTCTAACCGATGCGGTGGCTTACGCTCTCTCACAGCACCCCGAGCTAACCAGCATCCTGCTGACCGAGTGTGGTGAATATCGGTTAGAGCAGGAAATAGCGAGCTGGGCGCAACGATTCAACTTACCGCTAGAACAACTATCCGATGATCGCTTTCTGTGTAGCCGGCAGCAGTTTGCCAAATGGGCCAAAGATCGACAACAGTTCCGGATGGAGTATTTTTACCGTGAAATGCGCCGCTACAGTCGTTTGTTGATGAATGAAAAAAACCAGCCAGAGGGTGGTAAGTGGAATTACGATAAGGCCAACAGAAAAGCTTGTCCGCCTGATCTGGTCCAAGTACCCCCACTGCAATTTGACAACGACAACATTACCCAGGAAGTTATTTTGCTGGTAGAAACGCATTTCCCACATAATATGGGCGATGCCACCGCCTTTCGGCTTGCGGTTACCGGCAAACAGGCGCGGCAGGCATTTTTACATTTTGTCGAGCAGCAGTTAGCTCAGTTTGGTGATTATCAGGATGCCATGCTGCTGGACCAGCCCTTTTTATTTCACAGTATCTGCTCGATGTATTTGAACATCGGCTTACTGGATGTGCGTTGGATGTGCCTGAAAGTAGAGCAAGCCTATAAAGACGGCAAGGTACCGCTGAATGCAGCCGAGGGCTTTATACGCCAGTTGATTGGCTGGCGAGAGTTTGTCCGAGGTCTGTACTGGTTGCTGATGCCGGAGTACAAAACACGCAATACCCTGGCGGCCAACCGCTCCATGCCAGCATTTTACTGGAGCGGCAACACCAACATGCGCTGTATGCAACAAGCGATACAGAGTACCGTTGATCATGCCTACTCGCATCATATTCATCGTTTGATGGTCACTGGTAACTTTGCTCTGCTGGCCGGGCTTAACCCCGATGAAGTGACTGACTGGTACCTGGCGGTTTATGCCGATGCCTTTGAGTGGGTAGAACTGCCCAACACCTTGGGCATGGCGTTGTTTGCTGATGATGCGGTGCTTGCCTCCAAGCCCTATGCAGCCAGCGGTAAGTACATTCAGCGCATGAGCAATTATTGCCAGCACTGCCCTTACGATGTAAAAAAAATGCATGGCGAGGGTGCCTGCCCCTTTAATGCACTGTACTGGGGCTTCCTGGATCGCCATAGTGATCAATTAAGTGGCAATGCACGCTTGCAGTTGGCTTATCAGCAGTGGCATAAAAAGCCAGAGCAGGAGCAGCAAGCTATCCGTCAACATGCGGCTCAGCTGCTAATACAACTAGAGCAGTTATAAAATTGCGCAAGCCCTTTTTAGTCTGTTGGTCGCAATTGCAGCGCTGAACTGGCCTCAACCCAGAGAATCGTCTGCCAGATCACGGTAAACACCTGCTCAAGCATTTCCGGTTTAATCGACTGCCAGTGATCTTGCGCTGTGTGATAATCAGCAAATGGCATGCCGCCAAAAAACAGATAGGGAATTCCGGCCCGATGAAAGTGCGCATGATCGCTGCTGTTTGGCCAATCAAACTCCTGCAACAAGGAGCCGCGACGCTGCGGTCCTCGGTGCGTTAAAAAGGTAAGTCGAAGCTCTCCCGGTTGTTGTTGCAGGTGTCGGCGTAATTCAGGGTAACGTCGCGCCCCGGTGATAAACAACTGCTGCTGCGGCTCAGCACGGGCCAACATATCCAGGTTGATATTTAGCAGCATCTGCTCAAGGGGCACTGGTGGGTTTTCTACAAAAGCCCGGCTGCCATGCAGGCCATTTTCTTCGGCATCGGTTGCGACAAAAAAATAATGATGACTAAGGCATGGCTTAGCCTGCAACTGCAGCTTGCCGGCAATGGCCAACAGGACTGCCACTCCGGAGGCATTGTCGTTGGCGCCATAGTAGACGCGATTGCCGCGCATCCCGAGGTGATCGTAATGGGCAGTTATGACAATGCTGCCACTGGCCTCATCGCAGCCTGGAAGCCAGCCAATCAGGTTGATTCCTGACTGCTGACGTCGACCTTTGTAATAAACAAAATGCGATTGGTAACTGCCTTGCCAGGGGGTGAGCTCCAGTTGTCTGAAGCGCTCTTTCAGATAAGTCCTAGCCTTCGCGGCTCCTGCCGTGCCGGTTTCACGCCCTTGCATTTGTTCAGAGGACAACTGCTGGATATCAAGCAACAATTGCGCCGTAGGGCTTGGTTCAGCCAGAGTAACGGCAGTGCAAAGCCAGGCAAAGCAACACCAAATACCCTTAGATAGCTTCTTCATCTTCCTCGCCGGTGCGGATCCGGATCACCCGCCCAACATCCAGCACGAAGATTTTACCATCACCAATACGGCCGGTGTGGGCCGTTTTGGTGATGGCTTCAATGCAACGCTCAACCTGATCGTCCGTCACTACAATTTCCAGCTTCACTTTTGGCAGAAAATCGACCATGTACTCAGCGCCACGGTACAGTTCGGTATGGCCCTTTTGCCGGCCAAAGCCTTTGACCTCAGTAACCGTCATACCGGTAATGTTGATTTCTGCCAATGCCTCACGCACATCATCCAGTTTAAAAGGTTTGATAATCGCTTCAATTTTTTTCATGCACACAACCACCTGAACAGAGACTAACTCTATGATAGCATTATCTGAAAGCGATTGGGTATTGGCCTACGCCTCAAAGCAGGAAACCAGGATGACACCAGAGCACATCATCGCAGAAATGCGCGTACAACCAAGCATTGACCCTGCCGCAGAAGTCCGGCGCAGGGTCGACTTTATCAAACGCCAGTTGCAGCAATCCGGACAAACAAATCTGGTGCTCGGCATTAGTGGTGGCGTCGATTCAACCACTTGTGGCAGGCTGGCCCAACTGGCTGTTGATGAGTTAAATGAAGCAGGTTCACAGCAGTATCGGTTTATTGCCGTGCGCTTGCCCTACGCCAGCCAGGCCGATGAGGCTGAAGCACAGCTGGCTATTGATTTTATTAAGCCAAGCAAAGCACTAAGCATCAATGTACAACCCGGCGCTGATGCGATTCATCAGGCAACTTCCAGTGCCATGGCGGCCATGGGGATCGCCGTGGACGATCAAAACCGGGTCGATTTTAGCAAAGGCAATGTCAAAGCCCGTACCCGCATGGTGATTCAATACCATCTGGCGGGTTTATTAGGCGGCCTGGTGCTGGGAACCGACCATTCAGCAGAAAATATTACCGGTTTTTACACCAAGTGGGGCGATGGGGCCTGTGATCTCGCTCCTTTGTTTGGCTTGAGCAAACGCCAGGTGCGCGCTCTGGCTGCCTGGCTGGGCGCTCCATCAGAACTGGTAAAAAAAGTACCGACAGCTGATTTGGAGTGTCTGCAACCACAAAAAGCCGACGAAGCAGCTCTTGGCCTGAGCTACGATGAAATTGATGATTTCCTGGAAGGCAAGCCAGTGTCTGAGCAGGTACAGCAGCGGCTAATCGACATCTACTTAAAAACTCAGCACAAACGGCAACCTATTCCAACAGTATATGATTAACGTATTTGCTGGTTCAATGTAAACATAAAATTGACAAAATAAACGTTGTTCATCATAATTTCACGACTATGGGTGATTTTATGATGGCAACATGAAACACAAGGGTTGGACTTTAATTGAAATGATGGTGGCTCTGCTGATCATCATCATTTTCAGTACAGTTGGGGTACCTTCCTGGCATAATTTCATCAGTAAGCAACGTGCCGAAGCTTATATGAAACAGCTGAGCCAGCAGCTGGCTTATGCTAGAGTTCTGGCAAGTGGACAAGCAACCAGCGTTCGGATCTGCCCCGTGAGCGGCAGTGACTGCAGCGATAATTGGTCCCAGCACCCACTACAAATCAGTCAGTGGCAGTTCAATGAATGGCAGCCAGTGCGAGAACTACCTGCCGTACATCCGTCACACCAGCTCAGCTATCACCGTCAGCAGGTAAGCTTTCGTCGGGATGGTAGCCTTGGCCCTCTTGAGAATGGCAGCTTTCGCTATTGCCCGGAGCATGGTATGAACTGGCACTACACCCTAACGCTGAATCAGGCCGGCCGCAGCCGGCTGCAACATAACTCATTCCCTTGCCCAGGTGAATAGTGTATTTGATGCGCTCCGCCATTAACGCCAGCAGCTCTCAGCATAAGGGACAGCGCTATTACGCTGTCCCAGCTGATTTACGCTAAAAGTCGCACATTCTGTATCCTGGCTTTGCGTGCCCAATGCCTGAGCTCGCAACAAAAAGCTCATGCCATCGTCAAACAGCTGCACACTGAGCTGATAACGGCCAGAAAGAGTGATCGGCTCGCTCTTTCCCAGCTCCAAAAGGGAGTCAGTGTAACGACGAAACTCACTAAAGTACAACTCTTGCCTGGCGGCCAATGTCAGCAAAGCTTCTGTCGCCTCTACCCGATGGCTTTTGAGCACAAACTGCACATAGGATGGATAAGCAATCGCAGCCAGCAAAGCCAGTATCACCACCACCAAACAAAGCTCAATCAGCGTGATACCTCGCTCTTTGCATCCTAGTTTATCCATTAATAAGCTCCTTCTTCCAGCCAAAAATGTGCCAGCGGGATCCGTTTAGGCCAGTCGGTTTGCTCGATAGTATCAGTACATAACAAGCAATCAGCGAGAATTTGCCGCAGTTGAGGCTGCAGCAACCAGCTTTGCGTTTCATGCTGCAACCAGAGTCCTAAGTAGCCGCCATCTGCTTTCAACTGCCATTGCAACGGGCCTGGCTGTGACAGCTGCAACGTTTCCGGCGGCGCTACCGTATGACCAGAATGCATATGAACGATATAGACACTCAGATCCAATGGATAAGATGGACAGTCCGCTTCACTAGTAGACTTGGCGACAGGTAAGTACAAAATCCCTGCATAAAGCTCTGGCATCTGGATCGCTTTACCTGTGATGGGCCGCCACCAACCAGCTGCTTGCTGATGTTGCTGCCATAGTGCAGTCACCACCCACTCATCAGTCGTCAGTACAGCATCATCCAGATAAGGCAGCAACTGCTCAAACTGCCAGCTCGCGGACTGTGATTGGAACACACGGATTACCACCAACTGTTCAGACTGCAAGATAGGATCATAAGCAAGCAACAACAATTGCTCAAAGTGTTGCTGCCCTACAAAAGCAGTTTGCGGCAAGTAAGTCGTAACCACCCGATGTTGCGCACTAAACAACCACCCAGATGCGCTCAGATCAGCAACCTTTTTTGGCTCTGACAATGGAGTGCCGTGCAGTGCCTGACGATAAATCACGCCCTGACTTGTAATTTCATAGTCTGTTTGCACCGGTGGTTGTTCAAAACAACTCAAAGGCTCCGAGCTCGTCGCCAGCGCAAGCAACAACATTGCTACACTAATCATAATGAACCTCATCTAGCAATCTAAGCTCTAGCTGGATGCTTCCCACCTGACTACTGAGCCAAAGATCTTTTTCTGGAGCGCTTAATACCAGATAACGCTGGCAATGGAGACTACCAGATTGCCAGGCTGCGTATTGAGCAGGACAACGGACTTGCTCAGCCAGAGCATCCCCTGCGCTGGTTGTTTGTTGCTGTATATGCAAACGCCAGGCTTCCTGACGCAGTTGCAAGGCTTGCTGGCCAGAATCAGCGACCCGCATACTGAGAATACTACTTTGCAATAAGGCGAGGACCAACATCAGCATCACCACCGCCAATAACAGCACCGTAATTAATGCAAAGCCTCGTACAGTTTGCATGCTTTATCCTCCCTGATATTGCAAAGCCACATTATGAAAATACTGAGTACCCTGTAATGGCAGCCTTCGGTAATGATCTCCTGGCGCTTGAAAGCCAGACTGCCCCATGGGATACCATTGCTCGTTCAGGTACTGGCGGTCAGCTTCCAGCGAGCGCAGTAGAAGGTAATAACTGATAGCAACAATTCGCCCACTCTCTTGATACCAGTGTTCTGCCTGCATCTGTTGCAGCGGTAGAAAATAATTGGCTCTGCCGTCAAAGGTACTGTCGATACCGAATTCAAAATAAAGCATTTCCACCCCATCCATGACTGAATCCGTATGGATTCTGGGCTTACCATTATTGCTCCGCACCAGACGCTTACGCATCAACACCGGCATATCACCTTGCCATTGCACATAGAACAACTGATGCAGGTAAGGCCAGAACTCAGTTTTCAACGAAGTGCTGGCAGTATCGCTATCCACCAGTTTCATAGCGTGTGCATCCACTTGAAGGTAATAACGATTCGGTTTCAATTCAGATTGACTTAACGGCTGCGCCAACAAGCGTTTAAACTGCAAAATAGACGAATGTTCAGCAGCATGGCCAAGACAGCTAAGGCCATGGCCGGCGCCAAACTCAGCATAAAGAGGGATCAATAAAGCTGCATCTTGCGGGAAACTACCACTATCAAGTGGTAACCGAATACAGTCACCTATAACAGCATCGGATGGACCCTGCAGCCGACGGATCTGTTCCAGATGAAAGCCAGCCCAAAAACCAAGGTGTTGTAGCTCGGTTTGCAACAGATTTAACAGTAGCTGACCTTGCTGTTGTAACATAGCCAGCTGCATGGTTTCACGGCTCATCTGTGCTTGCTTACTGGTGGTTGTCAGCAGTACAGCGAGTAAGCTCAATGCCAGAGTAGCCGCGATCATCAACTCGACCAGGCTAAGACCATACTGCCGCTTTATTATCAATGTCATAAGGCCGCCTGCAGTCGTAATGACATAACGCCACTCGTTTTCCCACAAGCGGCGTTATCAGCGGTTTGAGTCAACAACTGCCGGCCATGCCAATACACCACAAACTCAGTACCAGCAGCATGCTGTTGGCTGCAATAGCCCCCTTGCGCCAAAGCGCCAGAGCTTTCCCACCATTGCTGCTGCCATTGCTGATGCAACCAGCTGGCCAAAGACTCTGGCGGACAGGGGTTATCGTTATTGCATTCAGGCGAAGGGGTAGTCTGGCTAAAACTATAGCCAGTTGCTTGCATCCGATTTACCCAGTCTGCTGCCATGGCTGCCGCCTGGGTACGTTGCGTTGCTTCAGTCACAATTTGGCGGGCTTGTAGCTGGCCTGCTAAAGCTCCTAACACGGAGACTTTAAGCAGTAACACAGCCAGTAATACTTCAAGTAAGCTGATTCCTTGTTGTAATCGCATGTCCTTATGCTCAATAGTCAACCAACATTAACTATAAAATTACAACAAAAAATCAAAAGATCAATGTTTATATTTATCTTTTTACCAACATTGTTGTACTACCGCAGGATCCATACCGCCCGCTGCACCACGTTGGCCAGCCTGATTCAATGTCAGGGTACCGCAATTATCACTTGCCTGTGGTCCTTGAGGTATCGCAGACAACCGATAAGTACGGGTTCCAAGCTCAGTCAAGGTATACGAGTATCGGGCCGCTGTGTCCGTTCGACATTGAGCATTAGGCAAAGCAGCACCGGCATAGGTCATGTTGGTGGTGTAATGTCGTTCCATAAAATGCGATAACTCATACAGGCAACCAGATGCTGCAGTACGATTCGAGCGCTCAACATGAGCCTGGTATGCCGGGTAAGCAATAGTGCCAAGTATGCCGATAATCGCAACTGCAATCATCAGTTCCACCAAGGTGATACCCCGCTGATAGCTCAATGATCTTGTATTCAATTCATCATCTCCCGCCAGGACACCCGGCCTCTACGCACACCAGAGCTAGTTAACATAGACTCAATACTGGTATCGGTTAAACCAACCACCATTTCATCTCCCATAAAGAGTGGCTCGCCAGGCATGCTGCTAAAACCAACGCCACTGACTGGTACATCACCATGCATCATATCGCCATCATCCACGCTGCCATCCTGATTCACATCAAAGAAGTTGCGCGCCAGCCGTCCACCTTTAAAGGGGTCAATGGCCATGACAAAACCAGAGCCACCCGGATTACAGATATCTGTATCAGGAATAATGGAGTTCACCACCAAAGCCCGGCCAATAATTTTAGGTTGATTTACAATACGCTCACCTTCTTTTTGGCCATTGACCATCAAATCAATATACCAACCTTTGTTGGTAACGGTGTCACCGGATTCAATAGCCCGGACCTGACGGCCACTGGCAAGACTTTGCTCGGTTATTTTTCGCTCCGTTAACTGAGCCCGGCTGGTGATACGGCCATCATCAATCAGACCATACCAGCTTTGAACATCGGTACTGGCTGGATCATCGTTACTCAAATAGCTGCCGGTGCCAAAAAAGACCCAACGTTTGCCTGTATCGGGATCCGCCGCGACGGATATGCCGCCTAAGATATTCTGCCGTATACCTTCGTCATTTTCAGCGCTAAATAAGGGCCGTGGTGAGCTGCCTTGACGATAGTACGAGTCCCATTGGCCCACATTGCTGTGATTCAGATCAAATTTCCAAACATTACCTTGATAATCGCCGGCAAACACATAATTGACGTTGCCATCGTTATCATCATCCCAGGTTTCCACTTGGCTAAGGCCATTGGATAAAGTGCGGCCACTAGCATCCAAACTATTTTGCCCAACTCCAGTATCAATGAACTTGATTAGAGAGCCATTTTGAATGTTGATTAAGAATAAACCTGCCTTATGATTATTGCTGTTGTAGCCATTACCTGTAATCACCGCCCAATTGCCATTTTTGAGACGCCCTACCACAGGCTTACCCACCATAGTCCCTAAGCGCGCATCTGAAAACTCCCACATCACCTGAGGATCTGCCGGGTTGGTTACATCCAATGCAAACAACATATTACCACCGCGTCCCAGACTGCCCACCAAGACGGAACGCCACTCACCACCAATAAATACGTCTGTCACACTAGCATTTCCATCGACATAGTATTCATGCAGATACTCAGGATCTGCCAGTGCAGCAAGCTTTGGCAGCAGTTGTGAAGGAATATAAGCAAACAACTCCTCACCATTTATGGCTGAGAATGCGTGCAACATACCGCTATTTGAGCCAACAAAGACGACAGGATGACGATCCTTTTTATCCCGGATAAAGTTCCGGTAAGAATTCAGCTCATCCCATTGGAAACGATCGTAAAATCGATTCTCAGGCTCTGCTACATAGACGGGTGAGGAATGGGCAATATCACCCAAAATGGAGCTGCGATTACGGAATTTATAAACGGCATGATTGACACTGGCCTCTTTTGAACGATCACCCCGTATAAAATCGACTAAAGCTTCTGACTGCAACCAACCTTTTTGAGTTGGGTTCAAGTTATCCCAGGTAAAAGGTTTTTGATTGCCAGCATCGAAAAACTGGATATTACGGCCTGCCCAATTCCTACTATTTAAAGGCTCTGAAACCTTCCATTTGGGCTCTGAGCCTATATCGTCAGCATCAAAACCCCATAGGTCCCCAGACCAGTCGCCAGAACGGAACCGCCCCTGAAACACCATTTGATCGGTTTCAAGCGAGGTGGTGGTACCGGCTAAATTTGAAGCAGAGCCAACACGATCAACAATATTATTTAAGGTACGTGTCAACTCACGGGCAAAGGTATCTGGATCATTGGCACTGAAAAAGCCACCACGACTGTTCACAGCGGCATGCAGCATATCATCAATCTTTGCATTCAAAGCACCATCAGCTGCCGGATTAGGCCAAATAATGCTGGCGCCGGTTGCAATAGCATCGAATGCTGTTTTAGGATCAATATCCCCCTGCACCCCAAGACCAACCGTGTAGGTCACCATGTGCTGCCAAAAAGCAGGGTTAATGGTATCGTTTGGGGTAGGCACCCGGTTATCCAAATCTGGACGTAAGTCATTTTTCCAATACTTCATAGCAACATCGGCCAGCGTATCGGAAAAACCGTCACTAAATGGTGCTTTTGCCTTGTACTGATAGGTGGTGCCATCAGGACGGCTGTGAATAGGGCCGTCCGTGTTGTCCTGGTTGCCAATATTAGAGGGTGTTGCCCCATTCCAATACCCATCCGACATCAAAATACTAAAGCTTTGACGGCAGGTGAGATGCTCTATGGTTGGTTCAGTACCAAAACCTGGGTTTAACCCCCATGGGCCACGACTATCAGTTCTCGAAAAGTACTGGCCAGCACCATCCAATGCCAACCGAAGTGGAGTGCCCTGAGCAGGAATGGCCCTGTTGTAGAGCTCATGAAAAAACGCATCCCTGTCAGCGCCGGCAAAACGCCGCACTCCCCGAACCACTGTTCGTGTCGATACCCCGTCAATGGAAGAGCTGCCTTTATTGATGGTGCCATAACCAACGCGCAGATTCTCTCCCTGAGCTGAAAAGGCACGACCTATACCTCCCCGGGACGCGAAAATCCGGTTACGGTGGTAAGTATACCAATTCGCAAAGTTCTGAATTTCCTCTTCGTAGGTACAAGCATTGGCAACGGCACAATCGGGACGATTACGGGTACTATCGGCATGTACGACCTCACGGCCATGTCCCGAAAATGGCGCATTCGCTGGACGAATTTCAACCCGCTCGTAACTAGTTTCCAACCACAAATTACCACTGCCGTTGTAGTGGTAATAGACCGCGGGGAAAAAAGTCTGGCTTTCATTGGTATGAGTGCCGTTTTCATTGATCCAATTCGCAGACTGAGTATTGTTTGCGGTCAAATTCCGGGTCCCAAAGCCTCCCAGAGGGTGGTTGGGGGCTGCAGCAGCTGTGGAATTGGCCATCAAAGTGCCATCTGAATTTGACCACGGCTGATAAGTAAAGGCTGGGTTGTAATACATGGTGTTGTTGTGCGGAGAGCGAAAGTGCGCCGCTGTATTTCCGGTAAAGCGCACTACCCGGGTGTTGTTGTAATCCCCAGAACCAAAGAGCCCAGCCACGCGCGGAAACATCCACATAGCATATTGATTGTTTAGATTAGTACCAAAATGGGTCGTCAACTGATCTGGCATGGTTTCCCACATCATTGAACCTGAGTCATCAATGATAAACAAGATGTTTGGTTCTACCGCGCTCCCGGTTTGCAGAGGCATATTGGAAATCGCTACCGAAGCTTCAGCAACCGATAACCCCAATCCAAGGCTTGCAATAAGGCAGTACAACTGACTGGATTTTAACTTGGCCATTTCTAGCTCCTGTATTCGTTAGCGCCGAAACAATACTTGCAGCATGATGCCAGCACGATCGGCTCCGGCACTTCGTGCCGTAATGCGGTAAGTTTGTGATAAACAACCTGGAGGAATGGTAGAGCCACGCGCACAATCTGGTGGATCTGGCCAACGTCCCATATCTTCAATAATAAACTCAGCATCCAGTTGCAATCCGCCAAATGCTAAATCCGCGGCCTGCCACTGGGTTGCAGCATCGCGCCAGCGCGGCAGGTCATTTGGGTCTGGTTGTGGATAGCGGCCCATAAGACCGGTAAAGTCATCATGATTGGGGTTATTCATTAGCCATTGCTCGGCCACCCGTATCGCACTTTCGGTCGCTTGAAACGCCAACTCGCGATCATAGAGGTTGGCACTCATACGCTCTTGCTGACCTGTCCCGCGACTGGCAGCCAGCACAATGATGGTAATCGCCAGCAACAATAACAGGCTAACGATTAACGCCATACCCTGCTGTGCCGTGCTATGTGGAAAACGCGTATGGATAGCTTTCATAGTACGGGATTCCTTAAAGCCACTTCATGCACCAGAGTACGACTCAAACGTTCGCCTCCCTGAGGATTAAGGTGTGGAGCTTCTACCGTTAAATGCACCCGGGTTGAAACCACATCTAACCAGCGATTCAAAGGAACCGCCCCGGTATCGACAAAATTTGCCGAACCTAGTAGCAGAAATTCAAACTGCAAATCTTGTACGCCTTCAATCACCTCTTCTCTAATTACAACACCACGCTCAACCCAGGTGCGGTATAGAGAGCGACCACCTGTTTCAGGCCGGCCGTTGTTACCTACAAACCAGGAGACAGATTCAAATTTTGACAAGACGGCGTTAGGTGGAAAAACATAGGCCGAACCTGAGGCCGCGCTGCAGCTGGTAGGCCCAGGAAAGCCTAGTCGATTGGTACAGTTACCGGGCGAAACCGTTCCCCCGGTATTATGAATCACATTAGTACCACCAGATCCGGTTATATTGGATACCTGAAAAATAGTCGATTGTGACTGATCACACACCATAATAATGTCGCCCTGAGCAATATTGGCACCTGGGGCTATTCGGAAGCTTGCATTTACGCCAGACGGTACATGCTCAATCGCAATGGCTTCATCGCCATCACTGAGAGAATACATCATCTGAATCGCAGAGGTTCCTTGCACCCTATCCCCAATCGCATCTCCAAAAGCAACACCTGGATGAGTAGCATCCCCATCATAAGCAATAAAGTTACTTCCCCCCCAGTCGGCCCACCAAGCGTTGCCTGCAAGAACGTTAACTACTCGACCATTGTTGGTACAACCTGAGCTGCCAGCATTGCGTATGTCTCTGGTAAGTAATTGAAAACCGACGCGAAAACCATCCTGCATCCGGTTGAGGCTGTCATTGACACGGTACGTTTGCTGCGCCGATAGAAAAACCCCAGTGACACCACCTACCAAAATCAGCCCTAATAGCATAGCAATCATCAGCTCGACCAAAGTCAGGCCACTTTGGCTTTTTACTGCATCGAATGAGCTCGCTCTTTTCATAGTACCACCGCCGTTCGGATCAGGGTTTCTGTCGTATCAGACTGACGTTCATCTTTCCAACTAATTTCCACCACATAGCGATCCGTGTTAAATACGATGGAGCACTGAACGCTATCACCGAGCTCTTGCTTTAGCCGGGTTACCCAGTGTGTCAGCTGTTCTGCAATCAAACCACCGGATGCAGGGCTGCAATCACTCATCGCATAAGCACCCGGTGCTGCATTAGGATTCGCCCGAATACTCTCAATTACGGAGTCAACCATTACGATTGCCATGGTTCTCTCGTAGGAGTTCTGGGTGTTTCGGACTGAGCTCGCCTGTAAAGCCGCAACTCCAAGTAAGCCAATACCCAAGACCAACATGGCAATCATGACTTCCAGTAAACTGACGCCACTCTGAAATTTTTTGCACTGCATGGATATCGCTCCTTCAGTTGTCCGGAGTAGCACAGGCAGGGCTACTAGCTGAGGTAACAGTGGCGCGTCCACCAGAAATAAAGCGCACATCCCGCGCATTTTGCTCTGGAATACCAGATGGATGACAAACCCGGATGGAGCCACTCAGTAAATTATTGTTACCCGCCTGGCGAATGAATCCCTGAGCGTTGTAGCGCAAGCTAAAAGCAGCATTGGTTAGGTTAGAGCTTGATAAAGTACGTAACTGACCATGCAACCGACCAGCAGCGATGACGGTAGATGGATCTGCATTCGCAAATAAGATCCACCCCTGCCAGTTGCCTCCTGCCGGTGCTGAACAACTGGTGCCATCCTGACTATGGCAGAAAATAACATCCGCATTGCGTCGGATAGCCTCACTGCGCGCATAGCTAAGCGCACTCAGTAATTCATTCGCCTGGCTGGTAAGACGATTGCCATTAATGAGATTGGTAAAAGAAGGGATTGCAACTGTCAGTACAATCGCCATCACAGCCACAGTGACCATCAACTCAATCAGGGTAAAGCCAGTTTCTTTGCCAGATTCGACAGCAAGCATAGGCAGTTCAACGTAGATAATAACGGATGCTATTAGCTTAATAAGTCACTGACAAATTACCAGCTTTAGCAGATAAGCGGTGTGACCTGCCGATAAACGGTTCAGACTTAGTAGATCACAATGTGGTTTGTTGCAGTAATTGCTTTAGGCGGGTCGCTTCGCGGCGACTCACATCCAGACGTTGCGCACATCCGGCCAGCTCCACCTGATAGCCCTGCGTATTTTGATGCAAAGCAACAAAATGCTGGCGATTGATCAAAACTTTACGGTGAATACGCAGTAACTGAGGATAGCGTTGCTCCAATTGACGCAGACTTTGCTCCAGCAATGCTTCACCCTGCTCTGAGACCAAACGGACATACTTATCTTCAGCCACCAGATACAGCACAGCAGACAGTGGTACCTGCCGCAAACAGCCTGCCAGCTGGTAGCTGATGACACTCTCTTTTTGCGTTTCAAGCTGTGCCCGGGTTAACTTACCTATGCGCTGTAGAACCTCGGCCAAAGCGTCTGCTTCTACCGGCTTCACCAGATAGCCCGCGGCTGCCACTTGCAACGCATCCAGCGCATGCTGTGGATGAGCCGTCACAAACACCAGCGCCGGCGGTATTGGCTGTTGTGATAATGCCTTCGCAACCTCAAGACCTGTCAGATTCGGCATTTCAATATCCAGCAGTACCAAATCCGGTTGATGCTGCGCTGATAATTGCAACGCCTGCTCACCATCTTCCGCCTCACCAACTAACACGAAATCATTGTGGGCAAGCATCAAACGCTTTAGCCTGGCACGCGCCAAAGGCTCATCATCCACCAGTAAAAATTTCATGCCACTATCTCCGGCTGATTTTTCGGCAGAACCAGCTTGACACGAAACTCAGCCTCTGTCCTGCTGCAGTGCAGCTTTGCCTGATCTTCATAGAGTAAGGCCAGACGTTGGCGAATATTTTCCAGCGCAATACCATTGCCTTTGCTGGATCGGTTCTGCTGTGACAGGGTGTTGGTAATAAGTAGAGTAACCGCCTGATTACCGGGCACCAGCTCAATGCAAATTTTCCCTCCCTGACGATTTGGCTCAATGCCGTGGTAGATCGCATTTTCCAGTAAAGGCTGCAGAGTCAGTACTGGCATCATAACCTCAGGTAGCGCTTGACCCAGCTGCCAATGCACTTGTAAACGAGAACCCAGTCGCCAGTGTTCCAGCGATAAATACTGACGTGCTAACGCCAATTCGTGCGCTAACGTTGTCTGCCCTCCAGCCTGCATAGCCGCCCGAAATAACGCCGATAAGTCCAACAAAGCCTGCTCCGCAGCCTTGGGATCCTGATGGATTAATTCAGCCGTTGTATTCAAACTGTTAAACAGGAAGTGAGGTCGGATCCGGGCCTGCAGCGCATCCAGTTCCGCTCTGGACTGGGCCGCTATGCGCATGCTACGTTCGGCATGCATCACACTGAATTGAATGGCTAAAAGCCCAACAATGAAGGCAATCAAGGCGTTGGTCAGCATAAAATAGAAAGGCGAGGTATAGGATTGCCAACCATGCCCTGTCAAAAACAAAAAAGCCAGAAAGCTGACTAGCAAGGTAAAAGCCAGCAGCACTACCAACACCAAGACACCTTGCAGCAATGCGCTAAATTGCGTCAACCATGGACGTAATCTGCAAATTAGCGCCATACTGAGCAAGCTTACCCATTGCACGAATAAGCTGATCACACCAAGTCGCAACCAAGGGTCACCCGCAGTTCCTGGAGCGAAAGCAAGCACAATGGCCACAGCCTGTGCCAGCACAACCACTGCCAGAATACCTCTATTCTGGCAGAATGCTGGTAATAGCATAGGGTTGGATATAGACGGGCTTGGATTCATTGCAACACTGCAGTCACTTGGTTTACAACAAACTATAGCGCTGTCAATGCGTTAACACCAGCTTTGTCTTACTACGAATTGATTACCGCAGCTCTGCAGGAATCGCAAAGACGATGTTTTCCTCACGGCCAGGATGCTCTGTCACGGTGCGGCCACCCCAGCTTTGTAGTTTTGCTACCACTTGCTGTACCAATACCTCAGGGGCAGAAGCGCCTGCAGTGACTGCTACCCGCTCCATACCATCCAGCCAGCTTTGCTGGATATCATCAGCGGTATCAATCAGGAAAGCTTTGGCGCCCATTTTCTCAGCCAGCTCACGCAGACGATTGGAATTGCTGCTGTTTTTAGCCCCTACCACCAGTAACAGTTCGGCTTTACCGGCCAGCTCCCGTACCGCATCCTGACGGTTTTGCGTGGCGTAGCAGATGTCGTCTTTGCGCGGCCCTTCAATATCCGGAAAACGCTGGCGCAGAGCTTCTATCACATCAGCGGTATCATCGACAGATAAGGTGGTCTGGCTACTGAAACACAGCTGCTGTGGATTTTTCACTTGCAGCTTTTGCACATCTTCCACCGATTCCACCAGGTAAATACCGCCTTGCGGGTTGTCGTACTGGCCCATGGTGCCTTCCACTTCCGGGTGGCCGGCATGGCCAATCAGAATGCACTCAATGCCTTTTCGACTGGCCCGGGTGACTTCCATATGCACCTTGGTAACCAGCGGACAGGTGGCATCAAACACTTTCAGGCCCCGATCTTTGGCCTGTTGACGCACTACTTGCGACACACCGTGGGCACTGAAAATCACAATCTGGCCATCCGGTACTTCATGCAATTCATCAACAAAGACGGCACCACGCCGGCGTAGGCCATCCACCACAAACTTGTTGTGCACCACTTCATGGCGGACGTAAATCGGGTGATCGTACAATTCCAGTGCCCGCTCGACGATGCTGATGGCACGATCGACCCCGGCGCAAAAGCCTCTCGGGTTGGCCAGTAAAATATCCATCACTGCACCTCCAGAATTTCCAGCTGGAAAGTCAAGGTCTGACCTGCCAGCGGATGATTAAAATCGACGGTCACCGACTGACCGGCAACCTCGCGGATCAGGCCCGGCAACTCAGAACCATCCGGCATAGTAAAACCAATGATCATGCCGACTTCGGCCGGGCTGTCACTGCTAAACTTGCTGCGATCCAGGTAGTAAATATTATCCGGATTCGGTTGGCCATAGGCATCCTCCGGTGCCAGCGTGAACGTCAGCTTGTCACCGGCAACTTTGCCCAGTAATTGGGCTTCAAAAGCTGGGGAGACACTGCCATCACCCATCCGCATGCGGGCCGGTTTGTTGTGCACCCGGGTACTTTCAGCCGCGCTGCCATCGGACAACGTGATATCCACATGAAAAATCACGGCGCTGTCGGCACTAATCGGTTGTTTACCGGGGTTTGGCGTGGTCATGGCCCTGCTCCTGATTGCTGAAACTGTCCCATATCAATAAACCAGCGCCAATCACGATGGCCGAATCGGCAATGTTAAAAGCCGGATAATGCCAGTTTTGATAATAAAAATGAAAAAAGTCGATTACATAACCGTGCCACAGGCGATCGATTAAATTGCCGATAGCACCGCCTATAATCAGGTTCAGGCCAATGGTCAGTTTGCTGGCTTTGGCACTGAGCCGTGTTAGCCAAACACTAAGCACAGCAATAATGACTATAGCGACTATGGTAAAAAACCAGCGTTGCCAGCCACCGGCATCGCTTAAAAACGAAAAAGCGGCGCCCGGATTCCGTACATAGGTCAGATTAAAAAACGGCAACAGTTGAATCGAATCGTACAGGGCCATGCTGTGATGCACCCACTGCTTGGTCACTTGATCCAACACCAGTACCAGCAGTGCCAGCCACCAGAAAGCCCAGCCGGTTTGCTGAAGCAACCGCATCAGGCAAACTCCCTCTGCTCTCCGGCACCGCTGACGTTATCAACACAGCGCAGACAGATGGTCGGATGCGCTGCATCAGCGCCCACATCATGGCGATAGTGCCAACAACGCTCACATTTAACCGCACTGCTGGCCTGCACCAGCACCTTCAGACCGGCGATTTCTGTTTCAATCGCTTCTGCTGGTGCCGCATCGCTGCTAACGGTCGCCGTACTGGTGATCAGCACAAAGCGCAGCTCATCCTGCAACTGCTGCAATTGTGCCGCCAATGCAGCGGTGGTGTATAAAGTCACTTCGGCTTGCAATGATGCACCGATCAGCTCTTGCTTACGGGCTTTTTCCAGCACCCGGTTGACTTCATCACGCACTTGCAGCAGTTGCTGCCAGAACGTATTGTCAAAACGACCGGCGGGCACCTGCGCAAGCCCGGGGTACCAGATATCCATAAACACATAAGGCTGCGGCTGAGCGGGCAGTTGCTGCCAGATCTCCTGCGCCGTGAAGCTCATAATAGGCGCCATCCAGCGCACCAGAGCCTGCACAATATGGTACATCGCCGTTTGACAGGAGCGTCTGGCCTGGCTATCCGCTTTGGCGGTGTATTGCCGGTCTTTGATCACATCCAGATAGAAACTACCCAGCTCGATGGTACAGAAGTTCATCAGCTTCTGACTAACCTGGTGGAACTGGTACTGATCATAGGCCTCGATGATTTCCGTTTGCAGCTGCGCTGCCCGGTTAACCATCCAGAGATCCAGCTCCACCAGTTCATGAAACGGCAGCTGATCGGTCGCAGGGTCAAAACCATTCAGGTTGGCCAGTAAGAAGCGGGCAGTATTGCGGATACGGCGGTATTTATCGGCCGCCCGATTTAAGATCTCATCCGACACCGTCATTTCCGAGGTGTAATCGGCGGTGGCCACCCAAAGCCGCAGGATATCCGCGCCTAGCTTGTTCATCACCTGTTGCGGCGACACCACATTACCTAGCGACTTGGACATTTTGCGGCCCTGACCATCGACGGTAAAACCATGCGTCAGCACTTGTTTGTATGGCGCATGGTTTTTAATGCCAACACCGGTCATCAGCGATGACATAAACCAGCCGCGATGCTGATCGGAACCTTCCAGGTACAAGTCGGCTTGGGTCGCGCCCTGAAACTCGGCTCTGGCATCGACCACACAGGCATGGGTCACGCCTGAGTCAAACCAGACATCCAATGTATCTTTCACTTTGACATAACAGCTGGCATCTTCCGCACTTAGCAATTCTTCCGGCTTTAAATCAAACCAGGCCTGAATGCCGTGCTGCTCGACCTTTTGCGCCACCTGCTCCATCAGCGCTGCAGTATTTGGATGCAAGGCACCGGTGTCTTTATCAACAAAAAGCGCGATCGGCACACCCCAGGTGCGCTGACGGGAAATACACCAGTCTGGCCGGCCAGCGACCATTTTCTCAATCCGACTTTGCCCCCAATCCGGTACCCAGCGGGTGTTGGCAATTTCCTGCAACGAAGTAGCCCGTAAGCCTTGCTGCTCCATGCTGATAAACCACTGTGGGGTAGCACGGAAAATAATCGGCGTTTTGTGACGCCAGCAATGCGGGTAGCTGTGCTGGTAGGCTTTGTGCACCAATAAAGCCTGGCGCTCTTTGAGTGCGTCCACCACGGAGTCGTTGGCTTTAAACACATGCTGGCCGGCAAATAGTGGTGTGTCCGGTAAGTAGACACCGTTGGCGCCGACCGGATTGGCGACTTCCAAACCGTATTTTTGCCCGACCACGAAATCTTCCTGGCCGTGGCCTGGTGCGGTGTGAACGCAACCGGTACCCGAGTCTGTGGTAACGTGCTCACCCAGAATCACTGGCACTTCAAAGTCATACAGCGGGTGCTTTAAAGCCACCAGCTCCAGCTGCTTGCCTTTGCAAAAACCAAGGGCATGGTAATGCTCAATCCCCGCCCGCGCCATTACATCCGTCACCAAATCAGTGGCAACAATCAGGCGCTCCAGGCCATGCTCGCCCTGCTCCACCTGGATCAGGCTGTAATCCAGGTCGGCGTGCACGGCGACTGCGCGGTTGGCAGGAATGGTCCAGGGAGTGGTAGTCCAGATCACCACAGAAACCGGGCCCTGGCCTCGGTGTTCCTCCGGGTGATCAAAGCGATCCACCACGACTTCGTCCACCAGCTTAAAACGCACATCAATGGCCGGTGAGGTTTTGTCTTGATACTCAACTTCGGCTTCAGCCAATGCCGAGCCACAATCAGTACACCAGTGCACCGGCTTAAAGCCTTGCTGCAAATGGCCATTCTCGATGATTTTGCTCAGCGAGCGAATAATATTGGCTTCAAAATCATAATCCATGGTGCGGTAGGGATTGTCCCAGTCGCCAAGCACACCCAGCCGGACAAAGTCGACTTTTTGTGCTTCGATTTGCGAGGCGGCGTACTCACGGCACTTTTGCCGAAACTCAGCATCGCTTAATTTCACACCCGGCTTGCCATATTTCTTTTCCACCACCAATTCAATGGGCAGACCATGGCAATCCCAGCCGGGGATATAGGGCGCATCAAAGTCAGACAAGGTTTTAGCTTTGACGATCATGTCTTTCAGGATTTTGTTGACCGCATGGCCGATATGGATGCTGCCGTTGGCATAAGGGGGACCATCGTGCAAAATAAATTGCGGCTTGCCCTGTTTAGCGGCACGAATTTGCTGGTAAAGCCCGTCTTGTTGCCACTCGGCCAGCATCGCTGGCTCACGCTGCGCCAAATTTCCACGCATAGCAAACTCGGTTTCCGGCAGGTTCAGGGTATGCTTGTAGTCACTCATCCGTTATTCGTCCGTCATCGTTATTGATTGGCTTCAACCTGCTCTGAGGCTGACGACTGAAAATAGGCGCGGGCCGCTTCGGCGTCCCGCTGAATTTGTTGCTGCAGTGCTTCGATACTGGCAAAGCTCTGCTCGTTACGCAGCTTCTGCCGTAACAATACTTCAATTTGGCTACCGTACAAATCATCTTTAAAATCAAATAAGTGTGCTTCTAGTTGTTCGGTTTTACCCGACACCGTTGGCCGTGAACCGATATTGGCCACACCCTGATAGCGTCCCAAATCAGTGATGGCCTCTATCGCATAGACGCCATGCACCGGCAGTTTTTTGCGGTACAACCAGACATTGGCGGTAGGAAAACCCAGTTGCCGCCCAAGCTGCCGGCCATGCCGTACCTTACCGGTTAACGAAAATGGCCTGCCCAACATGGCCTCTGCCAATATTAAATCGTCAGCGGCCAACGCCTGGCGAATGGCCGTACTGCTAATGCGTTGCGTCTGTTGCTTCAGACTGGCAGTTGGGGTCAGACCAAACTGAAAACGTGCCGCCTCCTGTTGCAACAAAGCATAATTACCGGCACGGTTCTTGCCAAAACAAAAATCATCACCGACGATCAAGTGCTGCACACCCAATTGTTGCAGCAGGAGCTGCTCTACAAAGTAATCCGGCGCCAGATCAGCAAAACGTCGATTAAAATTGACACACAACAAACGATCAATACCCAGCCTGGCCAGGCCAAGGTATTTTTCCCGCAACCGGCTTAACCTTGCCGGCGCTTTGTCGGGGGCAAACAGCTCCAGCGGCTGAGGCTCAAACACCATCACGCAGGATGGCAGTTGACGCTGCTTTGCCACCCGGATCAATTGAGCCAGCACGGCCTGATGCCCCAGGTGCACACCATCAAAATTGCCAATGGTCAGCACGCAGCCACGATGCTCCGCTTTGATGTTGTGTAAACCGCGAATAAACTCCATGCCTGCCTTAACCGCTCTAACCCGCACCCAGGTGCAATAAGCAGGCGATTATACCTGCTAATGCGTGGTTTTTCATCCTGTATGACGCTGCCGGCGGATATGGCCTGGCCGCCCTCCGAACAAAGCCAGTAACGCAAAGTAACTTGTGGCGCCAAGCGTACAGGTCAGCAACAATTGTTGCAGCTGCCAACCGGTACTTTGCTGATACCAATAGGCCATCTCTGGCAACCACCACCACAACAGAGCTGCCATGCTAAAGCTTGCAGCCACAACTCGTACCAAAAACCACAGACTGAAACTCGAAATCTGATAGACCCCAATGGCTTTAAGGCCCCGATAGAGTAAGAAGGCGTTCAGGCTGGCCGACAGCGCTGTGGCCAGCGCCAATCCGACATAACTGAGAAAGGGAGCCAACAACAGGTTCAGCCCCATGTTAGCGACCATGGCAATGATGCCAATGCGTACCGGTGTTTTCATATCCTGACGGGCATAGTAAGCCGGTGCCAAAATTTTAATCAGCATAAAACTGAACAAACCGCAGGCGTAGGCAAACAGGCTGTAGGATACTTTATCCACATCCAATGCCGTGAACTCACCGCGCATAAATAGCACCGCGATAATAGGCTTACCAAGCACCATCAAAGCCGCCATTGCTGGCAGGCCAAACAAAGCAATAAAGCGCAGCGCCCAATCCAGGGTGGCACGAAATTCATGCATGCTGGCATTGGCATGCATACGCGATAAGGTCGGCAGAATAACGGTTGCAATGGCAATACCGAACAAGCCAAGTGGAAATTCCAGCAAACGATCCGAGTAGTACAACCAACTGACAGCACCAGTCAATAAAAAGGAAGCGATCACCGTATCCAGCAACAGATTGATTTGACTAACCGAGACACCGAAGATGGCAGGCAACATCAGAGTCCGGATTTTCACCACCCCGGGATCGCGCCAGCCCCAACGCGGCCGTACTAAAACCCCAGCTCTGGCCAAAAACGGCAACTGGAACAATAGTTGAATCAAACCACCGAAGAATACCCCCCATGCCAGCGCCAGCGCAGGCTCATGGAACCAGTCTGCGGTGTATACCGCTGCGACGATGATGGCAATATTCAAGAAAACGGGGGTAAAAGCAGCGACAGCGAATTTATTGTAGGTATTGAGCACCGCACCGGAAAGTGCCACCAGGCTGACAAAAAACAGATACGGGAAGGTAATTTTCAGCATCAGGCTGGCCAGCTCAAAACGCTCGGCATCCGGACCGCCTTGCAACCACTCGATAAACCAGCCCATGCCAAACAACATGGCCACTAATGGCGATGCTAATACACCGAATAAGGTGACCAAAATGACGATCACCCCCAAAGTGCCGGCCACCTTAGCAACCAGTTCACGCACAGCATCGTCCCCATGCTGCGCTTTTACCTCGCTAAGCACCGGGACAAAGGCTTGGGCAAAAGCACCTTCAGCAAATAAACGCCGCAAGAAGTTAGGAATACGATTGGCAAAGAAAAAGGCATCAGCGGCAGCCCCGGCGCCGACAAAAGCAGCAATCACCACATCACGCAGTAAACCCAAAACCCTTGAAATCAGCGTCATGCTGCTGACAATAATGCCTGACTTTAATAACTTTTCAGCCACCGGCCATCCTCTGTTTCAGTGGTTTATCATCGCTACTGGCTATTTTCACCTGTAGCGGCACGCAAATACCAGTACTAAATTCAGCAACTGGTTTAAATGATATGCAAGAAGCCAACACAAGCCCTGATAAACCATTTGACAAGCGCTGGTAAAGTAGGCATATTATGCGGCCTTTAAAGAGTCCGGTTTATCTAGTTTTAGGAGTGTTACCTTGGCTAACATCAAGTCTGCTAAGAAGCGCGCAATTCAATCTGAAAAACGCCGTAAGCATAATGCCAGCCAGCGTTCAATGATGCGTACTTTTATCAAAAAAACCTATGCGGCTGTGCTGGTGAGTGATGCCACCGCTGCTCAGGATGCATTTAAGAAAATGGTGCCAGTTTTGGATCGTATGGCAGACAAAGGTCTGATCCATAAGAACAAAGCCGCTCGCCATAAGTCGCGCCTGAATGCCCACATCAAAGGGCTGTCTGCTGCTTAATTGCAGTAGATACAAGAAACCGGCTATTAAGCCGGTTTTTTTGTGTCTGTGAACCGGTGTGCCGGTTCACAGCATGTTGAGCTGACACCCCTCAGGCGCAATACAGATCGTGCAGTACTTTCATCACCGCTTTCACTTCATCACTTTCAATGCGATAAAAGACAGTTTGTGCTTCTTTACGGGTTTTTACCAGTTGATTGCGACGTAGCAACGCCAGATGCTGTGATAAGGCTGACTGACTGAGTTCCAACCGATCATTCATCTCACCGACGGACATTTCACCCTCCAGCAAATAACACAAGATAAGCAAACGACGCTCGTTGGAGATGGCTTTCAGTAACTTAGCAGCCTTGGCGGAGTTTTTCCGCATTTCTTGTAAGTTCATATTCTTTTACACCTAAATGTCTAGACGGCTTATTATCACCTGACGACAGAAAATTCACAAGTAATTCGCTTGTCACTTTACAAAAAGTTGCATGATATGCATTTTAATTGCGATAAATGTAAAATTAATTCAGATAAGGTTGAACCAAATGGCTGATACGTTTCACGGAGAATGGTTTCACCACAAAGGCATTAGCACCTGCGGCTATACTATCGCGCAGGTTTTCAACACTTGAAAATGCCGACACCATCACAATATGACTGGATTTGTTGATGGACTTAAACTGGCGCAACAATTCTTTGCCATTAATATCTGGCAGTTGGATATCCAAAAATACCAGCTGAGGCTGCAGACGATCATAAAGCGATGCGGCTTCGGCACCATCAGCGGCTTCGAGAATATCCGGAACCCCCAAGCTTACTAAGATCTGTTTGAGATAACTGCGCACAGCAGCCACATCATCTACAATCAAGACGCGCAGTGTCGATTTGGTCATCCATTACCCTTTCTTGCTCTATCAGGCTTGCCGCCTGTGCGTTGCATCCATTTCAATGGTGAATAGTATCAAAAGTAGACACAGCCTACAACTAATCCATGTGCAGACCAAGGAATATTCATTAGTTTTATTAATTGAAATCAAGCAAAATTACTCAGTTGAGTAAAACCTGACTTGCTCAGATAATGCGCGCATTCGGTGCAGCTTTTCAGGAGGAACTAATGGAAGCCATGGTATACGATGTGATTAGCTGGATTGGTCTGGCTATCTGTATTGGTGCCTTCTTTATCAAAGATGTGTTCTGGCTTCGGCTAGCGACTCTGGTTGGCTGTGCATTGATGTTTGTTTATTATCTGTTTATTGCCATCCCTCAAGGCGTGATTTCCAATTTACTGGTATTGCTGATCAATGCTTATTATTTAGGCTTATTTGCCTGGCAGCGCCACAAAACCAACCAACTGATGGCTGCCGAACCTGATGTTGAAACCACAGTGACAGCGGAGCCATTGCAAGTTACCACCACTCGCGTCAATCCGGATGCCGTAACTGCGGCATGACGTCTGCGGTCAGACAGCGTATACTGCTCTCATCACGAACTGAATTATCGGGTTGAGCTGTGTCGACGGATGAGTTGGATGACTTCCTGAAAGAAATGGCCGGTGTACGGCCTTTGCAGCATGATGAAATTGTCCCGGAAACGGCTGAATTTCAGCCTTCACTGGCTCAATTGGCCAGGCGCGAAGCTGCTGAACAAGAGATGGAGTTTGATCCCAATTACCTGAGCATGGAGTACGTGGATCTTATCAAACCGGACGATCTGATTGCCTACAAAAAAGATGGCGTACAAGAAGGTGTATATCGCAACCTGCGTCTTGGTAAATACCAATTGGATGCAACGCTAAATTTGCTCGGCAAAAACCTACAGCTAGCTCGAAAGCAATTATTCGACTTCATTCAGGATTGCCATCAACGCGGTATTCGTACTTTATTAATCCATCACGGCATGGGCCGTCACAGTAAACCGCATCCAGCTATTTTGAAAAGTTATTGCGCAAAGTGGCTCAGTCAGATCCCAGAAGTACTCGCTTGCCATACCGCGCAACGCCATCATGGTGGTTACGCAGCTAGTTATGTGCTGCTACAAAAGAACCAACAGCAAAAGCGCGATAACAGAGAGCGCCACAGCAAACGAATTTAACTATCTGAATAAAAAGGAAAACCCCGATAAATCGGGGTTTTTTGATCATCCTTAACCATCCATTCCTGGCTTCAACAAAGGAAGCAGCAGGCTTCAGCTTTCGTCAAAAATGCTGATAGTGCCATCAGACAAACAACAATGACAATTGCGGTAAAGCCAAAACCACGACTGGACGCTTTACTCATAAAGATTACCTCAGCGCTTAATTTTTTATTGTTGTGAGCAAGTTAGCTTAACTTCTTAAGCTGTCGCTTAGTGTAGACAACTTGTAGTTTATTTACAACAGGTGTGTTTTTATACAGTTATTTTAACGCTCAATATTCTTTGCTTAAATCAACTGGGTGTAACAAAGGCTGACCACGCTGACTACGTTGATAATTTTCAGCAATCTGCCGGGCTGCTGTGTCTATATTCGTGACTGCAGAAATATGGGGCGTGACGGTTACTTTGGGATGAGACCAGAAAGGATGCGCCGCCGGTAAGGGTTCCTGACTAAAGACATCCAGGCAGGCAGCCTCCAGCTGCCCACTATCAAGTGCGGCCAGCAAGGCACGCTCATCAACAATGGCACCGCGGGCAACATTGATCAAAATGGCACCAGCTTTGAACATGGCCAAATGTTGCTGATTCAGTAAAGCTTCCGTAGTCGAGGTTAGTGGTAATAAGCAAATCACCAAGTCCGCATCGGTCACAGCCGCCGCGAAGCTATCCATCCCGGCAAAACATTGCACGCCTGGCAATTGCTTTAAGGTTCTGGCCCAGCCCGTGACGGTAAGGCCCTCCGCAACAAAATGCGCTGCAACAGCCTGACCCAACTCACCCAAACCGAGCACCGCAATGGAAGTGAGCTTACGGGGGCCTTTGGGTCGCCACTGCGCTAGTTGCTGCTGACGCGCGAATTGATCCAACCGCAACTGATACATCCGAACCATCGTATCCAGATAACGGACCATTGCTGTAGCCAGCATAGGATCCACAATGCGGCTGATCGGCAAAGATGGTAATTGCAGATCACGTAAAATTGAGTCCACTCCGGCTCCATAACTTTGAATCGCTTTTAACGCTGGAAAATGTTGCAAACTTCCTGCAGGCTGCTTCCATACCACGACAAACTCGACCTGCTCTGGCTGCTGAATGTCCGGCCATTGCTCTATCACAACCTCAGGCAAGTGGAGTTGCAAAGCTGCAACCAAGCGGCTCAGATCCCTATCTGGGATAACCAGGGCAATTGAAGACATAAAAGGCTCACTGTCATAAAAGTTTCAGGGCATTGTCACCCCACTGACGCAAAGCATCGGCAAGCTGACTATATCGCTAAGATACCATGGTGCCTACCGATGCTGAACTGCCGAACCTTGTTTTTATCCGATATCCATTTGGGTTGTAAAAACTGCCAGGCCAGCTACCTGCTGAATTTTCTGAAGCATTGCCAGGTCGACAAGATTTATCTGCTGGGTGATATCGTCGACTTATGGGCCATGCAGCGCCAGGTATTCTGGAAAGTTCAGCAAAACCAGGTGGTACGTCAACTGCTTAAAATGGCAGAACAAGGCACTGAAATCATTTATGTACCGGGCAACCATGACGAAGCCTTTCGACTGTATGCTGGTAAAAATTTTGGTGCCATCCAGGTGCAGTTACGCAGCCAACATATTACCCATACAGGCCAGCGTTTGTTATTGCTGCACGGTGATGAATTTGACAAGCATGTGCAGTTGGCACACTGGCATCGCCGGCTGGGTGATCATTTGTACGATTTGCTGTTATTCCTAAATCGTTGGAATCAACGACTACGGCGTAAATTAGGCCAGCCTTACTTTAGTTTATCGGCTTACATTAAAAGCAAAGTGCCTGGCGCTCGTCAGGCCATAGCACGCTACCGGGATGCCGCCGTACAGCGTGCCAAGCGCGGCGGTTACGATGGCATTGTTTGTGGTCATATTCATCATCCTGAAATTACCCTGCAAGATGGAATTCTCTACTGCAACGATGGTGATTGGATTGACAGCTGCACCGCTCTGGTTGAAACCATAGACGGCAGCCTGGCACTTTATCATTGTGCCGAGAGCTGCCAACAGCTCTCCGTCTGGCCAGAGCCTGTCCGTGCAAATGTCACGGCCTTGAGCAAAGTCGCCTGAGCAGGTCACGAAACAGTCATAAAATAGCCATCAAACTGCCATATCGCTGCTCTAGGCTAAAATAGCCAAACCAGTTCGGAGCAGTACCATGTTTAATGTCGAGCAAATGCTGCAACAACAAGCACCACAGCTTGATCACAAGCCTCGGCTAAAAAAGCTAACTACCTGGTTGTTACGCCAGTTGCTGCATGAGAAAGACTTCATGCATTTTGCCGAAAGCTACCCGCATTTACAGGGCCTGGACTTTGTCGAGCAAGTGCTGGACTACTTCCAATTCCAAACCACAGTGCGTGAACAGGAACTGGAGCGTATCCCAAGCGATGGCCGGGTGGTGATTATCGCCAATCATCCGATTGGTTCACTGGATGGGCTAGCCCTGATCAAGCTGATTAGCGAAATCCGACCCGATGTAAAAATTGTCGCCAACCAGATGTTGATGACCTTGCCCCCTTTGCATGCCCTGTTATTTCCAGTCGATGCCATGCAAGGCAAAACTCGACGTGAGCTGTTGGATAACATAACCCAGCATTTACAGCAGGACGGGGCGCTGATAATTTTTCCTGCCGGTGAAGTATCCCGGCTAAAACCGAACGGCATTCGTGATGGCCGCTGGCACCATGGTTTTCTGCGCTTTGCCACCCAAGCAAAGGCACCTGTGCTGCCCATCTATTTACAAGGCCGCAACTCCTGGCAGTTCTATCTGGCGTCCATGCTTTACAAACCGCTGGCTACCTTGCTGCTAGTCCGTGAAATGTTCCGCCAGCGGCAAAAACAGCTCCAAATTCGCATCGGTGAGTTGATTCCCTTTGAAAGTTTTTCCAGCCTGGCGCTGGAACCTCAGGCCAGAACCAAGCTGTTTAAAAAGCATCTGTATCGTATTGGCACCGATAAAGCCCCCTTGTTTAAAACTCAAAGCGGTATTGCCCTGCCGGAAGATCGCAAAGTGCTGAAGAAAGCTGTCGAAGCCTGCCAGTTATTGGGTGAAACAGCCGATCAGAAACAAATCTATCTGTATCAACACCAAGGCAGCTCGCCCGTACTGCGTGAAATTGGTCGTTTACGTGAAGTGGCTTTTCGAGCGGTTGGTGAGGGCAGCGGGAAACGCCGTGATATCGATCCTTTTGATAGCTGGTACCAACACTTGATTCTATGGGATCCCAAAGAGTTGGATATCGTTGGCAGCTATCGTTTTGCCGATACAGCGGCCGTTCTGGCACAGCATGGACAAACGGGCTTGTACTGCGATGCTCTCTTTCATTTGTCGAGTGGCATGAAACCCTATCTGAACGCTGGGTTGGAGCTGGGCCGAAGTTTTGTCCAGCCGAAATATTGGGGCAAGCGTAGCCTGGACTATCTATGGTATGGCATTGGTGCCTACCTGAAACAGCGGCCGGATATCCGTTATCTGTATGGGGCCGTCAGTTTATCCAACAGCTATCCCCAGGCCGCTCGCGATCTGATGGTGTACTTTTACAACCTCTATTTTCAACATCCGGCATCCCCGGCAGTATCCCGTCATCCCTATGTTTTGCATGAACAACTGTTAGCAGAATTACGCCCGCACTTTAGCGGCAACGACTATGCCGCTGATTTCTGTCAGCTCAAACATTTGCTGGCGAATATGGGGCTAAGCATACCCACCTTATACAAACAGTACAGCGAATTGTGTGAGCCTGGTGGCGCTTACTTTTTAAGTTTTGGACTGGACCCGGATTTCTCAGACTGTATGGACGGCCTGGTACTGGTCGATACCACAAAAATTAAAGCCCATAAGAAACAACGCTATATGGGATGAAGGCTGTCAGCTGCCTGGCAGATTGTGCCAATTCAGGTTAAGTTAAGCTTGTACCGTCTATAAATTAGTCAAATGCGTGACTCTTTCACGCTGCACTGATCGCTTGCCCCGGTAAGATCCCGTTGGCAATGGCGAGTACAGGAGGACACACCATGTCTGACTTAGCACGTATCTTCAGTTTTTGGCTGCCGTTGGTTCTGGGTACCATGCTGCTTAGCCAAGCAGCCAAGGCCCAGGATGAGTCGTTCGAACAGGCTCAACTGGATCAGGTGCTGGCACCGATAGCTTTGTATCCAGACAGTATTCTTAGTCATGTGCTGATTGCCTCAACCTACCCACTTGAAGTCGTTCAGGCAGCACGCTGGGTCGCCCAAAACCCAGAGCTGGATTCAGAAACAGCCCTGCAGCAGGTTGAGCAACACCCCTGGGATCCTAGTGTCAAAGCCTTGGTTGCGTTTCCCGATCTGTTAGAACGCATGAGCGATGATCTGGACTGGCTGGAGCAATTGGGCGAAGCTTTTCTGACCGATGAAACCTGGGTGATGCAAAGCATCCAGCAACTGCGTGAGCGGGCTTATGCCCACGGTGCTTTCGATGAAGTCGAACACATAGTGGTGCAGCGTGAACAGCATGTGATCGTGATCGAGCCGCGTCAGCGTGAAGTGGTGTATGTTCCTTACTACAACACCCGGGTCGTCTATGGTGACTGGTGGTGGCCACATCATCAACCCTACTACTGGCACTACCCGGGGGCTTATTATACCCACAGTGCTTTCTACTGGGGACCATATTACCGGGTCACACCACGCTTTTATTTCAGCAGCTTCCACTGGCACCATCGCCATGTGATTGTGAACCATCATCACTTTTATCACCCACCACGCTATTACCCTACCCGGGTAGTCCATGTGCATCATGGCAAGCGCTGGCAGCACAATCCGGTGCATCGTCGTGGCGTGGTCTATCGTCGTGAAGCACTGAGCCGGCAGTACGATTCAAGACCCAGAAGTACCACCCGGGAAGAACGTGGTCCGGCCCGAGAGTGGCGCCGTCCGCGCGCGCAGCCGAGTGGTGATTACAGCACAAGTTTCCGCCAGCATGCCCGGAGCCAGCAAAGAACTGAGCAAGAACAACGTCAGGAGTACGATCGCCCTGATCGAAGCCAACAGCGCTCACGTAGCCTGCGAGCAGATGCTACACCGCAGCAGCATGAATCCAATCTGCAGCAACGCAGAGAACAGCTGCAAGTGCGTCAGCAAACGACAACGGAGCGTTCTGCCAATCTGAATCAACGGCAACAACAATTAGCTGAACGGCAAGAGCGCCGTCCGGCCACCGATAGCGCAGCGGCCATTCCAGTTCGGGAGCAGCGCCAGCGTGCTGCAGAGTATCGGGGTGCCCGCGAGGTTCAGCAGAGCCCTCGGACAACCGAGTACCGGGGTGCCCGTGAGGTACAGCAGAACCAAAGCGTGTCTAACACTCAGCCTGCTATGCAGCAGCGCCCTCAGGTCAGAAACTCTGAACAGCAATCTCCTGCCCGACCGAATCGCCAGATAGAGCAACGAGCCATGCCGCAACCGGAGCCTATTCGCCCAAGCAGTCAACCACAGCAAAGGACTCAACGCCCGGTTGAGGCTATTCGCAGCCAAAGCACTGTGCAGCCTCAACCCAGCACGCCAAACCGGGTACAGTCGCAGCCAAGTGCGCCCAGCCGGGTTCAGAGTTCAACTCCGGCTCAGCGCCCTCAACGGGTTGAGCGCTCAGCCAACCCACGACCGCAAGTCACTGAGCGAAGTAGCCGTGGTGGCGAGCGCCGGCAACGGCAGATTGACTGAACCAAGGTTACAGTGTCAGCTCAAGCTGGCACTGTAAATTTTCCCGCCACTAAATCGTAAATATTTTATAATTTCATTTCAAACACTTAGCTTGTTATCAGAACTTTATCATTTGACAACGCTGTCATTCTGTAAATAGTTAGGACTGACATGCAATACGTAGCAACGAGTATCATGGAGCCGTTCGTCAAGCAGACATACGTTATCGCATGCAAGCACTGCTCTTATGACAGAGTAGTGATAACAATAAAAAATGTCTTTTGTGGAGGACACCATGCAACAACGAATGAACCAGCTATGCCTGGCGGCTTCGCTGCTTTTTGTCAGCAGCTCAACCTTCGCCAGCGTGCCTGGCACCCCAACTATCAGCTGGATGCCAACTCAGTTCGAGCTGCAAAATGGCAGTGTCACTATCCCTGTACAATGGGATATGTGGTGGGGTACCAATGGCAACAAGTGGACATTGCTGCAAAATGACAGCGCTGTCTACAGTGCCGCCTTAACACCAAATGGTCAGCAAGGCCAAAGTGGCCAGGCCAATTTAACGCTGACGCAGCCGGGTAGCTACCAACTGCAAGTTCAGCTCTGTCTAGTAAGCGGTGGTACCGAGCACTGTCAGCCCAGCGGCATTACCACCATTCAGGTCAGTGGCAGTGGTGGCTCGGATCCAATTGATCCAGTGGATCCAGTCGACCCTGTTGATCCGGTCGATCCTGTGGACCCCGTTGATCCGGTAGACCCGGTTGATCCCGAACCAGTCAATCCAGCAGCTCCGGCAAAACCAGTGATTGCCTGGCTTGACAGCAACCAGACGCTAAGCAATGGCAGTGCCAACTTTACCCTCAGCTGGAATATGTGGTGGGGCAATAACGGCAACCTGTGGCAGTTAAAACAGGACGATACGGTTATCCACTCAGCCCCATTAAGCCCTGGCGGCCAACAGGCGCAAAGTGGCAGCCACCCGATCAGTGTCGGTCAGACCGGCCAGTACCACTACGTAGTGAGTTTGTGCCAACAAAGCAGCACAGCCTTATTGTGCACCGACAGTGACAGCACAACCGTTACGGTAAGCGCGGGCTCTGGTAATGGAGGTGGCAATGGCGGCGGTACCAATCCGGACTTTGATCCCTGGACGGATCTGGATATGAGCTATTGGCCACACCCACTGAAAGAACGCAACCGCAGTTACCAGAACACCACCGGCAAGAAGGTGGCTGCCTACTTCGTGGAATGGGGCATCTATGGTCGCAATTATCATGTCGCCGATATCCCGGCCGAGAACCTGACTCACATCTACTACGGCTTTATTCCGGTCTGTGGCCCGAATGAATCGCTGCGCCAGGCCAACCCGGAAGGCTACGCCGCCTTAAACAGCCAGTGCCAGGGCAAACCGGATTACAGTGTGGTGGTACACGATGCATTCGCTGCGCTGGAAAAATCCTACCCGGGTGATCGTTGGGATCAACCGATCCGCGGTATTTTTGCCGAGCTGTACCGTCTGAAACGGGCGCATCCAGAGGTGAAAATTCTGCCATCGGTCGGAGGCTGGACACTGTCCGATCCGCTGTACGACATAGGGGTTGATCCAGCTGCCAGAGCTGTCTTTATCGACTCGATGATCGACTTTATCCGCACCTATGACTTCTTCGATGGCATCGATATCGACTGGGA
>NZ_JAFIFQ010000086.1 GCF_020831925.1 Alkalimonas sp.
CGCCGTTTCAATACAATGACCGCACTGTGGTGTCACGCTTTGAAGAGTTTGCCGACCGCGATCTGAAAATGGATTCGATCGATGTGGATTGGGACTTAGGCTTTGCCACCTTAAGCAGCAGTACCGCCAATTACCGTGACAGTAGTGTTGGTCAGGCCGATTATGCCGGTGCCGGGAACAGCTTCTATGGCTGGGTACCCGGCCTGGCGCTGGCTGATGGCAATGACTCGGCTTACATGACCTTTGATAACAGCTACCGCGGCATTAGCCACGAAAGCCGTTTAACCTCGACTATTGAGGGACCCTGGAGTTGGATTCTTGGGGTCTACCACACCAATCAGCGCCGAAACTACAGGTTTTCCGAATGGTTTGAGCGGCTGGATGAAATCGCCAGCCAGGTGTCCTGGCTCGGTTTTGATCGTGCCACAGCCGGTGGCAACCCGGGTGAGGGCTACCGTGAGGATTTAGGCAGCAAGTACAAAGAAACCGCCTTTTTTGGTGAAGTAGGTTACGACATTACTGATAAATGGAATGTGACGGTCGGTGCCCGGGTGTTCAATTACACCGATATTGGCTCCGGCTTTATTCGGGATTACTTGGGCCCGACTGATTCGGATCGCGACTTTAAAGGCAGTGGCAGCGGTGAGAGTTTCTTTAAATTCAATACCGCTTACTTTTTCAGTGATGAGATCTTAGGTTACTTTACTTATTCGCAGGGCTATCGTCGCGGCGGTACCAACTCCTTTCGGGAAGATAATGGCCGGCCGGTAGCAGAAGATGCCCAGTTTTATGAGCCGGACTCCACCGACAACTTTGAGCTTGGGGTGAAAGGTTTTGTAGCCGATGGTTTCTTTGTGCAAGCCAACGTCTATCAAATTCAATGGAACAATGTGCAGACGTACTTCTCGCAAACCATTGAAGACTTTTTCCCGGTCAATGGCACCACCAATGGGCCGGATGCCAAGACCCGCGGTGCTGAGCTGAGTATGCGCTATTATTTGACCGATAATCTGATGCTGACCTACTCAAGCGCCACCACCAAAGGCACTTGGGATGAAACCATCACCAAATGTGTGTACGAGGAAAGTGTAGCCAATAACGAGTGCCGTACCTGGATGAAGGGCGGCTCTTTGGGCGGCAACCCGAAGTGGCGACATAACTTTGGCCTGCGCTACACCGCGGATCTGGAGAATGGCATGTCGTTGTGGGGCAGTGTGAATGGCCGCTATGTCGGTCAGGTGCAAAACGACCGCCAGGATAACCCGGATGCAGCAACCTTCCAGTATCCGTCTTTTACCACCTTCAGTGCCAACCTGGGCCTGGGTAAAGACAACTGGGACGTGCGGCTTTGGGCAACCAATCTGACCAACAGCGATGCCATTGTCTCCAATCAGAACTCTGGTATTCTGGGTCGCAGAACCATAGCTCTGACGCCAAGAACCATAGGCCTTAGCTTCTCTTACAGTTATTTTTAACAGCTTGCCAATACCGCGAAGTGAGGCCTAGGCCTCACTTTTTTTTGCCAGAGTGCTTGCAGGAGTGTGATGATGTTGTCTCTGACCTGGCGGCCAGCCGCTGCTACCGATTTTAACTTCCCTCAGTATCTGTGCGTGATGTTGATTGCAATGATGGGAGCCTCGGTGACCATCTTGATGCCGCTTTTGGTCGGTGCTTTTACCGACAGTGGTTTGTTCAGCACTGCTCAGGTTGGTTTTTTGGCCTCGGCGGAGGTAGCAGGCATCTTGATCTCCAGTGCGTCGGCTTTGTTTTGGGTACGTCGTGTTCAGTGGCTGCGTTTTGTGCAGTTTAGCCTGGCTGTTTTTATCGGCTGCAACCTGCTCACCAGCTGGGTCAGCAGTTACGAGCTGGTGCTGCTATTGCGCTTTAGTGCAGGGCTTGCCTGTGGTGTGTCTTATGCCATTGCGCTGGCAGCCTTGGGAGACCAAAGCCGGGTTGATAAAACCTTTGCCGTGATGGTGACCATTCAGGTTATTTTCGGCACCCTGGGTTTTGCCTTGTTGCCCTATGTGATTGCTCCTTTTGGCTATGCCGGAATTTATCAGTGCTTTAACCTGTTTTTATTGCTGGCCTTGCTGCTGAGTTTTGTCAGTTTCCCGGATAATCAGAAACCACAAACCGCTTTTCGTATCGATTTGCAAGGCCGTTGGCTGGCTGCTGCCCTGGTGTTTGCCGGCACCATTGCCTATTACTTTGCTCAGGGTACCGTCTGGGCCTATTTAGAGCGGATTGGTGTCCATGCCGGGCTCAGTGTGGCGGAAGTGGGCGCTATTCTGGGGGTTGGTTTTGGTATCAGTGCCATTGGCTCCATGCTCTCCAGCTGGTTTGTTGCCAGCATTGGTCGGAATGCGTCTTTACTGATCACAGCCGCTGTGCAGTTGCCTTGTCTCGCTGCCTTGTATTGGATGAGTGACAGCCATGCCTGGGCCATCTATGCGGTAGCAACCATTGTTTACCAGGTGTTCTGGAGCTTTATCGTGCCCATTATGATGGCAATTTTTAATGATGTGGATAAAAGCGGCCGTTTGATCGTGTTCTGCGTCACGGCGTTTAAAATTGGCCTGGTGCTGGGGCCGCCGGCGGCCGCCTTGACCATTCGCCTGACCAGTATCCATGAGGTGTTGTGGCTGGGGGCTATTGCCATCGTTGTGAGTGTGGCTTGTTTGATGGCATCGAACCGGTTGCTGCAAGCTGATAAGTAAAAAAGCTCATCCTTGAGCGGAATTTCAACCAGGAACACCAGTATCAGCTGCGTTTTATCCTTTGCGATTGGTGTGGGAGAGACGCCAAAGAGTCGCGATCACAAACTGACAGCGACAGATTAGCTACTTTGGCCGATAAAGAAAAAATAGACACCATAGCCTCAGGCGATAAAAAGGCCAGCAGATGCTTGGCCTTGAAAAAGAGGTTTTATCTGGTCTTATAGCGCTGTTCGCGCACATCCAGCCGCACGCTTTTTACTTCGCTAAGCTGCAGCAATTGCTCACGCAGTGCCAGCAGATCGGTATGGCTGTCGGCTTGCAGCAACACCAGCTGTCGTTGTTGTTGCAGAACCGTCAGCGGGAACTTAGTCAGCAGGCTGACAATATCTGCCTGGTCTTCAAGCAACAGCAAAAGCTGCCCACTGACACGGCCGGGTTTGCCGCTGTAGCGATTGATGACCAGGCTGTTCGCTTGCACCATTCCCTGCAATGAGGCTGTATTTGCTGAAGAGCTGGCTGCAGCGAATTGCGCTTTGCTTTGGCGGTTTTGCTGCAAGCTTAGCTGCTGCACTTGCTCCGGCTGCAGCAGCCGGTAAGCACCAAAGGTTGTTTCAGCAAGACTGGTTGCTGAGAATGCAATGAAGCATACGATTACACAGAGTTGTTTTGCGAAAGTCATCGTTCATTACTCCTTGCTATGGCCAACAATGCGCAGAGCGGCGCCATCAAGTCTGGATAGCTCAGCGTTATTTTCAATCCAGTCGAAATCAAACTCGGTGTCTTGCACAGCAAAACTATCGGCCGCAAGATCGTACACCTCAACTGTCCAGTTGCCGGCGCTTGCTTCACCGTAAAACGCATTACTGCGAAATACTGAATCTTTCAGAATATAGCCATCCTGTATAGCCCAGTCTTCATCCAGAGCCGGCAATAATAAAGCCTGACGAGAGGCCAGCAGTACGCTACGGGTACCGGCAGGGGAGATAAGGACTACGGCCAGATCATTGCCGGCACTGGTTTGGGTGCTGCCTTGCTCAGTGATACGGCCAAACTCCAGCAGTTCCGGGTTACGGACGGTTAACTTGAGCTGTACCGTTTCTACCACCAGTTGCTCCGGCATGGCTAGCGCCATGCTAACACCAGCCGCACTGTGATCCGGTACCGCCAGATTTGCCGGGTTGCCATCGCTATAGAGGGCTGTACCATGCCAGGCACTGTACTGCTTTGCTGGTAATTGCCAGTTGCCTTGCTGCAAACGTTGAAAAGCAGCGCCTGCTTGAACCAGGCCGAATCCGTAATGGTTGTTAAAAGCAAAACCGGCGGCATTTTCAACCCAGCCGCTATGGGCCTCAAAACTGCCATTTGGCAGGCTTAGCCGGATCACCGGATCCTCTGGGTGCACCCGCCTGGCGGTGCTAATCAGCAAATGCTGCAATTCGCGGGCGGTTAAGCTTGGCTCCGCTTCCAGCAACAAGGCCGCAACGCCACTCACCATAGGTGCAGCGGAGGAGGTGCCATTAAACCGAGAGGTATAGTTGCACTGTGGGTTATCAGGGTGTGCGCCACTGTCAAACGGATAAAAACCGGCAAAAGCACCGTCGCCGATAGCATCGTCAAAGCCTGCGGCTGCCGCTTCACTGCTGTAACCATACTGGCAGCTCATCAGGTCCACGGTGACAATAGCGGGTAGCAGATCGCCATCTTCGCCAGCCGGCGCGGTCAGCACCAAATTGGCGCCTGCGCTGGAGTAACTGCTTTTATGGCCATTGGGGTTCATTGCTGCCACTATGGTGTAGTAAGGGGTTTGCTGGGAAGATTCCATATTCGCGTTGTAGCAGCTAAGACCTAGCTCATTGGCACCGTTTTGCTGGCAAAAGTCGCCTTCGTAACCATAAAATTCAAACTCATTGCCAGCAGACTTGACGTTCAGTGCTCCTTTGCCAGAACGTAAATCTTCGACACTGAAGCGATGCAATTCTTCTTCAAGCAACGAATAGCCTTGCATCACCGGCAGAGTAACACCATAGCTACGGTTAAAAGCACTGATGTTGTCGCCCTCACTGATCACGCTGTCATCTAAACCATGCACTAACCATTCATCATCCAGACCTCCGGCGTACTCATCGGCCAGTAAATTTATGGCCATGAGCAGGCTGTTAGGAGCGACGCCCCGTCCACCAACACCATTCCAGCCCTCAGCGGCAATAATTCCAGCAACACTGGTGCCATGATCGCCTGCATTTGGCCTGGACAGATCCAGCTCGGGGGATGGATCAGCGCTGCCATCGACCAGATTGAGCGAGCGACCGGCCAGGATATTGGCGGCCAAATCTTCATGTGTCAGTTGCAAGCCGCTATCGACGACCACACTGACCGAACCCTGACCAAAGATCCCTGCTGCAAAAAGTGGCAATAGATCGACATCAAAACCCGGCCTTAGTTGGTTGCGGTATTCACTGAACAGTTGATTGACCAGGCTGGTAGCCTGGCTGCGTGACATCGGCTCGTCCGGGTTATTGATCAGCATTTCGATAAGCGCATCCCGAAAGCTATCGCTCAGGGCGTAGCTTGTTTGTCCGGTATTGACCAGATGCCACTGTTCAGGTGCCAGAGGATCCGACAAGGGGGCAGCTAACTGCAGTGTGGCACTGCCCTGGCGGCCTGCTTGCTGCAGCGTATAACGAAAGCTGACTGTCTGATTGCTAAGCGGTGTTAACCGGTAGTTCAGACCATCGACCTCAAGCAAGGCACCATTGAGTGCATAGCGCCCTTGCACTGGCTGAACGACCTGTCCGTTTTGCTCGATACGAAGTAACTGCGCACTGCCGGTTGTCGACAGAGCATTGGCAAAACTGCCGGTTACAGGCAGCCAATGCTGACTAGTGGTATGGCTTAAGTTTTCCAGGGCTAGTGGTGGGGGCGGCGGCGGTTCTGAGTTGCCGGAGCCACCACCGCAGCCAGCCAGCAATACCAGACTTAGCGCCAGGACTGACTTTTTCATTAACATAAATGTGTTCCAGGTTAAAAAACTGCGCTTTTTTACCACGGCCTGATCGGTTTGTCGAATCGATTTTTGTCTAAAAAGTGTAGGAGTCAGTTGGTAATTTGCGTAGTGTCTGAACAATAAAAAAGGCCAGTGTGAGCTGGCCTTTGAAATAACAGGAAAAAGTTAGTTTTAGCGCCTTGGTTCAAACTCAAACGGCTGACGGGCTCGCTCGCGCAGGCCGATTTCGTTCATGCTCTCGGCATCGAACAAGCGGCCATTGACCATGGTGTACTGCACCCTGTCACTGACCCGGATGTTTTCCAGCGGATTACCGTCAATCACAATCAAGTCCGCCAGCTTGCCTACTTCAATACTGCCCAACTGATGGTCCATGCCAAAGGTAATGGCCGGATTGATGGTGGCGGTCCTGAGCGCTTCCAGCGGCGTCATGCCGCCCTGAGCAAACATCCAGATTTCCCAGTGAGCGCCTAAGCCTTCGCGCTGACCATGAGCGCCAATATTAGCCAGAATACCGCGATCCGACATCTGCTTGGCGGTTTCGACTACGGCAAAGTGGTTGTAGTGATGTTCGGGTGCTTTTTCCCGCCGCATGCTGCGCGGGGCCAGCCGGTCCATCGGCACGTAACGGCTTAACCGTGGGTGCTGCCATACTTCGGTGGTATCGTACCAGTAGTTCTCACCCCAGATGCCGCCATAAGCGACGTTCAGCGTCGGCGTGTAGGCCATGCTGCTGGCTTCCCACAATTGCAATACATCCTCGTACACCCGGGCCGAGGGCAGGGCATGCTCCAGCGTGGTATGGCCATCCACCAGCATGGTCAGGTTGTGCTGCAGTAAAGAGCCCCCCTCTGGCACCACCATCATGCCCATGTCGCGGGCCGCCTGGATCACCTGCTGGCGCTGATCCCGCCGCGGTTGGTTGTAGCTTTTTACCGTGAAAGCACCGACCTTTTGCAACCGCTGCAAATGAAATTTGGCATCGTCTAGACTGTCAATATGCGAGGTAAAGCCCGGAATTTCTGCGCCATAAATAATAGCACCGGTCGAGAAAATGCGTGGCCCTGCGATATGACCGGCTTGCTGCATTTCGCTGGCGGTAAAAATTTCCCGCGTGTTGTTGGATGGGTCGTGAATGCTGGTGACGCCAAAGGTCAGGCCGGCATAGTTCAGCCAGTTTTGCTGTGGGATGATCTGGTTGGCACCCTGCGCGCCGTGGGCATGGGCGTCGAACAGGCCGGGCATCAGGGTTTTTCCGCTGATGTCATACACCTTAGCACCGCGTGGAATACTGACGGCATCGCGGCTGCCTACTGCGGCAATCTTGTTGTTGGTGACCAGCACCACGGCATCCTGCAGCACTTCATCGCCATTCATGGTAATGACCTGGCCACCGACAAAAGCCACGGAGC
>NZ_JAFIFQ010000027.1 GCF_020831925.1 Alkalimonas sp.
CACCGCCCTTTCACGGCGGTAACAGGGGTTCGAATCCCCTAGGGGACGCCACTTCGCTCTACGAATCATCTTATGTTAATTTCTGTGTTGTCTATCGCCGTGAGGCGGTGTCAGGACACCGCGCAAAGCCATCTGGCACGGCGGTAACAGGGGTTCGAATCCCCTAGGGGACGCCACTTCGCTCTACGAATCATCTTATGTTAATTTCTGTGTTGTCTATCGCCGTGAGGCGGTGTCAGGACACCGCGCAAAGCCATCTGGCACGGCGGTAAAGGGGTTCGAATCCCCTAGGGGACGCCATTTCCTTTTTTAATGTTGAATTATGAATGTTGAATTAAGAGCATTGAGAATTCAACATCCAACATCCAACATCCAACATCCAACATTCAACACTCGCCATCACAAACCAACTGCGCAAACCAGCTTTTCATCTGTTGCTTAATCAGTGGTTGAGCCTGACGGTTTGGATGGATGCCATCTGGTAGCATCAAGTCTTCGTTCAGGGCAATCTGCTCCATGAAAAATGGCCACAGCGGCAACTGATAACGTTCAGCCAGCGCCGGATAGAGGCTTTCAAACTGACGGGTATAGCGCGGGCCAAGATTGGGGGGGATCCGAATTTGCATCAGCAGCACTTCAGCGCCAGTGGCCTGGCTAAGCTCAATCAATTGCGTTAAATTCTGTTCCAGCTGGGCAACTGCAAAGCCCCGTAAGCCATCATTGCCACCCAATTCAATCAACACATAATGCGGCTGGTGTTGCTCCAGCAAAGCAGGCAAACGGGCCAGGCCTCCGGCTGAGGTTTCACCACTGATGCTGGCATTGATGATCGTAAGCGGTAACTGTTGCGTATCCAACCACTGCTGCGTTAAATACACCCAGCCTTGTTGCTCCTGCATGTTATAGGCCGCACTCAGGCTGTCACCGAGCAGCAACAACCTTTTCGGCTGCGCATAAGTCGTGGTACTGTAAACAACAAACAACAGAATTAAGAATGCACGCATGACGTTATCACCTGATATAGATATAAAAGCGACCCGTTTAACCAAACGGGTAAAACTAACGGAAGGATCACTGACTATCCTGAATGATTTGCATTTGACAATCAAGCGTGGTGAGTCGGTTGCTATTGTTGGTGCGTCCGGTTCTGGCAAGTCCACTTTATTGGGAATTCTGGCCGGTCTGGACACAGCCAGTGAAGGCGAAGTCTTTCTGGCAGGCCAACCTTTGCATCAGCTGGATGAGGATGCCAGAGCTGGTCTCAGAGCCAGTCATGTCGGTTTCGTTTTCCAGTCTTTTTTGTTGCTACCGGGGTTAACCGCACTGGAAAATATCACTTTGCCAGCCGAGCTGGCAGGGATCCGTAACGCCAAAGATCGCGGTTTAGAGCTCTTGGCTCAGGTGGGGCTTTCCGAGCGCCGTGATTTTTATCCGACCCAATTATCTGGGGGTGAGCAGCAGCGGGTTGCTATTGCCCGGGCTTTTATTACTCAGCCCAAAATTCTGTTTGCTGACGAGCCCTCTGCTAACCTGGATGAAAAAACCGGCTTGTTGGTTGAAGACCTGTTGTTTGATTTGAACCAACAACAAGGCACTACCCTGGTGTTGGTTACCCATAAAGCTGAGCTGGCAGAGCGCTGTCAACAACAGTACCTGATGCACCATGGTCAGCTGGAGCAGCAACTGCCGTCTGAGCTGCAGGAGCAGCGCCATGTGGGCTAGTATTGCCTGGCGCCTGTTCTGGCGCGAGTTAAAGCGCGGCGAACTCTGGGTGATTGCGTTTGCGCTGTTTTTAGCCGTGTTTTCTGTGGTGATGCTTACCGGCATTACCGAAAGTGTTCGCTCTGCCTTGTACCAGCGTAGTGCCAGCTTTTTAGCAGCTGATTTGGTTCTGCGATCCAGCCGGCCTTTTCAGCCAGAGTTGATGGCAACGGCCGATGCGGTTGGCTTGCAACAAGCACAGCAGATGTTGTTCGATTCTATGTTGTTTTCTGACAGTGAAATGCAGCTGGTTACGGTAAAAGCCGTTTCCAGTGAGTTTCCACTACGCGGTGAGCTGGTGCTGCGACGCAGCCATCAGCCAGGGCAGGGCGAACTGGCTAGTTTCAGTGCTGGTGAAATCTGGCTGGAGCCGCGTTTGTTAAGCTTGCTGGCGGTAAGTCCTGGTGATCGTCTGGAGCTTGGCATGGCATCGCTGCAAGTTGCCGGTGTGATTGAAGCCGAGCCAGATGCGCCGCTCAATGTATTTGGTGGTAATCCACGGGTGCTGATGCATCTGGACGATGTGGCCGCTACTGAAGTGGTTCAGCCGGGCAGTCGAATTGGTTATCGCTATTTGTTTGCAGGCAGTACGCCACAGCTGGCTGAGTTGCGTCAGCAACTTGATCCTCAGTTGTCTGTGCATGAGCAATGGCAAGAGTTGGATCCGGAAACGGCCATTGGTGCAGCCATACAGCGAGCCGAGAGCTTCCTGCTGCTGGCTGGCTTGCTTGGAATTGTGCTGGCTGCCAGCGCCTCGGCGGTAGCGGCTAATCGTTACCGTCAGCGCCATGCAGAGGCTGTGGCTGTGATTAAAGCGCTGGGGGCGACCACCACCACAGCCCGAAAGATTTATTGCAGCCATCTGCTGTTGGTGAGTGTATTTAGTTCTGTGCTGGCAATTATAGCCGGCATTGTGCTGGTGGTTTTTATTCAGCAAGGCATTCAGTTGTGGATGGACGATTACCAACCGGCGTTTAGCAGTCGGCCGCTGTGGATGGGATTGTTAACTGCCGCGATTTGTGCCGGCCTGTTTGCAGCACGACCAGTGTGGCAGTTGGCAGCGGTGCCAGCGATAGCGGTACTCCGGCAATTGCCAGCCTGGCGTTTTGATGTCTGGCATCTTGCAACAGGGGCGCTGGCTGTCTGGTTACTAATGTGGTTGTTTAGCAAAGAGTTTATGCTCAGTCTTATTCTGTTTGCTGCCTGCGTTACCTTTGCGTTGGTATTGATGGGGTTGGCGGCTTTACTGGTGAAAGTGGCCAAACCAATGGCCGCAGGTCAAAGCTCGGCACTGAAGCTGGCGCTGGCCAATTTGCGTCGACGTTTGTGGCAAAACAGCTTTCAGTTGTTGACCTTTAGCATGGCATTGTTTTTAACCTTGTTGTTGTATTTTTTGCGGGTAGAGCTACTGGACCAGTGGCAAGCACAAATTCCGGCCGGGGCACCCAATCAGTTTTTGGTAAATATCTCAGCGGCTGAGCGGCCAGGTATTGAAGCCTTTGCAGCTCAGCATCAGCTGGAGCTGGATACTTTCTACCCGATAGTGCGGGGACGTTTGACCGCGACCAATGAGCAGCAACTGCGCCAGCGTGCTTCCAAGGAAGAAGATACCGAGCGGGTTGGTGTTGGCCGTGAGCTAAACCTGACCTGGACCAGCGAATTACCTGCAAATAACAGTGTGCTGCATGGTCGTTGGTTTAGCGAGCAAACTCTGGGTGAGGTTTCGGTAGAGTCGGAATTGGCAGAACGGCTGGGTATTTTGCTGGGTGATCAGCTGGAGTTTTCCATCGGTGGTCGAACGGTTTCTGCCACCGTCAGCAGCATTCGCTTAGTTGATTGGAATACCTTGCAACCTAATTTCTACATGATTTTAAGTGCGGATTTACTGGCCGATTTCCCGGCTAGTTACCTCAGTGCTTTTTATCTGGATGCGGAGCGGGCGCAAGTACTAAACCAGCTCAATCGTGAATTCCCAACTGTGATCGTGCTCAATGTTGATGCCATTATCCAGCAGGTACAGGATATTATTGCTCAGGTGACTGTGGCTCTTAGCAGCATTTTGCTGCTGGTGTTTGCAGCCGCTGTGCTGGTGTTGGTGGCCCAGGTGCAGGCTACTATGGAGCAACGAGAGCAGGAACTGGCTATCTTACGCACTTTGGGGGCTCGCTACGCCTTCTTACGCAATGCCATGCTGTTGGAGTTCGCTGCGCTCGGAGCGCTGGCCGGTATCCTTGCTACCGTACTGGCGGAGGCTGTGCTTGGCGTATTGCAGTTCCGCTTGTTTGAGCTGCCATTTCAGTTGCACTGGAATCTGTGGTGGATTGGCCCGGGTTTTGGTGTGGTGGTGGTTACTTTGCTTGGTTGGTGGCAACTGCGGCAATTGCTGGCCATTCAAAGTTCGGTGTTAATGCGCAGGGCCATTTATTCGTAAAGCGGTTTATTGGCAAGCAAAGGGCGCAGCAATGCGCCCTATTAAAGGTTCAGTTGTTGCAAGGCCTCGCGTAAATCCGGGTAGCTAAATTGAAAGCCAGCATCCAGTAACTTTTTCGGGTAGACATTTTGGCCGAACAGCAATAGGTCGCCCATTTCACCGAACAATAGGCGCACCATAAAAGCTGGCATCGGGAGCAAAGCAGGGCGCTTCAAACGCTTGGCCAGCAATTCGGTAAAGCGGGCATTAGGCACAGCTTTCGGCGCGGTCGCATTGATAGGGCCTGCTAGTTCGCTGTGGCACAATAAGAAATCGAGCAAGGCGACCATGTCGTCTACATGGATCCAGGACATGTACTGAGTACCATCGCCAATTTTTCCTCCCAGTCCTAAACGGAAGGGCGGTAGCATTTTCTTTAAAGCGCCGCCGTTTTCTGCCAGCACGATACCTGTGCGAACCAGGCAAACGCGGGTGCTTTCGCTGGCTGCGCGCTGGGCAAGATTCTCCCAGCGAGCACAAATATCGTGGCTGAACTCTGGATAAAAGTCCTGATGACTTTCATCAATGCAGTGTTGATCCTGACGCCCATAAAAGCCGATGGCAGAGCCGCTGATAAAGACTGAAGGTGGCTTTTGCGCTTGTTGGATCAGAGTGCTTAACTGTTCGGTCAGATCCCAGCGACTGTGACAAATACGATGCTTTTGTGCTTTGCTCCAGCGCTTATCGGCAATAGGTTCACCAGCCAGGTTGATCACCGCATCAAAGCGACTTATATCAACACCATCCAGCTGTTCGCAACAGGCCACATCATGACCAAACAATGCTTTTACTTTCGCTGCCGAGCGACTCAGAACCATGATCTCATGGTCAGGTAACCAGCGCTTAATCGCCGCCTGACCAATCAAACCGGTGCCGCCGGTGATAAACAGCTTCATGGTGATGCCCTTTGTCAAAAAAAGTTAAACCATCCTGATTGCATCCAGTATAGCTGCATTAACGCGCTTTGCTGACAGAGAGTGTCAGAGAGACCGAATCCGCAAAACGCAAGGCATGCGGTTTATCGATTTCCACTTCGGCATACAGCACTGAGCTGTGCTCTGCGACAATGGCAAGCACATCCGCGGTTAGTTTTTCCAGCAATGAAAAGCGATTTTCTTCAACAAACTGAATAATGCGTTTGGTGATGGTGCGATAATTGAGCGCTTTACTCATATCATCGCTATCGGCAGCAGCATCAGCCAGGTATTGAATTTTGGCATTAATTACGACATCCTGTTTGTTGTTGATTTCGTCCTCGTTGATGCCAATGAAGGTACGTAGCCGCAGATTTTTGATGCGAATAATCGCCGGGTTTAATTCCATAATTCGTTGTTCCTCGGTATTTTTATTCGATACGTTTATTAAGCCTTTCCCGATCAAAGAATGCAAGGACCTTTATGACAACGGTGACTGACTCAAACGCGACCCGTATTTTGGTGGCCTGCGCGGCCCTGGTGATTATCCTCGCAGGTATCAAAGCTGCTGCCACCATCGTCGTACCCTTCCTTCTGGCACTATTTATTGCCATCATTTGCAGTCCTCTGATCCAACTGCTGCATCGTTGGCACGTGCCCAAGCTGGCAGCCATTGGTCTGGTTATCCTGCTGATAGTCGTGCTGGGCACCTTTTTTGCGACCATTGTCGGTCAGTCCTTGACTGATTTGACCCGCAATATGCCTGAATACCAAGGGCGAATTAATTTGGTGGTGTTGCAGCTGCTGAATTGGTTGGCCGAGTACCATCTGGTGCTTGAACCAAGGCAACTGCTCAGTCAGATTAACCCGGGCTCCGCCATGACACTTGCCACCAACCTGCTGGCTGGGCTTGGCACTATGCTCACCAACACATTCCTGATTTTGTTGATTGTGGTTTTTATGTTGCTGGAGGCTCACAGTATTCCTGCCAAAATTAAGTTAGGTATGAAGACTCCGGAAAAGAAGTTGCAGCAGGTACAGCAGTTTCTTGAGTCGGTGAATCGCTACATTGCCATTAAAACCATGATGAGTGCCTTGACTGGCTTGGTGGTGGGGCTGATGCTTTGGTTGCTCGGCGTCAGTTATCCTTTACTGTGGGGGATGCTGGCATTTTTACTGAATTATATCCCGAATATTGGCTCCATCATCGCGGCGGTTCCGGCTGTGCTGGTCGCACTGGTTGATGGTGGTTTGAGCCTGGCTCTGGGGACCACCCTGGTGTTTATCGCCGTCAACCTTCTGATTGGTAATGTGCTGGAACCGCGACTTATGGGGCGGGGGCTGGGCCTTTCTACCCTGGTGGTGTTTTTATCGCTGATTTTTTGGGGTTGGATGCTCGGTACCGTTGGGATGTTGCTTAGTATCCCGTTGACCATGATTGTTAAAATTGGGCTGGAGAATAGCCCCAATGGTCGTTGGATAGCCGTCCTTTTGGATTCGGAAGAGCAAACTCAGTTGCGGGATGATTTGGATGAGCCGTTAGCTTAGCGAGCAGCCAATGACTCCAGTTGTTCGGTACGCTGCTTAATCAGTTGCAGCTGACAACGTTTGTAGTAAGCTGCTCCCTGTTGCACTTCCGGGAGTTGCAGCTGGTACTGCCAACGGCAGTGCTGCTCTTTCAGCTGCTTAAATGTCTCTTGAGCGGCCTTGAAACTGTTGTACGCTGCTGGTCGCCCAGTGCGTTGGCTGTGTTGTTGCAGCACAAAGGTATGATGTTGTTCCCATTGCGCCAAGGCCCGCCTGGCTTTTACCAGCTCCTGATCGTAACAGCTGAGCTGCTGGTGATAGCGCTGTTGCTGGCTGCCACTTTCAGGCCAAGGGCAAAGCTCTTCAATAGCAGCTGTATGCAGACTCACTGCAAGCAGGGTAAGGCTGAACATCATAGGCCGACCTCGTAGGGTAAGGGGTTCATAGGTCTGGAAAGCGAACCTGGAAGCGGGCTCCGCCCAGTTCACTGTCACCGACTTCTAAATCACCATTATAGGAGCTGACCAGCTCTGCCACAATGGACAAGCCGACGCCATGCCCTTCTTTGTAGGTATCCAGCCGGGTACCGCGCTGGAACAATTGCTGTCGACGGGCACTTGGAATGCCTGGGCCATCGTCCTCTACTACCAGGGTAAAGGGCTGCGGGCTGACTTGTAACCGTACCTGCTGCTGACAAGCTTTGCAGGCGTTATCAAGTAAATTACCAAGGATTTCCATCATGTCGGTTTCATCGCCCTTGAATGCGGTGTCCTCTGGACAGTCAACCACAATGTGGCAGCCTTTGTGTTGGTAAATCTTACCCAGTGCATTGATCATCTTATCCAGCAGAGGTTGCAATGGAATTTGCTTCTTCCAGACATCCTGGCCTGAACTGCTGGCGCGTTTTAGTTGGTGATCAATCATGGCACTGATCCGATCCAGCTGCTCTTTAAGTTCCGGCTGTTCGCTCAGCGGCGAGGTATTGAGGACGGCTAGAGGTGTTTTCAGTGCATGCGCCAAATCACTTAAATGATGGCGGTAGCGTTGCTTCTGGCGGTTTTGACTAGCCAGCAGCAGGTTTAAGTCTTCTTTTAAAGCCATTAGCTCCGTAGGGTATTTACCGGTAAGCTGCTCTTGCTTGCCGCTTTCTACCCGGCGAATTTCATGATCCAGCATGGAAAGTGGCCGAGTGGTCCAACGATAAGCCAACAGCATCACCAGCAACAACACCAAAGCAATCCCCAGATACCAGCGGATTAGGGTGCGTAAGAAGCTCTGATGTGGTGTATTGAGTAAGTGATCCGATTGCACCACATGAACAGTCAGAGGGATGGTGCTATCGCCTTGATCAAACAACAATGCAATAGAAAGGACCCAGTATTTCTGGCCGTATTGCATGTCGGCTCTGAAGTCACTTTTACCCGGTAATAGTTGCAGCAGCTCTGGCTCAAATTGTTGGGTAATGGAAGAGTCGGATTGCCAGAGCACATCCGATTCGTTGGTGATAAAAGCACTAAGTCCAGAGTTTGGTCGGGAGAAGTCGGGGGCTAGTGCCACATTGCTTAGCTGTACTTTGTCGGCAGAGACCTGGATTTCCGATAATATCGCATACAGGTGCACTTCCAGCTTTTGTTCAGTATTGGTCACCAGTTGGGTGTAAAAAGCGCGTTCAATCGCGATAAAAGAACCGGGCAGTAAAAAAGCGAACAGCAGCAGGCTGATCAAGCCCTGCCGCAGTTTTAACGATAAACTCATAGATGGCATCTGAGTGTTCAATTCACTGCCAAGGTAAAGCGATAGCCCCGGCCTCGCAATGTCTCTATTGGTTTCAGCTCTGCTTCAGGATCCAGTTTTTTCCGCAAACGTAGCACAAAAACTTCAATCACATTGCTATCCAGATCAAAATCCTGATCATAGATATGCTCGGTCAGCTCCGTTTTCGAAATGACTTTATTTGGGTTCATCATAAAGTACTCGAGAACTTTGTATTCATAAGCCGTCAGGCTGATCTCCTGTTCATGCAGCCAAACTTGCTGAGTGCGGCTATTGAGTGCCACTGGTCCCGCAGATAAGGTCGGGTCTGGTTGGCCAGCGGCGCGTCGGATTAATGCATTGCAGCGGGCTAAAAGCTCTTCCATATGGAAGGGCTTGGTCAGGTAGTCATCCGCGCCGGCATCCAGGCCTTCCACTTTCTCTTGCCAGCTGCCGCGGGCAGTCAGAATAATAATAGGGGTTTTGATGTCTTTTTTACGGGCCTTACGGATTAAGCTAAGGCCGTCCATATGAGGTAAGCCTAAATCGATAATGGCCAGATCGTAAGGATATTCACTGAGCTTGAAATCGCCATCTCGGCCATCAAATGCCATATCCACGCTGAACTGCTGGTCGGTTAGATGATTTCGGATCTGATTGGCTAGTAATTGCTCGTCTTCTACCACTAAAATGCGCATTAGCGATCATCCCTTGTTACCCGGCCGGTCCGGCCATCCACTATAACTGTCACAACCCGTCCATCCCGCTGTAATACACGGATGCGGTAGTTTTGCTGTTCAGTTTTCACATTAAGCACCCTGCCAGGGAAGCGCTGTAATGCCAGTTCTGCAGCTTGTTCTTTATTGACTGTAGGGCTGTTGTTTGCACTGGCTGCGATTGGCAACACACTGAGCAAGACAACCAATAACAGGATTGCTGTACTACGTAACATGGTTAGCTCCACAAAATTGTTTGTTGATTGTCTTGCATTGTATCTGTTGTCCTGTGCGGTTAGTAACCAGGCCGAACACTAACCTGAACCGGTAAACGTGGTCCGGGATCGTAATCTAGCATGGTGGTGTAATGGCGGCCACGCAAAGTGTAGCTGACCTGATAACCATCGAATACATTGTGGTACTGTACCGAACTATTGACGACCCGGCAACGCTGTTGATGGACAGTCGCTGGCTGATTATTCTGGCGCTGGATATCGCTGACAACGGCACCACCTAAGACTGCTCCGGCAGCCATCCCAACCCGTTTGTTGCTCTTGTTACGTCCCATGGCATGGCCCAGAGCGCCGCCGGCAATAGCGCCAAGTACCACCGGGGTGGCATCTGAGCGCTGACTGCCTCGGTAATGTACTGCTTCGGTATGACACACTTGCTGTGGGCTATGGCGAGCAATAGTACGATAGACAGGTTCCACTTTGGTAACTCTTGCGTATTCGACATGGTTGGCATGCGCAAAAGCTGAGCCTGCCACCAAGCTTGATAAGGCCGCAAAAACAGGGAGCATTTTCATAATTAGTACCTCGCGTGATTTACCTTATCAGCATAGGAGCTTCAGGCTTAATTTCGGCTGAACCATACCGCAAAAATCACACTTTTATTGTGAATTTAATTTGATCTATTTATTTTTTTGGTTATATTAATTTTAACCTGGTTGACTTTTTGGTTGCTGCCAAGTGATCATTCTTGCAAGCCAGGTGGCAAGAAGAGTTGATTGCTTGCATTTTAGGTTATGCAGTGACCTTAGATGGAGTTTAAAACAATGAAAACAGTTGTATTTGCTTTTGCGATGACCTGTGTTGCCCTGGTATCCAATCAATTGTTTGCCTGGGAGGCTAAGCCACAGCAGACTATTAATCAGGCCCAAAATACTGCCGCAGTGACGAAAATCAACCTCAATACTGCGAGCACAGAGCAACTGGCCTTGATCCCAGGGATTGGGCAACAAAAAGCCGAGGCCATCCAGAAGTACATCGCTGAGCATGGTGCTATTCGAAGTGAGCAACAGCTGACGGAGGTTCGTGGTATTGGTCCACGGCTGGCAGAGAAGGTTGCGCAGTACGTCCAGTTTGACCACTGATAGCATCTGAAGTTAGTGTTGAAGATGTGAATGGGAGTTAGCTGTCTCCCATCACTTTCATTTGTTCATTGGCCCAGTTGATAGCTTCATGATATGCATCTGGCACTCTATTAGCTGGTAGTCGCAGCTGTTCTATCAGGGCGCTTGCCTGTTGCCAATCCGCATGTTCGTACCATTGCATTAGTTTTAGGTAGTCGGCCAGAACACCTGAGCCTTCAACCAGGGCTTCTTTAATATCTTTAGCCAAGGGTAATTTTTGCATTACAGACTCTATAGGTTCATCCAGCAGCGCATCCATTAGTGACATCATGCCGGTAAGATAAGCTTTGGAACTGTCGGAACCATGGAGCTCGGCCAGACCTTCAGCAAACTTGGCCCGGGTCATCGATAAGCGCATCAGTTCGGCCGGCTTATCGCTACTGATTTGAGCGGTAAACAGCAGTGACAGAAAGCGTTTTAACTCTGCCTGACCAAGTACCACGAGAGCCTGTTTGATGGTAGCAATTTCGGTGCGACGTTTAAATATAGCTGAGTTGCTGTAACGCAGTAACTTGTAGGATAGGCTGATATCACGTTGGAAAACTGCAGTGATAGTGGTCAAATCCATTTCAGACTTGGATGTTTCATACAATAATTCAGCCAAGGTCATTTGTGCTGGTGACAGTGATTTGGTTTGCATCATTTCTGGCTTGGAAAAGAAAAAACCCTGGAAATAGTCAAAACCCAGTTCCATTGCCGTTTCAAATTGTTGATTGGTTTCCACCTTCTCTGCCAGCAACTTAATGTGTGGAAAATCGGCAATGGCTTGCTTGATTTGGTGGATGGTGTCGATGTTGGTGGATAACACATCAATTTTGATGATATCAATAAATGGGTAGAAGTGGCGCCAGACGCTCTGATGTTCATAATCATCAAGTGCCAAGACGTAGCCTTTATTTTTTAAATCCTGACATTCGGCCAGCAGGCGTTTGCCTGGTTGGATAGTTTCTAACACCTCTACCACAATCTGCTCTTTGGGCAGCATCCTTGGGTATTTTTTTTGCAGGGTATCCAGCGTAAAGTTAATAAATCCAGGCTTATCGCCGAGGAAATCTTCCAGACTAAAAGAGAACTGGCTGCCTTCTATCATTTTTGAGGTGGCTTCATCTCCGTCGATATCTGGGAAGACATTGTCCAGGCTATCCCGAAACAACAACTCATAGGCGTAGAGCTCTTTATTTCGATCCAGGATCGGTTGGCGTGCCGCATAGAAATACATAGAAACTATGGTCCTCGGGGTTGTGCAGGGGTAGCTAGGTTGCTACCAGGGACTATCCTTTATTTTATAGCTGCTTGCGCGTAAGGACACAAGCAAAAAAAGCCCCCAGTGTTTTACTGAGGGCTGTTTTTTTATTCCATGTCACTTTCCAGTCGTCGCTCCATGCGTTCAAAGTCTTGCTGGATACTGACGGCAGGCTCTGCAGTGAGTTTACTCACCACAACGATAGCGATAGCACTGAATAATGCCCCTGGCACAATTTCATACACATAGCTGCTCAGGGTTTCACCAGCAATGGTTAGCGGAGCATAGATCCAGAACAGTACTGTGCCAGCGCCAATCAGCATGCCGCTTAAGGCACCTGCATAGGTCATGCGTTTCCAATACAGGCTGAAGATAATCAGCGGGCCGAAAGCGGCACCAAAACCGGCCCAGGCATTGCCTACCTGAGACAGCAGGTTTTGGCTGGGATTCAGTGATAAGCCAATGGCGGCCAGTGCAACGATCACAACCGAGATCCTGCCTACCATGACCTGTTCACGATCGGACGCATTGCGGCGCATAAACGCCAGATAAAAGTCTTTGGTCAGTGAGCTGGAGGTCACCAGCAGCTGGGATGAAATGGTACTCATGATAGCGGCCAGAATGGCAGCAAGCAGGAAGCCTCCCACCAACGGGTGGAACAGAATTTGCGACAACACAATAAAGATGGTTTCCGGATCGGCCAATTGGCCCTCGGCATCCAGATAAGCGGCCGGACCGAGCGAACCGGTTTGGGTAGCCATATAGACAGCACCGATAATGCCGGTCAGCATGGCACCGATCAGAGCAACAATCATCCAGCTCATGCCAATACGGCGTGCTACTTTAAAATCTTTAATCGAGCGAATAGCCATAAAGCGCACGATAATATGTGGCTGACCAAAATACCCCAAACCCCAGGCTAGTAATGAGATCACCCCTAGCACCGTTGCGCCATGCAGAGGATTGAGCATTGGCTGCTCCATACGGGCAATTTCCTGCATCACGGGTTCAGTACCACCTAAGATAAGAAAGGCAGCCACCGGCACCAAAATCAACGCTATAAACATGATGCAGCCTTGCACAAAGTCGGTCATGCTGACGGCTAAAAAGCCACCAAACAGGGTGTAGGCTACCACCACACCAGCGGTGAGTAACAAGCCAATCTCATAGTTCAGACCAAAGGCATTTTGGAACAAGGTGCCACCGGCATAAACACCGGCTGCCGTGTAAAGGGTAAAAAAGACGATAATCACCACTGCCGATACCAGTCGCAGTGCTCGGGTTTGATCGTTAAAGCGGTTTTCAAAGTAATCGGGCAGGGTGATGGAGTCTTTGGCAACATGGGTGTAGGTCCGCAGACGCGGTGCCACGATCAGGTAGTTTAAATAGGCGCCTACTGTCAGGCCGATGGCGATCCAGACCTCGGAAAATCCCGCCACAAAAAAAGCGCCAGGTAAGCCCATCAGAATCCAGCCGCTCATGTCGGAAGCACCGGCCGATAGGGCGGTGACGCCGGGGCCCAATTTGCGGCCACCCAGCATATAGCCGGAGACATCGCTGGTAGAGGTACGGTAGGCGTAAAGGCCTATGCCAAGCATGGCAAGAAAATAAATGGCGAGGGAGATAAAGGTGCCAGTTTCCAAAATACACTCCTGTTGATTGCTCAAACGCTGTTGTTGTTGTTTTGTCGCAAGCACTCATGCTAACAAGCTATGGCTACAAGTGCCAGCCCCGCTGTGTGAACTGCGGGGCTGTTGTCGTGAATGGTCATCCGGAAACAGTGCTTCAGGATGGAAGCCCGTTACGAATAGAGCGGTTTCAGTTCGTTGCGCACAGGTTTTTGGGTACTGTCAGGTTGAAATTTTTGCCAGGCCTGCCACAAACTATCGCCCTGCCAGGTTTCGGCTTCAGGGTGATAGAGGGCTTTATTCAGCAAAAGTAGTTCACTGCGCAGAGGCTCGCCGACAGTTGCAGATAAGGCACTGAGCGTTCGGATCTGTGCATCTAGTTGCAATTGTGCCCAGTACAACAAACAGTCACGTGCCACTTGTGGCTGGTGGTGTCGGCAGGCTTTTTTCAGCGCTGCTGAATTAAAGCTTGGGGCGGCGACGGATACTTGGCTGGCTTTTGGCCGGCGCCAGAACCAGAGTAACAGGGTTGTGCTAATCAACCAGGCTGCCAGCAGCAAACTGCTAAGATGGTTCCAATGCCAGGGTGAGGCTGGGATTTGCTCGGGAGTAATGGCTTCGCTACTGGGTAGTCGTTGGGCTGTTGTTGCATCAGACTGAGCGCTTGCCGCAGGCAATACCTGGATGGTACGAGCCGGCAGAGTGGCATAATCCAGCATTTGACGCTGACTATTCCACCAGGGTAGGCGTAGCTCAGGCAGCTGCATCTCGCCTGCTTCGGTAGGGATCATTGCCAGGGTAAAGGTCTTTTGCGCCACCAAACGACCGTTGCGTTGGGCACCCTGGCGTTCCGGTTGCTGTGGGTAGAGCCGCATTCCTGCTGGTACCGCAAAGTCGATATCTGGCAATTGATTGGCGGCTACATCCACCCCAGACAGAGTAATGGTGCGGGTAATTGGCTCGCCCTGCCGTAGCTGAGTAAGATCACCAGACCATTCTTCGTGCAGAGTGAGCAGGCCTGCGACCAGCCAATCGCCGGGAAAGTTGGCTGGTATGGATAAGACCTCAACCTCGATCGGTTCAGCATGCTGCAGAACGGTACGAGTGCGGGCAAAAAAGTTGCTACGGTTGCTGTCTCTGTCGAGTAATTCGCCGGTAAACTCAGGAGCGGTGATACTAAATTGTCCGCTTCGCTGAGGCGTAATGGCAAAGCGGCGGCTAATGGTGCGATAGCGTACGCCATCGACTAGGGTGCTGCCTTCTTCATCCCGGCCTATCTGTTGTACGGTTGCACCTTCCATACTAGGCTCAGTCAGACTGCCGCGCTGCAAGTCGCCGCGAAAATGGATGGTCAGGGTGTAGTAGCCGGTTTGCTGCACATAGAGCCGGCTTTGCTCCAGGCTGGCGGTTAAAAATACATCAGGTTTGCCATCAGCAGCATCAGTGGCGGCAATGACTTCCAGCTCAATAGGGTGACTTCGTGCCTGACCTACTTCAAAAGCCGGTATGGTGTAACGGCCTGGCTCCCGGGCGAACAGCGATAAACGCCAGCTGGTGCTGTGACTGGCTTCGCCATTGATAACGCGGGTACTTTGGCTGACCGAAGGCACCGTGATGCGAAAGTCTTGCTCCAGCATGCGAAAGTTCAGTTGATCAGCGCTTAAGCGGGCATCTGCAGTTACTTCCAGCACAATAGCTTCGCCTACCATAGCCGGATTTTTATCGACACTGGCGCTGAGTTGGCTGGCCGCCCACAAGGGGCTGCTGCTAAAAATCAACAAACACAGACAAAGGGTTCTTACCATTCTTCTCGGGCTCCTGTCGGCAGTTGTTGCTGCCTGCGGCGTTGATGTTCAATATGCATCCGGTTGCGCAGCAGCAAAGCCGGATCATCCTGTACCTTGCGCAGCAGGTTGTTCAGCTCTTGTTGTTGTTCAGGATCGGCATCGGGCCAGGGTGATTCCACCACCTGCCGTTGTTGCTGTTCAGTTACTGTTTGCTCACTATCTGCTTGGTCCTGCTGCTCGCTTTGTTGTTCTTCGTTGCTGTCTTCTTGCTCGGTGCTGTCTGTTTGCTCAGGGCTATCTCCTTGCTCAGAGCTGTCCGTTGGCGCAGAGCTATCCGCGCTTTCATCCGCTGCGGAAGGATCTGAAGAACTGGAGCTTTCTTCCTGAGACTGGTTGCTGTCTGAGCCCTGTTGGGATGCTTCTTGTTGATCATCACTTTGACCGTTGTCATCGCCGTCTTGTTGCTGCTCTTGCTGTTCATCCAGCAAGCGCTGTATTAGCTCAGCATTGTGCCTGGCTTGTTCCAGTGCAGGATCTTGCTGTAAAGCTGCCTGGTAGGCGTTTAAGGCTTCTTCAAAACGTCCCTGCCTGGCTAAGGCATTGCCCAGGTTGTAGCTGTGACTGGCGGCTGGTTTTGTATCGCTCAGTGCCGCCCAGGCTTGTTCTGCGGCCAGGTAATCGCCAGCACGGTACGCTGCCTGACCACGCCAGTAAGGATCACTAAACAACTGAGCAGCACTTTGGTAATCACCTTGCTGATAGGCTTGCATCGCGCGTTGCTGATCGGTTTGAAACAGGCTGCGGTTATCCTCTGCCATCACGCCTGGTGGCAACAATAACAGGCAAACCACCAGCAACTGTCCGCGCTTGCCAAGCCACAGGGCCAGTGGCAATAACAACCAGACCAGATAGACCGCTTTATCTCGCCAGGCATCGCCAGTTGTTTGCAGCTGTTGTTCAGAGCGTCCTTGCTGGCGTTCAGGCTGGTTCAGCACCGCTTGGATATCGCTGTCGGCCAATTGCGCTTGTGCAAAGATACCGCCACCTCGCTGGGCCAGTTGGCGCAGCTGGCTGATGGGCACACTGGGCAGCACCAGTTGATTGTTGCGATCGCGCAGCAAGCTGCCATCCGGCAGTTGTACCGGAGCCGCGTCTTCACTGCCGAAGCTGATAATGGATAGCCGGTGCCGCATACGAGATACTTGATCAAACAATTCAAGCTCGCTATGGCGCTCAAAGCCATCCACCAGAGCAACGATATCGCCTTGCGGGTAGCCCGCCTGTTGCAGCAGGCGATCCGCTTCTTTCAAGGCTGCCAGCAGGTTGGATCCCTGGCTTGGCATAATGTCAGGTCGTAAGTTCGGCAGCAGCAGGCGAACATTGTTGTGATCCGGTGTCAGCGGGCTCACCACAAAAGCTTCGCCGGCAAAAGCGACCAGGGCCAGCTCGCCTTCTTGCAACGCTTCAATAAAATCCAGTGCCTTAAAGCGGGCTTGATTGAGCCGGTTGGGGGCCATATCGGTAGCATACATCGACATTGACATATCGATAATCAGTACTGTGGCTTTATTGACACTGATGGCCGGTTGTTCAATGCGTTGCCAGCTGGGGCCAGCCAGCGCAATGGCCGCCAATAGCCAGCAAAGTGCCAGTGCGGGAAGAGACCAGCGGACGACAGGCTCGGTACTTTTACCCAGCAGGTGCTGTTGCAAATGCGGTGCAATTAACTTTTGCCAGGGGCTCTGCTGCTGGCGGTAACGCCAGAGCAGCACCAGCATCAGCAGTAATGGAATCAGGCTTAGCAGCCAAAATGGCCTGAGCCAGTAAAGATCAGCGATTGGCATACAGCAACTCCTGCCAACGAATTTGTAATGCTGCCAGCCAGAGCGAGAGCAGCAAGGCCACAGCCAGTGGCCAGTGTACCAAGCTGCGCTGCGGCCGGTAACTCAAGGTTTCACGTTCAATTGGCTCCAGTTCGTCCAGCAACTGGTACATGCGTTCAAACTCCTGCATGTTACGGGCGCGAAAATAAGCGCCGCCGGTTTCTTCAGCCATACGGATCAACAAGGGTTCGTCCAAATCGTGCGAGGGGTTTACCACCCGCGGTCCAAACAAGCCCTGTTGCACCATTTCTTCTGCCCCTATGCCGACGGTATGGATACGAACACCGGCAGCCTTGGCCAGTTGCAGTGATTCTTCCGGGCTGATATTGCCGGTGTTGCTGGCGCCATCGCTTAAAAATACGATGACTTTGTTGGAGCTTTCCAGTTCATTAAAACGTTTCACCGCCAGACCAATGCCTTCACCAATGGCGGTACGCCGGCCCGCCATGCCAACCACGATCTCATCCAGCATGGTTTGTACTGTGGTTAAATCCAGCGTCAACGGGGTGAGTTGGTAAGCCGCATCGGCAAACAGGATCAAACCAATGCGATCGCCCTGACGGCGCTCTAAAAAGTCGCGGGTCAGAATTTGCACCGCTTTAATCCGGTTAATGGCTCGTCCCTGCCATTGCATGTCTTCAATTTCCATCGAGCCAGATAGGTCCAACACCAACATAATATCGCGGGCTTGTTGTGGGATTTCGACTGGTTCACCATACCAGCGCGGTTCAGCCGCTGCCAACAGCAAGGCCAGCCAGATTAATCCAGCTAGCCAGGTGCTGGGTCGTTTCAACTTGCTTTGATTGCGCTGGCTTTGTCCGGCAACCTGCATTAATGGTTTGAGTTTCAGCGCCCGGCCAGCCGCTGCCGTACTGCCTTTTAACAGCAGTGGTAGCGGCAGTAACAGCAGCAACCAGGGCCAGCTTAGTTCAAACATCTGCACCTCCGGCTCCTTGTTGCAACTGCTGAAGACTTTGCTGATCCAGCCATTTTTTGGCGCACTCGGCAAAGTGTTTGGCATCGGCAGAGTCTGGCGTGGGCTGATACAGCAGGCGGTTGAGATCGGGCCAGGCGAGCGTTGTATCCTGTGCCTGCAAAAACTGCTGCCAGTCCTCGGTGCTGCAACTAAGCAGAGGGCTATTCGGTGCATAGTGGCGGATAAGCCGCTTTAGCAATTGATTGATGGCAGCAGGATCGATTGTTTTACTCGCAAGCAATTGCTGCATTTCTAGCCGTGCAGCCAGCAAACCTTGCTGCTGTTGTAGCTGCTGCCTGCGCTGCTTCGCCAGCCAGACCACGGCTGCGGCCGCCAGCAGGGCAAACAATAGCACCAGCCACCAGCCTGGCGCTATGCCCATCGCGGGTGCTGCGTCGGTTTCGATGATATCCGCCAGCTCAGCTAGCAGAGGATGCGATTCAGTCATGCCAGCTCCGAAGTAATTGAGTGACCAGCGGTTCGGCTGCGCTTATTGGCAAACAGCGACAGCCAAGTTGCTTCAGGCTGTGTTGCAGCTGCGTAGAAAACTGCTGTTGCTGTGTTTGATAACGTTGCCGGGTACTGTGGCTGCCAAGATCCAGCCAGGCCGATTGCTCACCATCGGTCACTAGAGCGCTGCCACTGGTGCCGACAGGCAGCGCCATCTCCAGCGGGTCGAATAAGGATGCGCAGACCACTTCGTTATGCTGGCGTATCGCACTTAAGTGGCGCAGCGCTTCGCTGTCCAGCTGTTGAAAATCAGATAATACGAAGAGCAAACTGCCGGGCCGTACCAGCCGTCGCACCTGGCCGAGTGCCTGCGGTAGCTGCAGGCCATAACGCCCCTGTTGCTCAGCAAACACGGCTTGCAATGCATGCAGATAATGCAGCACACCAGTCGAGCGGCTACGGGGTTTTAGTTCCAGATGATGGCGCTCGCTGAACACCAGACCGCCGAGCTTGTCACCAGCGGCTTTGCTGTGCCAGGCAATCAGGGCCGCTAAATGGGCGGCCTGCACGGATTTGTAAAGCAGGCTACTGCCAAAATGCATGCTGTCGGACAGATCGGTCAGGATAAAGACCGGCCGCTCCTTTTCCTCACGAAACAGCTTGGTATGAGCTTTACCTGTGCGGGCAGTCACCCGCCAGTCAATAGTACGGACATCATCGCCTGGCTGGTAATGACGCACTTCATCAAACTCCATGCCGCGGCCTTTGCTGCGTGCCAGGTAGCTGCCAGCCAGCTTGCTTTGAATGTGCTGCTGTGGCCTGAGATCCAGCAGTTTGGTGTAACGCTGGTACCAAAGCAGCTCATTCAGGCTCAGACTCACCCCGGTTGCGGCCAGCTGCTGCAGCCATTGCTGTGGGTTGACATCACTCATGGTTAGGGGACAGGCACCAGCTCAAGGATTTTGGTGAGCACTGCATCGGTTTTAATGCCTTCGGCTTCGGCCGCATAGGTCAGAATAATGCGATGACGCAGCACATTGTGAAACACCGCCTGAATGTCGTCCGGGGTGACAAAGTCGCGGCCATCCAACCAGGCTTTCGCCCGGGCGCATCGTTCCAGTGCGATGGTAGCGCGCGGGCTGGCACCGTAAGCCAGCCATTGGCTGAGTTGTTGATCGTAATTGGCTGGCTGGCGACTGGCCAGCACCAAAGCCACGATATATTGCTCCAGTGCCGGGGCTAAATGCAGCTGCAAAATGGTTTTACGGGCGGCAAAAATATCGGCCTGAGTCATTTGCGGTGCTTTGGCGGTGGCTTGTTGTAGCGCTTCGCCCCGGGTCAGTTGCAAAATCGCCAGCTCGGTGTCCGCATCCGGGTAATCGACATTCAAATGCAGTAAAAAGCGATCCAACTGGGCTTCAGGCAATGGGTAGGTACCTTCTTGCTCCAGCGGATTTTGCGTGGCCATTACTAAAAATAGCTCGGGCAGCGGGTAGGTGGTGCGACCAACGGTAATTTGTTTCTCGGCCATGGCTTCCAGCAGCGCTGATTGCACCTTGGCCGGTGCCCGGTTGATCTCGTCGGCCAGAATAATATGGTGAAACAAGGGGCCGCTTTGAAACTCAAACTGGCCGGTTTCCGGTCGGTAAATGTCGGTGCCGGTCAGATCAGCGGGTAGTAAGTCGGGGGTAAACTGAATGCGGTGAAAATCACCTTCCACACTCTGAGCCAGCGCGTTAACGGCGCGGGTTTTCGCCAGACCAGGCGGACCTTCCACCAGCAGGTGGCCATTAGCAAGCAGGGCGATCAGAATGCCTTCAGTCAGCGCTGGTTGGCCCAGGACCTGGCTGTCGAGATAGCGTTTCAATTCGGTAAAAGCTTGTACCATAATGATGTTTAACCTTTGCAGGGAGTAAAAGCAGCTATGCTATGACGTACGCATTTATATAAGGTTCATTCTGCAAAAGACAAGAGCGGGTTGCAATGCGTTCATTTTAAAACAGGTGTTTTAATTTCCAGCGACTGTGGTTACAATCGAACGACGAATCAGGTCTGACCTGTCACCGATACCATGAGGATACTTATGACCAAGCCATTAGAATTAAAAAACCGTCAGGGGGATCGCATCGCCATCGTTCGTGGCCTACGCACTCCTTTTGCCAAGCAGGCGACTGCATTTCATGGTGTGTCGGCACTGGATATGGGCCAGATGGTGGTGAATGAGCTACTGATCCGCTCTGAAATTGATCCTGCCCTGGTGGAACAAGTTGTTTATGGTCAGGTGGTGCAGATGCCAGAGGCGCCAAACATTGCCCGGGAAATTGTGCTCGGTACCGGCATGAATGTACACACCGATGCCTACAGCGTGACCCGCGCTTGTGCCACCAGTTTTCAGGCGGTGGCCAATGTGGCCGAAAGCATGCTGGCTGGTATGGTGCAGGTCGGTATTGCCGGCGGGGCGGATTCAAGCTCAGTGTTGCCAATTGGGGTTAGTAAGAAGCTGGGCCGGGCATTGGTGGATATGAATAAAGCCAGAACCCTGGGCCAGAAGCTGAGCATTTTAAAGCGACTGGGTTTAAAAGACTTATTGCCGGTGCCGCCAGCTGTGGCCGAATACAGCACCGGTCTCTCGATGGGCCAGACCGCCGAGCAAATGGCGAAAACTCATGGTATTAGCCGGGAAGCCCAGGATGAAATGGCGCATCGCTCGCACAGCCTGGCGGCTAAAGCCTGGCAATCCGGCCTGATGGCCGATGAAGTCATGGTGGCACATGTGCCGCCGCATAAAACCTTTTTCGAGCAAGACAACAATGTGCGGATGGACTCTGAGCTGGCCTCCTATGCCCGTTTAAAACCGGTATTTGATCGCAAATATGGCACCGTAACAGCGGCCAACAGCACGCCGTTAACCGATGGCGCCTCGGCGGTACTAATGATGACCGAGAGCCGTGCTAAAGCGTTGGGTTATGAGCCGCTTGGCTACATTCGCAGTTATGCCTTTGCTGCTATTGATGTCTGGGAAGATATGCTGATGGGCCCCTCGTACGCTACGCCAATAGCGCTGCAGCGCGCTGGCATGACACTGGCCGACTTAACCCTGATTGAAATGCACGAAGCCTTTGCCGCTCAGGCGCTGGCCAATATGAAGATGTTTGGCAGCACTAAGTTCGCCAAAGAAAAGTTAGGGCTGGACAAAGCCATTGGTGATATTGATATGGACAAGTTTAATGTCAATGGCGGCTCGCTGGCTTATGGCCACCCCTTTGCCGCAACCGGTACCCGTTTGCTGGTGCAAACCTTGAATGAACTAAAACGCCGCGGGGGTGGGGTAGGCCTTACCACGGCCTGTGCTGCCGGTGGCCTGGGCGCTGCTATGATTGTGGAGACCGAATAATGACTGAGCAAAACACCAGCAGCTTTGCCTTGCAACTGCGTGACGATGGCGTCGCGGTGATCACCATGGATGTGCCGGGCGAGCGCATGAATGTGCTTAAAGCCACCTTTGCCGATGAAATTAAAACCTTGCTGGCTGAGCTCAAGCAAAACAGCAGCATCAAAGGCGTGGTGATTATCAGTGGCAAGCCGGATTCTTTTATAGCCGGTGCCGATATCAGCATGCTTGATGGCTGCAACAGTGCCGAAGAAGCCGAAGCCATTGCCAGTTTGGGCCAACAAGTGTTTGCCGACATCGAACAATTGAAGGTACCAGTGATTGCCGCCATTCATGGCCCTTGCCTGGGTGGTGGTCTGGAGTTGGCGATGGCCTGCCATCAGCGGGTGGTTAGTGACGATGGTAAAACTGTACTGGGTTTACCGGAAGTGCAGTTAGGCCTGCTGCCTGGTAGTGGTGGTACCCAGCGTCTGCCTAAGCTGGTCGGCCTGCAAAAAGCATTGGATATGATGCTGACTGGCAAGCAGTTACGGGCAAAACAAGCGCTCAAAGCCGGTTTGGCCGATGCGATGGTACCAAACAGCATTTTACTGGAGGCGGCTGTGCAATTGGCGCTGTCTGGTAAAAAGCCTGTGCACGAGCCGAAACTCAATCTGGTTGGCAAGTTGCTGGAAAAAACCGGCCCCGGTCGTGGCATCGTATTTGACCAGGCGCGCAAACAAACGCTGGCGAAAACTCATGGTAATTACCCGGCACCGCTTAAAATTTTGCAGGTGATCCGCACTGGCATCGATAAGGGCATGCAGCAGGGCCTGGCGGCTGAAGCCAAAGCCTTCGGTGAACTGTGCATGACGCCAGAGTCCAAGGCACTGCGTTCCTTGTTTTTCGCTACCACCGAAATGAAAAAGGAAAGTGGCGCTGGCGATGCCAAGCCACGTATGCTGCGTAAAGTGGCGGTGTTAGGTGGTGGTCTGATGGGCGGTGGCATTGCCAGTGTCACAGCAACCAAAGCGGGGTTGCCGGTTCGCATCAAAGACATTCAGCAGCAAGGCATTGCCAATGCCCTGGCGTATGGTTTTCAGCTGTTGGATAAAAAAGCCAAACGCGGTTTTCTACGCAGGACCGAGCTGCAACAGCAAATGGCATTGATGACTGGCACCACCGATTACAGTGGCTTTAAAGACGTTGATCTGGTGGTGGAAGCTGTGTTCGAAGACCTTGAGCTGAAACAAAACATGGTGGCGGATATTGAGCAGCACTGCAAAGAAGACACCATCTTTGCCAGCAACACCAGCTCCTTGCCGATTGCTCAGATTGCTGCCAAAGCCAAGCGGCCGGAGAATGTGATTGGCCTGCATTATTTTTCGCCGGTCGACAAAATGCCTCTGGTGGAAGTTATTGCGCATCAAGGTACCTCGCCAGAGACCATTGCTACCACGGTCGCTTTTGCCCGTAAGCAAGGCAAAACGCCTATCGTAGTGAAAGATGGCGCCGGCTTTTACGTCAATCGCATTTTGGCGCTGTATATGAACGAAGCGGCGCAAATTCTGCTGGAAGGCGAGCCGATTGAGAAGCTGGATAAAGCCCTGGTCAAGTTTGGTTTCCCGGTTGGGCCTATTACCTTGCTGGATGAAGTCGGCATCGATGTTGGCGCTAAAATCGGCCCGATTTTACAGGGTGAGCTGGGCGAACGTTTCGCTGCACCGACGGCTTTTGATAAACTGTTGGCTGATGGCCGTAAGGGCAAGAAGTCCTCAAAAGGGTTTTATCTATACAGCGGCAAGGCCAAAGGCAAGAAGCCGGTCGATGCCAGTGTTTACCCTCTGCTAGGCATCAGTCCTAATCCAAAGCTTAGCAGCGAGGAGCTGGTGCAACGGACCACAGTGCAAATGCTGAATGAAGCGGCTCGCTGCCTGGAAGAGGGCGTTATTGCATCGGCCCGGGATGGTGACATTGGCGCTATCTTTGGGATTGGCTTCCCGCCATTTTTGGGTGGTCCTTTCCGTTACATGGATAGTCTGGGTGCTGATAAGCTGGTAGCAACACTCAAAGGCTATGAAGCCAAGTTCGGTGCGCGTTTTGCGCCCTCTGATCTTCTTGTCACAATGGCAGCGGACCGCAAAACTTTCTATTGATTTTTGACCTGCGGATAAGCCCCCTGGTGTAACTGTACCAGGGGGCTTTTTTTCTTTCAGTTCGCTTTGAACACAGCTGTAAAGATTTCGTTTCATTTTAAATGTATTTGCATTGTCTTACATAATCTGGTGTGAGCAAAAATTGCGATTCTGGCATGCATTCTGCTTTTGATTGGTTAGCATGGTTATTCAAAAGCCATGCATGCTAATTAAAATCAATCCATCCAGGAGTTAAATTAATGAAAAAGCTTTTACTTGCCGTACTAGTTTTGGGCTTTGTCGCCCTGTTTACAGCCCCATCTACCCAAGCAACCCCCATTCTTTCGCAGGATCTGCTGATCGACAATAATGGCATCTTCCAAACCATAGGCTCTATCAGTGTCAAAGTGTCTGAAAGCGTAAATAACAACGACTTTAATATCAGTACCAGCTGGTTTGCATTCGAACTTATGGGCATTCAGCTTATTCAAGATTTAGATTTTGATTTTTTCCTTGCAAATTTTAACCCTCAGAACTTATTCGAAGGCTTTCAGTTTTTATCCTTTCAGATAGAGGATATTAACACTGGCGACTTCTTTGAAGGTTTCTTTGATACTGGTTTTGGTTACTTCATCGATGCAAATGGCGACTTTTTTGACATGACACTTGGCAATGTGACTGTACCCACACCAGCTACTTTAGGATTACTACTGCTGGCGTTGTTTGGTCTGATGCTACGCCGTCGTGCTTAATTTTTTGATAAAAAATAAGTGTCCGCTTTTTTTGCATGCCTTACTGCTATTTGTTTAAATAACAAACAATTTCTGTAATTCAAGCTGCCAGAAAAGCCCTTTTTTAGCTTAGAGTGTAATTTTTTGTATGAGTTATGTCGGTTTTTTTTACGATGGCGTTTCCTGTGCTGATGTTTGCATATTTATGCAAATGTCAGGGGTTGACTGCTTGAGTTAAGGAATAGCTGGCAACTTCCTTGTTCAGTATAAATATAACTAAAAGTGAAAATTATGAAGATACAAACCAAAGGTAATAAAACCATCTTGGCGTCTGCCATTATGGCTGCTTGCACTATGGCTGTAGTGCATGCAAATCCATACGAAGTATCCGTTGATACTTCTTTGCTGCAATTAGATGGTGCCGCAGCTGCTTACGCACCTTATATCGTTCAGGTGCGTGGCGAGTCTGGTATCGAAAAAGCAGCGCGTTTAGGTGAGCTGCGACCTAACGAACAGTTGACTGCCGGCATGAATCGTTATAATTCCCGTTCTGCAGCCATGCAAGCCCACAAGCAGCAAGTCACAAACTTCCATCAGAACCTTGCTGCTCAGATGGGCATTTCAAATGTACTGTACTCCTATACCCATACCTTCAATGGTTTTTCAGCAACCTTGACTGCAGATGAAGTGCAGCGTCTTCGTCAACATCCGGATGTTGTTGGTGTTTGGCAAGACGAGCCGATGCAACTTGATACTTCGAATACACCAGAGTTTCTGGGCCTAAACGGCGCCAATGGGCAGCATACTTTGGGCGTTAAAGGCGAGAATGTGGTGATCGGTATCGTGGATACCGGCATTTGGCCTGAAAGTGAAAGCTTTGCTGATGATGGCTCATATGGGCCGCTGGATAACTGGAACGGCGTCTGTGATACCGGTGAAGATGATACCTTCTTCTGTAATGGAAAAATGGTGGGTGCTCGCTACTTTAATAGTGCTTTTACCTCCGTTTATAACTTGCAACCAGGTGAGTTTGTCTCGCCCCGCGATCCAGACAACCACGGCACCCATGTAGCTTCGACTGCAGCTGGTAATGAAGGGGTTATGGCAACGATCAATGGCCAACCTGCTGGCTTTGTTACTGGCGTGGCACCAAGAGCACGTATTGCTACTTACAAGGCTTGCTGGAACAGCAGCTACGTAAGCCCTGAAGGTAACGCAGAGCGTGGCTGTTTCTTTGGTGATACCATGGCTGCGATTGATGCGGCAGTTGCTGATGGCGTGGATGTCATCAACTACTCCATTGGTGGAAGTTTAACTGATTTAACCACCTTGGCTGCGGCTGCGAAGTTGCGTGCTACCCAAGCTGGTGTTTTTGTATCCGTTTCAGCAGGCAATAGTGGCCCTGGAGCAGGCACAGTAGGTACGCCAGCACCTTGGGTTATGAGTGTAGCGGCTTCGACCTATGATGGCACCAGCGTTGTGGTTGGTGGCGCTGCCATTGATGTAACCGGTGGCTCTGTAGCGGGCAGTTATCCAGCGGTGGAAGCTGCTACAACGACGCCGCTTTTTCAGATAGGTGAAGTAGCTGCTGATCTGGCCGTGGCAAGCCCAATTCTGGCATGTGATGGTGTGGATAATGCGGCAGAGCTTGAAGGCAAAATCGTTTTAATGCAACGCGGTGCTTGTCCTTTTGATAACAAGTTGGCAGCTGCACAGGCAGCAGGTGCTGTTGGAGCTATTGTGCTTAACAGTGATAACACCGCGCCTTTTGTGATGGGTGGCAATGGTAGCTTCTCAATCCCTGGCTTTATGATTAGCCGTGCTCATGGTTTGGCGTTACTTGATGCTATTGAAGCCGGCGAAGATATTGCTGTTCGGTTTGTGGCGGGTGCGTTGGTACCACAAACTGAGGTTGGCAATATTATGGCAGGGTTTTCATCGCGTGGACCAAACATGGCTTCGTTCGATATCATCAAACCTGATATTACCGCTCCGGGTGTTCGCATCCTTGCAGCAGGCTCCGAAGAGCGGATGTTAGGTGCCAATGACGTACCTTTTGTTTACTTGCAGGGTACTTCAATGTCCAGCCCGCATATTGCTGGTATGGCTGCTTTACTTAAAGAGTCAAACCCGAATTGGTCACCAGCAATGATCAAATCCGCACTGATGACGACAGCACGTCAAAATGTGGTGAAACAAAATGGTGTAACTGCGGCTGATCCATTTGATTTTGGTGCTGGCCATGCTGTTCCTGCCAGTGCTGCTAATCCTGGTTTGGTGTATAACGTTGATACCACGCATTACTTTGCATTCCTGTGTGGTTTAGGTGCGCAAAGCTTCGTATCAAATGCCTCAGGTTTTAGCTGCGATGCTTTTGCCAACATGGGATACGAGTTCGAGGCTAGCCAATTGAATATGCCATCCATTGGTATTGCTGAATTGGATGTAAGTCGCGTTGTTTATCGCGAAGTCACTGACGTATCAGGTTTTAGCTCTAGTTATACCATTCAGATTGATGCGCCCGCCGGTATTCAGGCTACTGCATTAACGCTGAATGCATCAGGCGAGTGGGCACCATCGTCTCAACTGGACGTTCCTGCCAATGGTCAGGCTGCCTACGCCATTAAATTTGAAACTACACCTTCAACCGATTACGAAACCTGGAAGTTTGGTTCTGTGACGTTGAGCAATGGTCAGTTTGATGTGCGTAGCCCTATCGCCATAAAAGCCATTCCACCAACACTGATCGAAGCACCTGAGGTGATTTCTGCGCAGGTTGCAGCTAGCTCTGGCCGGGTGAGTTTCCCTGTGCTGATGAACTACAGCGGCCGTACGTCAGCTTCTATGGTTGGTTTGTCTGCGCCTTTTGGTAGCTCCAGAACCATTCCGCAGGATCCAGATGGTACCTTCCAGTTCAATGAACCAAGCTTAGGGACTCACATTCTGGAAATCCCCGCAGGCACCCGAGTTGCTCGTTTCATGTTGAACGAAGGTCTGGCTACAGTGCCGGGCGCAATTTTGGACTTGTATGTCTATCGTTGTCAGGGATGGAGCTGCTCATTTGTCACGTCTTCAACCAGCAATAGTGGGTTTGAAGACATCGTGCTGCGTGACCCGGAGCCTGCCGCCAATCAAGCAGCGGGCAATGTTTATATCGTCTGGGTTCACCCGCGCAATTTGCAAGGCGCAGCTGAAGTCACTTACACCATGCCATTCTGGATTGTTGACCAGCACAACAATGCCACATCGCGCTTGGCTGCACCTGTTCGTGCCATTGATGGTCGCTTTAATAATGTGACTCTAATGACACGCGATTTGCAGTCATCTCCATTGCCGTATATGGGCGTGATTTCATTTGCAGATGAAACCGGTAATGAGCAGGCTTCAACCTTGATTGAAATTCGTGCCAACTAAGCACATCAGAAATAAATGAATAAAGCCCATCTTCGGATGGGCTTTTTTTTGTCTTTCGTTTGGGGGTAGACTAGTAAGATGCATATACGTCGACAAGTCGCTGGTTTTATTACTGCTATCGTTCTGATGGTTTGTTTCACGTTGTGGCTACTTTGGTTATGGTGGCCAGCGCCATTTTTCTTCATGCCAGATGAACGTGTGGAGTATCAGCAGCAGTCTTATCAATTATTTGCCTATGGAACGCTCCGCAATCGATTGGTACGAAAGTTGGTCACCGGAAGGGATGTAAAAGTAACCGTTGATGAGTTGGCCGGGTTTGAGCGTCAGGGGTTGAATATTGTAGCAAACGAAGCTGCAGTCACTGCAGGGGTTCGAATGCAGGTCAGCAAGCGGCAAATGCAGCGGCTGGACCGGTACGAGCGCTTGGGGCTGCGCTATTGCCGTTTTCAGGTCTTTTTAACCAGTGGTGAGCAAGCTTGGGTGTATCAACGGCTAAATGGTGAGGGTTGTGAACAACAGCAGCAGTAAATTGGCCATGTTTTAACAACATCCGCACTTTGAATCTGATAAAATACGCATTGCTGCGCTATTCCATTGTTTTGTTTTAATTGGGAGAGATCGCTTTGTTGTTGCTTCCTGCTGTTTTAGTCTGCACCGCTATTTCAATCTACATTGCTGCATTGCGTGCTGGTATGTCTGCTTGGCGTTGGGGCATTGCTGCGCTGGCGCTCGGACCTTTATTGTTGCCGCTTTTTACCAGCCATAAACGCCTGGTGATCTTAAGGGCCAGAGGGCGCAACAGCCGTTTGTTCAGACCTTAGTATCTTTCAGTTGTATCAGGACGTTTTGCAGGCTATCACACCTGTCTGCTGCTTTCAGGTAAGCAGCGTACAAATTACGGCATATTACCGGGGCATCTTCAACTTGCTGCAGCACCCCCTGTTGCAGCTGTTGTGCCACCATGGTCTCTGGCAGGTAAGCTGCGCCTTTTTGTTGCAATACAGATGTCAGGGCGATGCCGGCATGATTGGTTCGAACCGTGACCCGGATCTCTTCATGCAAGATATCGGCATGCTTTATTTGAAAAGCCGTCCCCCAATCCATTAACACATAATTGGCCTGCATGGCCGCTTTTGTCGGCTCAAAATCAGAGTGGATTACCGGCAGCAGTTTTAATTCCGTATGATGCTCGACTTGCAGGTCATCAGTTTTTGGTGGGTCAAACAGTAAAGCTAAATCCAGTTGACGCTCTAACAAACCACGGATCATGGACTCTCGCTCCAGACTTTCAGCCCGCCAACTGATGGCCGGAAGTTGTTGCTGCATCACGCTAAAGCGCGCTAGTAGGTAACAATCCCATAGTGTTGCGGTTGAGGCGATGACCAGTTGCTGTTGTTGATCGGCTGTAATCGCTACATCCTGTCGCGCCCGCTGAAGGGTGACTAACATGGTCTCGGCATGCGGCAGTAGCCGCTCACCAGCGGTGGTCAGCTGGATGTTGTTACGGTAACGACTGAACAGGGTGACGCCAAGGTGCTGTTCCAGTTGGCGAATGCGTGAACTGACAGCCGATTGAGTCAAAAACAGGTTGGCGGCAGCTTTACCGAAATGACGGGTGCGGTGAACTTCTAGAAAAGTTTTAAGTAACTCTGTATCCAAGTGCTTTCCTCAGGAATTTTTATCGTCACGATAAAAAACTTTTGTTTTACGAGGGCAATTTTGTTCACCATACTCCGCACAGTTGAGCAGAGCAAGTGGATTGTGATCCCAATTGCCACTTGCTTTGTACAACATGCAACCCTAATAATGCATTGTAATGATGAGCAACAGAGGAAAAAAGTGATGCAGCAAAGTTTTGTCGCTCCACGTCGCTTTTTCGATGACCGTAATTTCCCAAAAGGGTTTACCCGGTCAGGACGCTTTACGCTGGCAGAAGGTAACCTGCTGGAAAAGCATGGTGTTGCTTTGCAGGAGCTGGAGCAGGGTAGTCGTGCTCCACAAACTGATGAAGAGCAACGTTTTGTACTGGTTTGCCGCGGAGAGGCCGAAGCGGCCAGCGCTGTGGAGAAAACCTGGCTGAAATACAAACAACGCGTGCAGGAAAAACGTAAATTCCATACCGTGTTTGGTAAGAAGCGTATTGCTGACAGCAGCGACGATTTCAGTTACGTTGAAGTTGACAGCGATTAAGCCTCTGTAGTCGCGCCTACCGGGTTAAAACCCGGTTGATGTGTCTAAGGTAACTCAGTTGAGCACGGAAGCTAACCCAGTGTGGCAGCTGTCCGTGCGACTTGAGTCGTCTTCGGTGCCTGCTGTTGTTGCAAGAACCTGGTAAAGTCCTCTGATGACAAGGGCTTGCTGTAGTAATAACCTTGTATCACTTCGCATCGTAGTTGTTTAAGCAAGTCCAGCTGCTGCTTTTCCTCCACGCCTTCCGCCACTACCGTCAGGCTTAAGTTATGAGCAATCGTCACTATGGTATCTACCATATTGCGACCTCGGGCCGTGTCCATATCATCAATGAAGGCTTTGTCGATTTTCAGCGTATTCAGCGGAAACTGCTTCAAATATGCCAGTGACGAATAGCCAGTTCCAAAGTCATCCATAGCCAGGTGAATACCACGAGCCCGTAACTTTTTCATGGTATCAATTGCCATGGTGGGTGATTGCATGACGGTGCCTTCGGTGATTTCAAGTTCCAGATGATAAGACGGCAGCTCGGTCTGTTGCAGTACATCGTCAATTTGTTCACATAAATAGGGCAACATAAACTGCTTGGCTGAAAGGTTCACTGCCACCCGACCATGAAACAGTTCCTGATCAATCCATGCTTTCACTTGTTGACAGGCTTTACGGAGCACCACAGCCCCGATTTCAACAATTTGTCCTGTTTCTTCAGCGACAGGAATAAAGGTGGCAGGGCTGATAATGCCGCGCTTTGGGGTTATGAAACGAACCAATGCTTCCATTCCAAGCAGCTTACCGCTGTGGATATCCATTTTTGGTTGATAATAGACGGAAAAAAAGTCTTCTTTTAAGCCATGGCGAATCAGGTTTTCAATCTGCAAGCGTTTTACCGCTTGTTTGTTCATGCTGTCGTTGAAAAAAAGGTAACGGTTGCCGCCTTCATTTTTGGCATGGTACATGGCCGTATCCGCGTTACGAAGAAGACTCTGCGGATCCTGACCATCCTCTGGGTATAGCACTATGCCAATACTGCAACTGATCGCAAGTTCGTGTTGATTGATAAAAAATGGCAGATTAATTTGTTTGATAAGCTCCTTGGCCAGTGAGGTAATGGTGTGAATATCGTTGGTGTTTTCCAGCAAAATAGCAAACTCATCGCCACCAAGCCGGTACAACTGTCCTTTGTTGCGGGGAAATAACTTAAGGCGCTCCGTCAGCTTGCATAGCAGGCCATCACCGAGTTGATGACCAAGTGAATCATTGATTTTTTTGAAGTTATCCAGGTCGAACATTAAAAGTGAATGGCGTTTTTGTTGCTCTACCAGCTCACCCAACTGGCTGAGAAATAAAGCCCTGTTTGGTAAGCCGGTCAGAGTATCACTGTTGGCTAGCTTACTGAGCTGTTCTTCACGGGTCTTGCGTTCGGTGATATCAGAAAATACTGCGACATATTGCTGGATTAGGCCTTGCTCATCCCGCACCACATTGAAGTTCAACTCGGCATGATAGGTTTGACCATCGCTGCGTTGTTCCTGCACCTCGCCAACCCAGGAGCTGGTTTTCACCAAGGCTTGTTTGATATCACGTAGAAAGCGGCTTGGGTAAAGCGATAATTCGAACTGTTGTTGAATAACCTGTTCGCGATCTTTGCCTGTAATGCGGCTAAAAGCCGGGTTAACTTCCAGAATGCGAAAAGAGGTATCACAAATAACAACCGCATCGGAAATATTTTCCAGGCACTGTGCGAACAGCTGCAAGCGCTCTTCTGCCAGTTTGATATGATGAATGTTTTTCAGCGTACCGGTCATACGGCTGGCTTGATTTTGCTGGTTGTAACTGACGACTTTGCCGCGATCAAGCACCCAAATCCACTGTTGATCACTAGAGCGAATGCGGTAGGTGGCTTCAAAATAGGGGCTTTGTTGATTTAGATGATTGCTTAGCGCTTCGCTGACTCGATCCAGGTCTTGTGGGTGAATTTGTTGGCGATTGGGAGGAATATCCTGAGTCTCAGGGTCTAGCTCAACCGGGCTTTGCCACGAGCTGGAGCGATACAATGTACCTTGCTCAATGTTCCAGTCCCAAAGCTCATCACCGCTACCCCAGAGCGAAAGGCGAAGCCTTTCTTCACTGTGCTCCAGTCGGCTCTGATATCGGCGCATCTTGACAATACTAAGATGAGCTAACAATAGGGCACCAAATGAAAGCAACAACACAACACTGAGGACATAAGGTTGCACAGCCTGCCAGTCCATAGCGAAGGCTGTGTTTGGCAGTAAAGTAGTCAGGCAGCTCAATATTATTGTTGTTCTGGTGCCAGCGCGCATTAAATCATCTTGGATGCAGTCTAGGTACCGTTAACATATAGAAATTGCCTGATGCTGTCAAAAGCAAATCGTTTTAATCATTTTCCAGCTCGGAAATCAGCTCTGATGCATCCAAAAAACGCAGGTGGCTATGGCTTGGCTTGCTGTCGGTCGCAAGGAAAATAGCATCGTAATCTGGCGAGAGAAGTTGGTAAAAAAAGTGAACAAATTGCGTCAGAGTCAGCTGCTTTGTCGCACTGCTGATGCGCTCAGTTAGGTTAAACTGCAAGTCATCCTGCCCGATTGCCAGCCAGAGCCTCTTCGCGCGACTACTTAAACTGGTGTCTTTATCTTGCAGTTGGTTTAGCAACCCTTGCTTTAGCTCCTGAAACTCAAGCTCACTCAATTGCTCCAACTCAGCCAGGAAAGTACGATAAAACTGCACGGTAGCCTGATACAACAGCTGACAATCCGTATTGGGTGATTGAATGTAAAAAGCCAAGCCTGGCAGAGTATTCACAGGGACATAACCGGTACCTACCAGATACCCTAGTTGTTGCTCGGTGCGCAGTTGATGAAAATAGCGTGGTGCCAGCAAGTGGTTGGCCAGCATAAAGCGGCCGATCTGTTCGGGTGATTTATCCTGTGCTGGTAAGTAGATGACCAGCGCATGATCATGGTGATCCACGTCTATATTGAGCCAAACAGGGCCATGGTTTTGCATTGAGCGCTCTGGCACAGACAAAGGAGCGCAATGCTCGCGATCAGACAACCAGCTACCCAAGCGCTGTTGCAATTCGATGGCGTCTTGTGGTTGCCAGTTGCCAACCATAAAAGCCTCGATATGCAATTGCTGCAACAACTGCTGATGAAAGCTGGCAAAGGCATCAAGCTGCATGCTTTCCAGTTCCAACAGCAGTCTGTCGATGGCTGGATTGAGTGGATGCAACACCGCTGAAAGCTGACTAAACAGACTGGCGACTGGTTTATTTTTATGGCTGTCACGCCAGTGACGCATCAGCTGCTGTTTGATTTCGTGAAAGCGGCCAGCCTGGACCTGAAATTGACTTAGATGCTCCAGCACATCGAGCAGCAACTGAATTTGATTATTGCTTAAGCCAAAGCTGTGAATACTGATGCCTTGCTTTTGTACGTGAAGTCTGTAGCCAAGACCCGCCGTGCTGGCAGGGTACAATGCTTGTTGGATTTCATCATTTAGCAACTCTACCCATAGTCTGGTTGCAGCCAGGTGCCAGCAACTCTTTATGCTAAATGGCAGGCTCAACTGCAGATAGATGTGACCTTTTGGGGTATGAAAATCGGCATCTGGCTTGAACCAAAGGGTGAGTGCATTATCCCGATGAATGCAGTTTGGTCTTTCTTGTGTTGCACTCTGAGGCAACAGCCGAAGCTCATCGACGAAGTAGGGGTTTGGTTGTGGCAACTGAAACTTTGGCGATGGCGATAAGTTTGCCAGCGATTGCAGCAACCTGGCTGGCAGCGGTTCTACCCGATAAGGGGTGAGGTACCAGCGTGCGCTCTGGTTGGTTTCAAGGCCAGGTGCAATCACCATGAGTCGCACATTGGTGGGTTGAAAATAATTCAGCACCTGACGATACAGGGACTCTGGTGGGGTTTCCATCCGATAGTCACCAAAGACTATATCCTCGACCGGATAATGATGCATATTCACAGCCAGCTCAGTGGCGGTTTGCTCGGAAGTGCTTGGCTCCTGATAGCTAAATGACCATTCCAGCAGTTGCTGTCGTTCACGGTACAACGGCTGTGGGAAGGGTGATTGTTTTAGCATGGCCAGATATTGAAAGATGGCATGAGTGATTTTCTCGGTAGAGGCCATACCAGCTTGTGTCAGTTCGCAGGAAATACTGAAGTCTTTGAAGTTGCTGCCATCGACACCACCACCGGCGCTAAGTTGGTTGATCCAGCCAGCCGCTTTCAACTCAGCATACAAAGAACCCGGTCCTTCATCACCCAGTAAATGCGCAATAAAGCTGACCAGCTTGTAAGGGTACCAACGTTGGATGCCAGGCAGGGCAAAGCTCAGTACCAGCTTGTGCATCTCTTTATGCGGTTCTACCTTCAGTTCGATACCCAGTTGTTCAGGCAAGTAGAGGGGTTCCTCCAACCAATCGCGTTGGCATTCCCCCTGAGGCATCGCGGTAAAATGTTGTTCAACCCAGGCTTGCTGAGTGCTGAGTGGTTCCGGTGCTACCAGAACCAGCGTCATCTGGCTGGCAAGGTAGTAACGCTGATAAAAAGCCAGCAGGCTGTCACGCAGGCTTTGCTCTGGTAAGTCGACCAGGGTTTGCAGGTTACCTACCGAGAATTTAGCAAAAGGGTGCGCTGGGTTAACCGTTTCCTTGTGTACCTGATAAATCCGGCGGCCATCATCTTTAAGTTTAAGGGTGAATTCGGCTTCAATAGCCTGACGCTCTTTCTCTATGTAGCTCTCTGCAAACAATGGGTGGATAAACATATCGGCAAAACGCTGTAAGCCTTCGGCAAAATGCTCTGCATCACTGTCAAAAAAGTAAGTGCTATGCTCTGTGCCGGTCCATGCATTGCTGCTGCCACCATGATGGCTGACAAATTGTTGAAAGCTACCAGCAATCGGATAGTGCTTGCTTCCCAAAAAAAGCATATGTTCGGTAAAGTGTGCCAGTCCTTGTCGTTCAGGTGGATCATCAAAGTGCCCGGCACGGATGCAAAGCGCGGCAGCACTTTTTTCTGCATCACTCTGCTGTACCAAAAGTACAGCCAAGCCGTTGGCCAGAACCAGGTGTTTATACTGCTTTTGGTCGTTAGGACTTTGCTTTATCACGTTTTTTTTCAATAGTCTGCCTGCTGGGTTTTAGGGGCAACCGGCTCAGTTATGGCTTTTCATGCCTTTAAGGAATAGCATAGCCTAAGTTTATGCCTTAATAACAGTTACTCATTGGCGAATCTTTCATTATCATAGCGCACAATTTTTAGCCTGGTGTACCCGGGGCGTGACATTTCGGTAGTAGGTGACAGTTGATGGTCAACTTAGTGATTATGCGTCATGGTGAGGCTGAAGCGCTGCAAAGCACGGATGCAAAACGGCAACTTACCACAAAAGGCAAAGCAGAAGCTTGCCGGATGGCGTCTTGGCTGCGTCAGCATTATCCTGCTTTTGATAAGATCATTTGTAGCCCGTACAGCAGGGCGCGCCAGTCGGCTGAACTAATGTTGCAAAAGCAGCCGGCCGGTTGTGAATTAGCGTTGCTGTCGGATCTGGTGCCGGAAGGTGATCCGATGCAGGTACAGCTGTATCTGGATGCACTTTGGTCATCTGAACCAGAGCAGCGTATCTTATTGGTATCCCATATGCCGCTGGTAAGCTTTTTAGTGCAGACCTTCAGCAGTGCTGGTCAATGTCCGGTATTTGCTACGGCAGGCCTGGCCTGTTTGCAGTATGAACCAGGCCGAAACGGGCAATTGCTGGAAGCTATTTCTCCTCAGGAGTTGAGCTTACTTCCGGTGTAACCAAAGATCCATCAGGTTAGATTGTCACTGTCTTTATCGCTCATGGCACCTTGCGGAAGCGCCAGCAGTAGCAGCAAAGCCCCATCGCGGCCCCAACTGCGTGGTGCGGTATGAAAAGCCCTTACATTGGGGTGTTGGATAAGCCAGTTGGGTACTTTTCGCGCTAGAATCCCCAATCCTTTACCATGGACGATACAGGCGCAATGCAGATGTTGCTGCTGACACCAGTGCAGCAAAGCCGCCAGTTCCAGTTTGGCTTGTTGCTGCGTCATGCCATGCAAGTCCAGGGTAACCTGAGGCTGAATTTGGCCACGCTTTAAGGCTCTGGCTAACAGCTGGTCCTCCCCCGGGGCAACATAACTTTGTGCGCCGTCACCTCCCACATAGCCTTCATATTGGTCGGAAAAATAAAACAGCGCTTGCTCCTCGGCGGGCACCCGGGCTTTTGCTTTAGTTTTTGATGTAACCGGAGTAGAATGATGCCACTTTTTATCCTGCACCAACGGTGAGGCGTCCGCGACAAGGTCACGGAATAACTGACTTTCTTCCGGGCTTAGTTTGGTTTTATCTGGCATGGTGCAAGTGTAATCAAACCAGCCGGGCAACACAAACCACTTCCGTCCAGCCGTATGAATAAACTTGGAATACTATGACCACAGGCTCAACGATCACAGGCACAGCGCAAACCGAGGCAACCTCTTTATTTAGTCCTTCTTTGATTGAAGATGCTCTCACGCAGCTTAGCAGTGTGCAGGATTGGTTGCGCTTTGCGGTTAGTAAAATGCATCAGGGCCAGGTTTATTTGGGCCATGGCACCGACAACCCTTGGGATGAAGCGGCCAATTTAATGGCTGCTGTGTTGTCCTTGCCGCCGATCACCGACGAGCAGTTGTTTAAAGCCCGGCTGATTATGCAAGAGCGACGTGATTTTATTGCACTGCTTCAACAACGGATAGAGCAGCGCATCCCTGCTGCTTATCTGACAAAGCAGGCTTATTTTGCCGGCTTGCCCTTTTATGTCGATGAGCGGGTTCTTGTGCCACGTTCACCCATTGCTGAGCTGATCCAACAAGGGTTTAGCGAGCAGTTGGCAGGATTCCAACCAGAGCGGATCCTGGATCTGTGTACCGGCTCTGGCTGTATTGCTATTGCCTGCGCATACCAGTTTCCTGAGGCTGAAGTTGATGCAGCCGATATTAGTCCTGATGCGTTGGCGGTGGCAGAGTACAATATTTCCGAGCATCAACTTGAACATCGGGTATTTCCCTTGTTATCAGATGTATTTGATGGCTTGGCCGGACAACAGTACGACCTTATTGTTACCAATCCGCCCTATGTAGACGCTGAGGATATGGCTGATTTACCGGCCGAGTTTTTGCACGAGCCTGAGCTTGGCCTGGCGTCTGGAGCCGATGGCCTGGCGCTGACCAGGCAAATTTTACGGCAAGCAGCACAGCACCTGACCGAGCAGGGCGTGCTGGTGTGTGAGGTGGGTAACAGCATGGTGGCACTTCAGGCCTTATTGCCAGATGTCGGGCTGCAGTGGATTGAGTTTGAGCAGGGCGGTACCGGGGTATTTTCCATTAATAAGGCAGAGCTGCTGCGCTGCCGGCAACAGCTGGAGGAGTTTTAAATGGCAGGCAATAGTATCGGTCAGTTGTTTCGGGTGACTACCTTTGGGGAAAGCCATGGCCCAGCCATCGGCGGCATCGTCGATGGTTGTCCGCCGGGGCTGCATATTACTGCTGAAGAGTTGCAGCAGGATCTGGACCGGCGTAAACCGGGTACTTCACGTTACACTACGGCCCGGCGCGAAGCCGATGAAGTGAAAATCTTATCCGGTGTGTTTGAAGGCATCAGTACCGGTTGCTCCATTGGTTTATTGATTGAAAATACCGATCAGCGCTCGCAGGATTACTCCAAAATCAAAGATGTGTTTCGCCCGGGCCATGCCGATTACACCTACTGGCATAAGTTTGGCATTCGCGATTACCGTGGTGGTGGCCGCTCCTCGGCCCGTGAAACGGCTATTCGGGTTGCCGCCGGTGCCATTGCAAAAAAATACCTGAAAGAAAAGTTCGGCATGGAAATTCGCGGTTACCTCGCCCAGCTGGGCCCGGTTGCGATGGACAAAGTGCATTGGGATGAAGTGAACAACAACCCGTTTTTTTGCCCGGACCCAACCAAGCTGGACGCGCTTGATGCTTATATGCGTGATTTAAAAAAAGAGGGGGACTCCGTCGGTGCCCGGGTGAATGTTGTGGCTTCTAAGGTGCCGGTAGGTTTGGGGGAGCCGGTGTTTGATCGCCTTGATGCCGATATTGCCCATGCCATGATGAGCATCAATGCCGTGAAAGCTGTAGAAATCGGCGATGGCTTTGCTGTGGTGGAGCAAAAAGGCTCGACCCACCGTGATGAATTAACGCCGCAAGGCTTTAGCGCCAATCATGCTGGTGGCGTGCTGGGAGGTATCAGCAGTGGTCAGGACATTCGGGTTAGTATTGCGCTTAAACCCACTTCCAGCATTAGTATTCCAGGTAAGAGCATCAACCTGGACGGCGAGCCGGTGGATATGCTGACCAAAGGCAGGCACGATCCTTGTGTAGGCATCCGAGCGGTGCCGATTGCCGAAGCCATGCTGGCAATTGTGTTGATGGACCACCTGCTTCGCCATCGTGCGCAGAACCTGGATGTGGTCTGCAACACACCGGATATTGCCCGCCTGCAAGACGAATGAGTGGACTGCCAACACAGCATGCCGTGCCAGCTTTGGTGCTGGCTTACTTTGCTTACTACGGTGTGCTTGGCATTTTTATTCCCTACCTTGGGCTTTTTCTCGATGGCCGTGGTTTAAGCTCGTACGATATTGGCGTGTTGTTGGCGTTGGTCACCGCCACCCGCATTGTTGGCCCAAGTCTTTGGGCTGCCGTGGCAGAGCGGCAAGGACGGCCTCTCCTCATTATGCGGCTTGGCGCTGTACTGGCTTTGCTCGGTTGGCTCAGCAGTTTCTTCGACCAGGGTTTTTGGTTGTTGCTACTTGGTTTTAGCATCTTCAGTTTTTTCTGGACCGCCATCCTGCCGCAACTGGAAGTCACCACCTTTCACTTTCTAAACGACAATACCAGCCGTTATAGCCGGATCCGTAGCAGCGGTAGCGTCGGCTACATTGTGCTGGTGCTGATAGGGGGGGTATTGCTGCAAAGCCTGGGTACCGAATCACTGCCTTATGGCGCTGCCATCCTGATGCTGCTGCTGATTGGCAGTTTATTCTTATTGCCGGAGCTGACGCCCCCCACGGAGAGCAGCTCAGCTCGAAAGGGCTTTGGCCGCTTGCTCAGCCAGCCGGTGTTTCTCTGTTTCATGGGCGCGGCTTTTATTTTGCAGATGAGCTTCGCGCCTTTTTATGGCTTTTTCACCCTCTATGCCAGGGACCTTGGCTACAGCGGGGTAGCGACTGGACTTTTTATCAGCCTGGCGGTGTTGGCTGAGATTGTCGCTTTTTTCTGGATGGGCGCCTTGTTAAAGCAGCGCAGTTACCGGTTGGTGCTGAGTTGTTGTTATGGCCTGACCATGCTGCGTTGGTTGATGCTGGCTTATCTGGCTCATTCGCCGCTTTGGCTGGCGGTCAGTATGCTGATGCATGCCGGCAGTTTTGCCATTGCTCATAGCTGCGCCATGCACTTTGTACAACACTATTTCCCCAAAGCATTGCGCAGCCGTGGTCAGGCACTCTATGCCGGCTTGATTTTCGGTGGCGGTGGTGCGGTCGGTGCTTATGCCGCTGGTATTTTGTGGCAAGATGGTGTGGGTTCTACCCAGACTTTTGTGATAGCAGCGGCCACGGCCGGGGTTGCTATGTTATTTGCTTTATGTCTGCCAGCTCAGGTGCATGCAGCCGCTTCAGAACGAACGGCTAACTGATAACACCAGCGCATCATCACCCCAGCGCTCTTTTAAGGTGGTGGTGTGTAGCCCTGCGCTTACGATAAAACCGGCCAGATCGGTGCTGAGTACCAACTCAGCATGGAAAAAACCTGCTTTACCTTCCCAGTCATAACTGGCTTTATCAAAGGAGTGAGAACGATCCAGCCCTGCTTGCAAAGTCCAGCCCGGGCTTAAAGTAAAACTGCGCGCCAGTTTCACCACCAGATGCCCACCGCCAAAACCAAAATAGTCATTGCTGTACCAGAAAGAAAGCTCGTAATCATTACGGTGCAGCGTCAGATAAAGCTCCCGGAAGTTTAGTTCTGAGCTGTGGCCGCGGCCGTGGTAGGTATATTGGGCCAGACCAATATCCAGGCCGAAGTCACGAAATTGATGGTAATAGCCAAGGTAACCATCGATCTCGACCTTGGTGCCTTCGCCAAAGTCGACATTCGAGCCCCAGAAACCGGCATAGAATCCATTGCCGGCCTCCCAGTTTAATCCTGGCTGAAAGGCTGGCTTTTTATCGGTTTGACTGACACCATTGAACAGATAGTTGTTGGTCACCGCGAGCTCCAGGGTCCAGTTGGCCTGAGCAGGTACGATAACTGCACAGAGAAGGGTGCTGCTAAGCAAGGTTGTTGCCATTGATGATGCTTTCATAGAAACTCCTGTGAACTGCTCAACATTTGAGCTGGTTTAATCGCTCATCCATTTGGCCGGTGATTTGATCGATGGTATCGCTCACCTCATTATTGCGCTGTGCCAGTTGCTCAAGCTCCCTGGTCGCATCGCCAATAGCCGAAATATTGCGGTTAATTTCATCGCTGACCTGGTTCTGCTCTTCCGCTGCAGTAGCCACCTGAAAGGAGTTATCGGCGATGGCTGAGATGTCGGTGGTCGCAGCGGATAGTTTGTCGTAGGCGACCACAGCTTCACTCAGTGTTTGCTCAATGCCGGCGGTATTCTTGCTGATTTGTTGCACCGCGCCGCCGACCTGATGCTGTAAATTGGCAATTAGTTGTTTGATCTGATCGGTGGAGCTGTGAGTGCGGGCGGCCAGAGTACGAACTTCGTCGGCTACAACGGCAAAGCCTCTGCCTTGCTCACCGGCTCGGGCTGCTTCGATAGCAGCATTAAGTGCCAGCAGATTGGTTTGCTCTGCAATGGACTGAATAACTTCGATGATCTGATTAATTTCCTGGCTGCTTCCCGCTACTTCTTCAATCTGAACTTTGCTATGTTCCACATCCACAGCCACCTGACGAAACTCATCCAGTGTGCTCTGGAATAATCCATTGGCTTCATTCAATGCCAAAATGGCATTTTGTGCCCCTTCCGCTGTACTGCCTGCCAGTTGAGCGACCTCATTGGCAGTGGCTGTCATCTCGTGCATCGCGGATACCACATTCTGGATTTCAGCGGCCTGCAGCTGGGTGGCCTGATTGGTTTGTTGACTGGTATCCACCAGGGTGTGGGTTTGTTGTTGCAGTTGGGCGGAAAACTGCTGCAAGGCTTTGATCATCAGAGCCAGCTTAGCAGTAAAGGCATTAAAGCCAGCTGCCATATCCTGCAGTTCCTGATGACGACTGCTATCGAGGGTACGGGTTAGATCGCCTTCAGCACCTGCAAGCTCCTGCATCAGCAGGCTCATTTTGACAATGGGCTTGGTCGCACGCCTTAACCAGACTGACATCAACGCAACGAAGAGCAGCAACAAGCCGAAACCGGACAGCAGCATACGAGCGGTGGTGGCGTTGGCATCCTCCTGCAGTTGCTGCGAAAGTTCATAGGCGGTTGCCAGTGCCACCTGTTCCGGTACTGCAACCAGGGTATACCAAATGCTGCCAGAGGCTTCGATGGGGATCGGGTAAGCCAAAACCAACTGGTCCTGATAGGAAAAAAGGCCAGTTCGTTGTTGCCGCAAAGCGGATGCCAGCTCTGGATCCAACTGCTGCAGTGACTGACCCAATTGGTTGGCAAAACGGTTGGATGCTACTACTAACTGTTGCTCGCTGAGCAGGTAGAGATCAGCCTGACCGTCGTAAAGGCTGGCCGCCTGACGAAGCAGGGATTCCTGCAACACCGGCAGGTTAATATCAACACCGGCAACGCCCCGAAAGGCACCATTGACCAGCACCGGGTACACTAAAGAGGTTAGTAGTACTTCGTAACCCGGGCGGATCTCGTACTGGTAGGGCTCCATCAGGCAAGGCCGTCGCTGGTCATGGCTACACAGGTACCACTCGGCTTCACGGATACCAAACTCGTTCAAATTGCTTAGGTATTTATCAGCAGCGTCCGCGGTACGGATAAACTCAAGGCCACTCTCGGATGCTACCCAGTACACTTCGAGCGTACCTTGATCTGAGCTGTGTTCAATACCAGTGTTGCGATAGTCCTGGTCACGGCCATCGTAACCGTTGGCTTCGTACTGGGTATAAATGGAGGACACCGAAGGGTTGGCTTGCAGCAGATGGCGGGCGAACAATTGTACTTGGTCACGGCTATAGGGTGTATTGCCAGAGCCCACCGCTGTATTACTCATCAGGCTGGCCAGGTTTTTGGCGACGTCGTAATTTCGGTTCATCACTCTGGCGGTGTCCAGAGCGTTCACTCTGGCTGCGTCGGTCAAGATGGTTTCTGCAGTAGCCCGCATGGAGCGATCCAACCGCTCAATGGCATTTTGATTACTGCTGCGGGTTGACTGCCAGCCAATCAGCGCCATGCTGGCGGTGCTGATCAGTAACAACAAGGCAACACCAAGGCTTAGCTGAAAGCGGAGGGACTGAAACTGCATGATGATATCCTCGGCAAGGTCTACAACAATCTGACCTTTCAAGTTAAGTTCAGAGTAACCTTAAATGCAATGCAGTCTGCTGTTTTGCTTCACAAATAGCAATTCAGCTACGCAGTAACCAGCGCAGTGCAGTGTTTAGCGAGCTTTTGTTGTAAGGCGGGTAGATTAGTTTACCGGGGTGCCACCAACCTTTAGAGTGCACTGCTTTGGCATGGCTAAAGGTGATAAAACCTTCTTTGCCGTGATAAGCACCCATACCGGATGCACCAATTCCACCAAAGGGCAGGTCATCCTGGGCCACCTGCATCAGGCAGTCATTCAGGCATACTCCACCGGAGTGGCTGTGCTTCAGAAATTGTTGTTGCAATGCTTTATTATTGCTGAACAGGTACAAGGCCAGAGGTCGGGCTTGAGTACTAAGCTGTGTAAAAACATGCTCGATGGCGCTATAGCTTTGAATAGGCAAGATCGGGCCAAAAATCTCTTCCTGCCACAGGGCATGCTCTGCTGGCAGGTTCAGCACCAGCTGCAGCGGTAATAGGCCGCTGCCATCTTGCAGGTAATGCTGCCAGTGGTGTTCAGCGCAACTGATGATGGTAGCACCGGCTTGCTCGGCTTGTTGCAATAAAGTCAGCATGCGCTGACGCTGACGCTCGGTGCATAGCCAGCTGTAATCCTGTTGCAGCCGGTTGGCAGGATACAGACGGTTAAAAGCGTTTTTAAGTGCATTGATAAGAGCTGGCTGAATCTGCGCATCAACCCACAGATAATCGGGGGCAACACAGGTTTGGCCGGCATTGGCACATTTGCCAAACACCAGTCGCTCGGCACTGACCGCCAGGTTAGCATCGGCGGCAACGATGGCCGGTGATTTTCCACCCAGCTCCAGCGTGACAGGGGTGAGGTTGGCAGCTGCTGCTTGCATCACTTTTCGACCTACTGTCGTTGACCCGGTAAAAAGCAGATGATCAAAGGGCAAAGCCGCAAAAGCGGCCGCCTGCCCGGCATCGCCACTAAAAACTGCGACTTGTTCGGTGGGGAATACCGTGGCCAGCAGTTGCTGCAAACAGTGATTGGTGGCAGGGGTATCTTCCGATAGTTTAAGCATCACTCTGTTGCCGGCAGCCAGCGCTGCCATCAGCGGCCCTAGCGTTAAAAACACCGGGTAATTCCAGGGCACCATAATGCCGACCACCCCTTTGGGCTGGTACTGAATGTAATTCCGGGCTGGCTGGAACAACCAACTGGTATGGCGTTTTTCCGGTTTCATCCAACGCTTCAGTTGCCGTTGCAGATAAGCCAGGCCTTGCAGCGTAGGTAGTAGTTCAATGCGCAAGCTTTCTTCGGCACTGCGATGGCCGAAATCCTCTGCCAGCGCTTTGGTAAGTGCAGCCAACTGCTGTTTTAGCTGCTGCTCTAATTGTTTGAGCCAGCCCAGGCGGCATGCATAGTCCGGATAAGGCAGAGCGCGGGCCGCTTTTTGTTGGCTGGCAAAAACGGCGGTTAGATCCAAAGTGTCAGCATGCTTGGACATAGTGGGCTTTCAGGCAGTCAATTCGTGCCACAACTCTAGGGTAGTTCATGCAGCAACTCAAGTACTGCTACTGGGAAAAAGTGGGGCGAGCGGGTACAATGCGCGCCATTGCAGCTAAGGGGCAGGGGAGAGCTATGTCGTCGGTGTTTCGTTTAGGCTTGATTATCAATCCGCTGGCCGGCTTGGGTGGCAGCGTTAGCTTAAAGGGTAGCGATGGCGTGGCCGAGCAGGCGCTGGCGCTAGGTGCTGAGCCTTTGGCGGGTAAGCGCAGCCAAACTGCGCTGAGTGAGTTGATGGCGCTAAAAGATCGACTGCTGATTAAAACGGTGGCGGGTACTATGGGGCAGCAGTTGGCAGAGCAACTCGGTTTTCACTGCAAAGTCTGTTACCAAGCTATCACTGAGCCGACCACGGCTGAAGATACCGAAGCCGCTGCCCGGGCTTTGGCCGCTGATGGCATTGACTTGCTGTTGTTCGCCGGTGGTGATGGCACCGCCCGCAATATCTGTGCCGTGTTGCCAGAGCAGGTGACAGCTCTTGGTATTCCAGCTGGCTGCAAAATACACTCCGGTGTCTATGCCATTAGCCCGACGGCTGCTGGCAAGTTGGTCGCCAGCCTGGTGCGGGGCGAACTGGTTTCCATGCGTCAGGCGGATGTGATGGACATTGACGAGCAGGCCTTTCGTCAGGGCGTGGTCAAAGCCCGGCGCTTTGGTGAGCTGTCTATTCCTGCAGCTTTGCAGTATGTGCAAAGTGTGAAAATGGGCGGGCGTGAATCGGAAGAGCTGGTACTTGATGATTTAGCTGCCTGGGTAGTCAGCCAGATGGATGAAGACGTGCGCTATGTGATGGGGTCAGGTTCGACCGTTGCAGCAGTGATGCAGCAGCTTGGCCTGGACAACACCTTGTTGGGCGTTGATGTGGTAGAAAATGGCCAGCTGATTGCCAGGGATGTCACCGCCAGCCAGTTGTTAGCGCTGGTCAAAGACCGGCCGAGCAAGCTGGTCATCACGCTGATTGGTGGTCAGGGCCATGTGTTTGGTCGTGGCAATCAACAGCTCTCGCCGGATGTGATCCGGGCCATTGGTCGCGATAATATCTGGCTGATTGCGACCAAGACCAAATTGCAGCAACTATCCGGCAGACCCCTATTGGCCGATACCGGCGATGCTGTGCTGGATCAGCAGTTGCAGGGGTTGATCCCGGTGCTGACCGGTTACAACGATTATGTGATGTATCGATTAGGAGAGGCAGATTGATGGACAGCACGCGCTTTATCTCGGCTGTGGCCGACTATTTTGATCAAATGATCCCAACAGCCAGCGACGACGAGCTGTTTGCTGCCGGTTATCTGCGGGGGCATTTTGACCTGGCGGTTGGCACTCTGGAAGTGGCTGCAGAGCCTTTTAGCCAGCAAGATCTGCTGGCGCAAGTGGATCGAAGCCTGACGCAAGCCATTGCCAATGGGGAGCTCAACCCGGACGATCAACAGCTGGTTACTGGCCTTTGGCAGCAGGTTCAGCACCTAGCGGCCTGACAGCAGGCCTGGTTTGCGGTACTATAGGCTTTCTTTGCTGTAGCTACAGCGTCAATCACAAAGTGAGTTTTATGTCTGAACAATACACATCGTTAGAACAGCACGCCAGTTATGGCATCGGTTTGCAAATGGGTCAGCAACTGGCTGATAATCCTTTTGATGGCCTGGATATCCATGCCGTGGCAGCTGGTTTGCAAGCTGCCTTTCAGGGCGAAGCCCCGGCCGTATCTGAAGACTTGATTCGTGCAGCTTTCACTGAAATCAGCCAGCGCATGCAAGCAGCTCAGGCTGAGAAGGCAGAACAAGCGGCTAAAGTGGGTGAAGACTTCCTGGCAGAAAATGCTAAACGCGCTGAAGTGTCAGTGACCGCATCTGGTTTGCAGTACGAAGTACTGAATGCCGGTGCTGGCGATAAGCCTGGACGTGAGTCGACCGTTCGTACCCACTACCACGGCACTCTGATTGATGGCACTGTATTTGATAGCTCTTACCAACGTGGTGAGCCGGCTGAATTCCCGGTATCTGGTGTGATTGCGGGCTGGACCGAAGCACTGCAAATGATGCCGGTGGGCGCGAAGTATCGTCTGTATATTCCGCACGAACTGGCCTACGGTGAGCGCGGTGCAGGCCACGCCATTCCGCCATTCAGCGCCTTGGTATTTGATGTTGAGTTGCTGGCAATCGTTGAGTAATTTGTTTTGCAGAATCAGGTGCTTATGCGTCTGATTCTGCGGAACCAATTAACCCTTATAAGGGTTCGTAGTCAGCCGTACGCCTTGACATAATAGTACCAGCACAGCCATCAGCGCATAAGCTACAAAGATCCACTGCATCCAGTCTGCCATCGAAGCACCGGCAAATTGCCAGTCAATGGCGCCACAAGGCCCGGTTGGATCGAAGATAGCGGGTAGCCACTGATGCAGCGGCAGCCAATCCGGGAAATCCGCAAATAAAGCACAGCTGTAAAATCCTCCATCGGCAATCAACTGCTCAATCTCACTGAGCTTACGCGCTTCCATCCAACCATAGATAGCCGCTGCCAGCCAGCCCATACAGGCCAGTACCCGTATCGGCCCACTGCCAGGAGCCATCAGGCCAAGTAAGGCTGCCAATAGAATACCGGCTACGGCTGCCCGGATGTAAACGCACTGAATGCAAGGCTCCAGGCCCATCCCGTATTGAAAGTACAGAGCAGCCAGTTCCAGCCCTAATGCGGTCAAAAATAACAACAGCCAGCTTAGCCGCTGCTTCGAGAATTTCTTCAGCCACTCAAACATCAGTCAGGCTCCGGGAAAAGTCTAGTTTTGAGGCACTTACTCTATGTCATTGTGAACCAGGTTACAACTATGGCACCAAAAGCCAGCCAAAATGGTGGCACCCCTTGTGCACTGGCGGTTCTCTGGTACAATCAGTCGATATTTAAAATAATCACAGCAAAAGTGGACCTTCCTGGATGACCAATCTTATCAAAGCACAAAGCCCGGCCGGTTTTGCAGAAGAATACATCGTTGACTCAATCTGGAATGGCAAGTTTGCCCCAGGCTCTATCTTGCCCGCTGAGCGTGAGTTGTCTGAGCTGATTGGCGTCACCCGAACCACCCTCCGTGAAGTACTGCAGCGACTAGCACGTGATGGCTGGTTGACCATCCAGCATGGTAAGCCAACCAAAGTGAATAATTTCTGGGAAACTTCAGGCTTGAATATTCTGGAAACGCTGGCGCGATTAGATCAGGATCAGATGCCGGATCTGGTGAACGAGCTGTTATCAGCCCGTACCAATATCAGCGCGATCTACATTCGTGGTGCCATCAAAACCCATCGTGAAGAAGCCATGGCCTCTTTTGCAGGTGCCGATGAGTTACCGGATACGGCGGAAGCTTTTGCAGATTTTGATTACAATTTAAATCATGAACTGGCATTGCACTCATCCAACCGGATTTACGTGCTGATCCTCAATGGCTTTCGTGGTCTGTACAATAAAATTGCCCGTTTTTACTTTTCCCAACCAGAAGCCCGAGAGCTGGCCCGCAGCTATTACAAAGAATTGCGTGCTTATGCTGAGGCAGGCCGTCACGATGAAGTGATAGCTGTGGTCCGTAAATATGGTTGGGAAAGTGGTAAAATTTGGTCAGGGCTGCGTGCCAGTATCCCAAAAGACTTGATTGAGTAACTGCCTGCTATATTTTCCAGCATAAAAAAACCGCTTGAGCGGTTTTTTTATGGGCTATTTGGAGCGCTTGTCCCTGTATTAGCAAAGCTCGTTACCACTGGCTGCTCCTTTGGAGAAAGCAACCAGGTTCTCACTGGTGATCTGGCTGATTTGTTGCATTGCTTCTTCAGTAAAAAAAGCCTGGTGGCCGGTAATCAGCACATTCGGGAAGGTCAGCAGACGCTTAAAGACATCGTCATCAATCACCATTTCTGACAGATTCTCAAAAAACAGATCCGCTTCCTGCTCGTACACATCCAGCCCCAGATAACCAATTTTGCGGCTTTTAAGCGCCTGAATGACCGCTTTGGTATCGATCAAGCCACCACGACTGGTGTTGATCAGCATCACATTGTGCTTCATCAGCTCCAGGCTATCTTTATTGACGAGGTAACGGGTTTCTGGCGTAAGCGGGCAGTGTAAACTGATGATATCGGCTGCTCTGTATAACTCGGGTAGCGGTACATAGTGCGCACCCAGCTGCTTCAGTTCGGCATCTTCGTACAGATCGTGGCAGACCAGCGTACAGCCAAAACCAAGCAAAATTTTAGCAGTGGCTTTGCCAATACGGCCGGTACCTATCAGGCCCACCGTTTTGCCATGCATATTAAAACCGAGCAAGCCATCCAGGGAGAAATTATCATCCCGTACCCGGTTGTAGGCTTTATGCAGCTTACGATTCAGTGTCAGCATCATGCCGACAGTATGCTCTGCTACGGCCTCCGGTGAGTAGGCAGGCACCCGCGCTACCTGAATACCCAGCTGCTTGGCGCTATCCAAATCAACGTTGTTAAAACCAGCACAGCGCAAGGCAATCATCCGCACACCCTCAGCATGCAAGGCTGTTAGGACAGGCGCCGACAAGTCGTCGTTGACAAAGGCGCAGATGGCGGTGCTACCAGCGGCTAGTGCCACGGTGTCCGCACTCAATTTCAGCTCCAGATAATGAAACTCCAGGCTGGCATCGGCCCAACGGCTAAAGGCCTGTTGATCGTACTTTTTGGCACTGTATACGGTAACTTTCATCGGATGTCCCTTGTTAAGTTTGTACACAGTGTAGCAAAAGCAGTGCAATTATTGTTGCGTTCGATCAAGCCAAGCTTTATTGGTTGAGCAATTCGTCGATGCTTTGCCGAAGCGCCAACGGCTTGGTACGCGGTGCATAGCGCTTTACGACTTCGCCTTTGGCATTCACCAAAAACTTAGTGAAGTTCCATTTAATGGCACGGGTTTTCAGCAAGCCACGGGCTTGATTCTTTAAGAATTCAAACAGGGGTTCGGCTTCAGGACCGTTAACCTGGACTTTTGCCATTACCGGAAAACTAACCCCATAGTTCAGCTGACAAAACTGCTGGATATCCTGATCCGAGCCAGGTTCCTGACCCCCAAACTGATTGCAGGGAAAGGCCAGAATCACAAAGTTGCGATCTTTATAGGTTTGATAGAGCGCTTCCAGCTCCTGGTATTGCGGCGTAAAGCCGCATTGACTGGCGGTGTTCACCACCAGCACCGTTTTGCCTTTGTACTGCGATAAATCGACACTATTGCCCTGTGCATCGTTCACCGAAAAGTGATGCAGGTTGTTCATCCGTTCTCCCCCAAAAGGTTTTTGCTTTTTGTCGGCCATCTTTGTACGCTTAGCGCCATTCCCTAGTTTACGACAGAAGTAAGACACTGGTATGACAAATTCCGCAAACAGCAAAAAAGTCGCCTTTATTGGGTTGGGTGTCATGGGTTATCCGATGGCGGGCTTTTTACAGAAAAACGGCCATGCTACCTGCGTGTACAACCGCACCACCAGTAAAGCTCAGCAATGGGCTGAGCAATACGGTGGTCAGCATGGCAGCACTCCGGCTGAAGCGGCTAAAGATGCTGAGCTGGTGTTTCTGTGTGTCGGTAACGACGATGATGTGCGCTCGGTTTTCTATGGCGAACATGGCGTGTTAGCCAGCATGCAGCCTGGCTCCGTCCTGATTGATCACACCACGGCTTCGTCAGAGCTGGCTCGTGAACTGGCAGCGGCCTGTGCTGAGCAGAGTATTGGTTTTTTGGATGCGCCGGTATCCGGTGGCCAGGCTGGTGCCGAGAACGGCGTGTTGACCATCATGGTCGGCGGTGATAGCGATGCCTACGCCAAAGCAGAACCGGTGATGCAGGCCTATGCCCGTTGCTGCAAGTTGCTGGGCCCGGCCGGTGCCGGCCAATTGGCGAAGATGGTCAATCAAATCTGCATTGCCGGTGTGGTGCAGGGGCTTGCCGAAGGGCTGCATTTTGCTCAAAACGCCGGCCTGGATGCGGCCGCTGTGGTGGAGGTGATTTCCCAAGGCGCCGCTCAGTCCTGGCAGATGCAAAACCGTTATCAAACCATGCTCAAAGGCGAATACGACTTTGGCTTTGCCGTCGACTGGATGCGCAAAGATCTCAGCATAGCGCTGAACGAAGCCCGTAAGAACGGCAGCCACCTGCCAGTGACTGCTTTGGTGGATCAATTCTACAGCGAAGTGCAGCGCATGGGCGGCAACCGCTGGGATACCTCCAGCCTACTGGCTCGGTTACACAAATCTTAGTAAATCCGTAGATAGGCTTGAAGGGCGCTTGATTGCGTCCCTAAAGCCAATTTCCTTTCGCAGTTCACTCACCTTCTGCCTGTGATGATAACAATCTATTTATGGGTTGTTGCAAATACTTGCTTGTGTTAGTTTTTTCGATGCTGAAAATAATGAGAAAGGAAATACGATGAAATGGTTGCTAGGAATGGCTTTGTTGCTGTCGGTGTCTGTTGCACAGGCAGAGCCTTTTAGCGGGCATGAGTCTATTCAGACGACGGCCAATTGTTTTCGCGGCCCATTTGAGAGCTCTGTCACTTTGGCACAACGTTTAGAGCAAATGCCTGCCGAGCAGCAGGAGCGAGTGAATCGTGTGTTTACGCAACCGCAGTTTGAGCAGCGGGTGAACACTGTTTACTGCCGTGACTTTATGTATTTGGTAGACGATGTCGAAGTTCGTGGCGTGGTTCTGGCGCCGGTTCACCCGGATAAAGCAGAGCGGCCCTTGCCGGTTTTGATTTATAACCGTGGTGGCAATGCCGGTTTTGGTGCTCTACGGTTTCCATTTATCTACCAGCATTTAATTACCTGGGCAGAGCAGGGCTATATTGTCATTGCCAGCAATTACCGTGAGCAGGATGAATTTGGTGGTGCCGATGTGGCTGATGTTGAAGCCTTATTGCCGATTATTCAGCAGATGCCAATGGCCGATCAAAGCAAGATTGCCATGTGGGGCGTCAGTCGGGGAGGTATGCAAAGCCTGATGGCGGTGCGCAATATGCCAGAGGTTAAGGCGTTGGTGTTCTCGGTAGGTGTGATCGATTTAGAGAAAGAGCTCGAGTTTCGTGCTGAAATGGAAAATGTGTATCAGGCCAGGATCCCTGATTATGCCAACCGTAAAGAGCAAGCATTGGCTGAGCGCTCAGTCGTGCACTGGTTGGATGAAATTCCTGCCGAGCTGCCGATCCTGATTTTGCATGGCGAGCAAGATGAGCGGGTGCATGTCAGCAATGCCACACGCTTTGCGAAGTTGCTGCAGCAACGGGAGCAGCCGCATCAGCTGCACATCTATCCGGATGCCGGCCACAATGTTTTCAATGAATCTTTCGAGGATATGAAAACCTGGCTGCAACAACAATTGCAGTAAGCTATTTTGGAGCTTGTTTTTTAGGGTAAGACAATGAGCTTCGCAACAGGCAATGAGCGTAAGCATTATCAAGGTGGTGTACGATGAAAGCTGAATACGATCTTTCCGAAATGAGTTCACCTAAGAACCCTTCGTGAGCGGGAGTTTTGCAGAGCAATAGCGTAGTCATTCACAACTCTTTCTTTCATCCCAATAACCTTCCATGGGTGAGGCTTGTAGG
>NZ_JAFIFQ010000028.1 GCF_020831925.1 Alkalimonas sp.
TGTCGAGGATAGCATACATTTACATTGATTGCGACAAATGAGACAAATACGCCACTAAGAGGGCTTTATCATGACCGCTGCAACCGCTAAAAAACCTGTGATGCTGTGCGTTGATGACGAGCAAAGCATTTTAAGCGCTCTAAAACGGTTGTTTTTCCCGGTTGGTCTGGACATCGAGCTGGCGAACAACGGCCAGGATGCAATCAAAATACTTAAGTCAAAACAAGTGCATCTGATTATTTCAGACATGCGCATGCCCGAAATGAATGGTGCTGAATTTCTGGCAAAAGCTTTGGAGATCCAACCCGATGCTTACCGAATTCTGATGACCGGTTACAGCGATATGGCGTCGACCATTGCTGCCATCAACGATGGCCGTATTCACCGCTATGTGCAAAAACCATGGAACAACAAAGATTTGCTCAATACCGTCAAAGATGGCTTAAAGCTGTTTCATTTGGAGCAAGCCAATAAACGGATGCAGCACCAAATAAGTCAGCAAAACAATGAGCTGAAGGAGCTCAATCACAATCTTGAGGAGATGGTGCATCAACGGACCGCCCAGCTCAAAAAAACGCTGGCACAGCTTAGGGCCAGCATGGCACGCTCTGAGCAAGAAAAGCAAAATAACCTCGATATTCTGTACAACGTGATCAGCATTCACCCTTCCATCAGTGCCGGCTTTGCTGTCAATGTGGCCAACCTGGCTAAAGCCATGGCTGAAAAAATGCAATTGCCCCCCAAAGACATTGAAAGCGTAGCTTTAACTGCCCTGCTGCATGAAATTGGCATGATAGGACTACCGGCTGATTTATTGAGAAAACCCTATCACCAGTTGGAAGGACTGGAAAAACAGCAATTTATGGAGCACGCCTCGCATGCCGAGTTGATCCTATCACCTGCCCCTCATTTGCGTGCTGTGGTAGAGGGTATCTGCTGCCAGTATGCGCACTTTAATGGCACCGGCTACCCGGCCGAGCTAAAAGAAACACACATCCCTCTGCCAGCCCGAATTTTGGCGGTGGCCAGAGATTATTGGTTGCTGATGACCCGCCGAAGTTACAGCAAGGTGTTAACGCCCAAAGAGGCCTGCGATATGATTGTGCGAGCCAGTCATAGCTTGTATGACCCGGATGTGATCACTGCTTTTGAGGCTTGTTATAAAAAAAGCCGCGATATTTTTATTAACAGCATTCGCGATGGTTACAGCATCGATGAACTCAAACCAGGTATGCGGCTGCGCTCAACGCTTTACAATGAAACCAAAATCCTGTTGCTGCCAAAAGGCTGTGAACTGACGCCCGCTTTGATTGATAAACTGAAAAAATACCAACGTCAACACCATCAAGAATTGAAGATTGATATTGCTCCGGCAGAAACCACAGCAACAGCATCTGAGGCGCCGAATGCGCCAAGCGAGGCCTGAATGTTTGCCATCGACAGCCATCATATCAACGCATCAAGCACGACTGAGGCAGCAGAGCAGTTCAAGCAACTGCTTGCCAATAACAACCGTCAATTTTTGATTGGCTTTTGTGAAGCCAGCCTGCTGAAAGCCTTGCCGGACGATCTGAATCTGACGTCGCCCTGCTTGCTGGCCAGCTCTTGTTTGGGCAGCGCCAATGAACAACAGCTTTCCTTGCAAAAGCATAGCATTAGTGTGCTGCGCTTTAGCGACAAAGCAGGCTTTTATGGTGTGGCCAGCAGCCAGGAAGCCACCAACGTCCGCTCAGCTGCTGCCAACACGCTACTTAGTGCCATGAAAAAAAGTGGTCGCGGTCACTTGTCTCCCCAGCTGATTTGGTGCTTTCAAACACCAGGGCAAGAGGAGCAGGTGTTGCTGGGTATCCAGGACATCGTTGGCACCAAAGTCCCGGTTTTTGGCGGCAGCAGCGCAGACAACAGTATCGAAGGACAGTGGGGGCTGCATGATGGCAACCAAAAACTGTCTGAAGGCTTTATTATTGCGGTGCTCTATCCATCGGTACCCGTGCTCGGCTATTTTGGCAGTGGCTACGAGCTTACCGGGCTGTCGGGCACTGTGACAAAAGTCACCGGAAGGAAATTGCAAAAAATCGATGGCCAGCCGGCTGTCGACATCATCAACACCTGGCGCAAACAACGTGGTCACGCTACGTTTGAAGACGGCAATGTGCTGGCAGCATCCACCATGACGCCCTTAGCTCGCTTGGAAAGCAGCAGCGATATCCCATTGCTGCTGCTTAGTCACCCGGCGATGGCATCCAATGGCTGTCTGGATTTATTTTCAGAAGTGCATGAAGGCGAAACCTTGCATCTGGCATCCGGCACAAAGGATCAACTGATTGAACGTGGGCCTCAGGTCATTCAAACCGCCCGCGATATTGCCGAGCTGCGGGGCATGTTGCCACTGCAGGGAGCCATCATCATTTTTTGTGGTGGCTGCATGCTGGCCATTCAAAATGCCATGGCTGAAGTTCAGGCGGCAATGAAAGCAGAACTTCCCGACCTGCCGTTTATTATGGGCTTTACCTTTGGTGAACAAGGAACCTTCAGCGATGGCGAAAGTCGCCATGGCAACTTAATGATTTCTTGCACGCTGTTTGGAGGTGATCTTGAAACCTGATGAGAGCTTACTGGATAAACTGCATCAGCTTCAAATCAAGAATCGGGAGCTGGAACAGGTGCACTTGCTGCAGACCCTGATTCTGGATGGCCTGCATGTTATTTTAACGACCGACGACATCGATGCCCTGTTTGCACAATTCTTTGGGCTATTGCACCAGGCCTTGCATTTCGATGCTGCCATCATGACCCAGTTAAGTAAGGATCAAACCCAGTTATTGCCAGTCAGCTGCACAGAGTCCGATAGTATTGGCGCACTCAGCATTGTGCAGCACATCCACCAAAAAGGTATGGAGCGCCCGCTGAATGCCTTTCACATTCCTTTGCTGTTTGACGAGCCATTGTCTTTGGCATCTCCCTGGGCCGAGATGCATTCACTCCTGGGGATCGACATCCGAACGCAGTTTGCAGACTACCAACTGTGGATTTTTTCGTCTCAACGTGCTGCCTTTGGGCCCCATGATCTAACGTTATTGCAGCAGTTTTCCAGCTTTGCCGGCAGTACCATCAGTCAGGTAGAAAAACGCCGCCTGCAAGAACAACAAAAAGAACTGCAAGCCCGGCAAGATCAGATTGAAAAAGTGCTGATGTCCTCGGAGAAAATGGCCTCTCTGGGCCAAATGGCGGCTGGTGTTGCGCATGAGATCAACAATCCGCTTAGCTATGTTCTCAGCAATATTCAGAACCTTGCCTACAACCATGAGCAGCTGCATCAGTTAATCGATGCTCTAAAGCAAGCAGTTTCTGTCGACAAAGCCCAGTCCATACTTGATCATTTCCGTTACCAGGCCATTTGCGTCGATACCGACGACATTATGGCCGAAATGACTGAGGGAGCGACGCGGGTCAAAGACATCGTCAAAAGCTTGCGGCAATTCTCACATCCGGATAAAAGTAAAGTGGATGACATTAATCTGGCTGAACTGATTGACAACACCTTGCGGGTAGCCTGGAATCAAATCAAATACAGCGCACAGGTTGAAAAAAATTACGGCACCCAAAATATTGTCGTCACGGCTCGCTCCGCTCAACTGTCACAGGTATTGCTGAATATCCTGGTTAATGCGGCCCAAGCCTGCGATGACAACAGAGGACTCATTCAAATTACCTTATGCGAGGATAAGGACAACGCCTATATTGAAATTAAAGACAATGGCTGTGGCATCCCTGAAGACACCCTGAACAAGATATTTGATCCTTTTTTCACCACCAAAGCCGTTGGCAAAGGCACCGGACTGGGACTGGCCATTTCCAAAGCCATTATTGAGCAACACAGCGGCAACATTCAGGTGACCAGTCAACTCAATCAGGGTACCAGCTTTATGATCATGCTCCCGAAACAAGCTGACCTTAGCAACGATGATACCGATGGCTATCTTTAAGGCAGCGCGCCATGGCAACTGAACAGGACAAGCTTTCCGGTTTATCCAAAACCTTGTTTAGCATCTCTGAACTCAGTTATGCCGATTTGGCAGAAACCACCTACTTTGCCAGATTGCACCAATGTGTGCACCAACTGGTGCACTGCGATAACTTTATGATTGTGCTGTACCATCCTAGCCAGTCATCGCTGGAAATCGCTTATTTCGCTGATCAAAAAGACAGCTGCCCTGCCATCAAACATTTTGCGCTTGGGGATGGCATTACCTCCTATGTGATTCGTCAACGTCAGCCCGTGCTGCTCAATGCCGCAGACATTCAAGAGCTAATGCAACAAGGCGATATTTCCCGCGTACTTGGCCATCTTGACAGCATTGTCAGCTGGTTGGGCGTGCCTTTGCAGCTTGAAGATGAGCTTCTAGGTGTGCTGGTCATACAGAGTTACTCGAGCGACGTGCATTACCAAGCGGCCGATCTGGAGTTGCTTGCGTACGTTGCAACCCATTTGGCCGCGCATTTTGAGCGGCGCAAAGCGCATCAGGAGCGCCAGCAGTTGATGCAGCTGCTGGCAGAGAAAAACCAACAACTTGAGCAGGCATTGCACCAGCTCAAGCAACAGGAATTGTCGTTAATCCAACAACAGCGCATGGCCAGCTTTGGCAAGTTGGCAGAAAGTTTAGCCCATGAAATTAACAGCCCCTTGGGTTCAACTTTGTGCAACCTGCAACTGCTTCAGCATTATATAGATACCCTGCCTAAGGTGATCCCTGCACAAGCCATGCAGGCAATTGCTCAGCTTACTCCCGAGTTTCCGGAACTGCTGCTCGATGCCAAACAACTGGTTGCTGAAACAGAGAGCTCGGCCCGAAAAATTGAAGCCGTGGTCAAGCAACTCACCTTATTCCATCACCATGACAGTACCAGCAATGCACCGGTTCATCTCCATACGCTGCTGCAATCAGTTGCCTTGCTTCTGAAGAGCACTCACCATCAGCTGATCCCTGTGGAGATTGAGTGCCATGGCGCGTTACAGGTACAGACTAACAAGGCCAAACTGGTCCAGGTGCTTTTTGGACTGCTGGAAAATGCGATGGAACACGGCAAGCCCCCGCTTAAAATGCAGGCCTTAGTGGATGAGACGCAACAACATGTTTTGTTACGCGTGATCGATCATGGTTTGGGGGTTACTCCGACTTTACTGCAAGAGCTGCAACACCCAAATGACATAGCTGTATCTCATCAAAAGGGATTAGGCTTAGCGCTATGTATCCACACCGTGCAAGAATTAAATGGCACGCTATCACTGAAACCACAACAAAATGGCCACACCTGTTTTGAAGTGCAACTGCCAGTCAGTCCTGCTCAGTTGTAGTTGGCAAGCGCCTCACTGACTGTGTTGTTAAGAGATAAAAGCTTTGCCTGAAGCGCTTCGTATTCATCAGGTGTCGCACTTTGCTCACACTGTAACTGCTTTTCCATCACATCCAATGCCATGGCTACAGCCTCAGCCCCTATAAAGCGGGTTGACGATTTTAATCGGTGGCATAAGGAAGCCAGTGCAACAAAGTCACTTGCGCAATACGCTTGCTGCATTTCGGCCATGGTTTTGGTCAAAGACACAAGATAATCTTGCAACACTTCTGCCAGCCCCTCCTCCCCAACCAGTGCAACCACATTTCCCAATGCCAGAGGGGTTGATTGTGAGTCTGAAGCCAGCCAGCGACTTAAACCATCCCGCAGACCCTGAAGCGTAATGGGTTTGGTTAAGTGATCATCGAGCTGATGGTTGCGACTGCGCTCAATGTCTTCCGGCATCACCCCGGCAGACAATGCCAAAATCGGTTTGCGAAAGCCTTGTTGGCGCAGCAGCTTGGTGGCAGTAAGACCATCCATCACAGGCATTTGAATGTCCATCAGAATGATGTCGGGCTCCTGCAGTGCTACAGCAGCCAGGGCGGCCTTGCCATGTTCGGCTTCACGAACCGAAAGACCCAGCCGCTCCAGCATTTTTCGCAGCAATAAACGGTTGGTGCTGTCGTCCTCCACCAGCAGGACCTGCCCTTGCAATTGACCAGCAGGTGCTAAAGAGGCATTATCGGTTAACTCAATGGTAGCAGCAAAAGGCAAGCGCAGTTGGAATGAGAAACAGCTGCCCTCACTTGGCGTGGATTGCACCTTGAGCGCGCTCTGCATTTTGTTGAGCAACCCCTGGCTGATGAACAGCCCAAGGCCAGTGCCACCGAACTGGCGGGTTATGCTGGTATCAAGTTGGTGAAAGGCATGAAATAGCTGGGCAATGCTGTCCTCGCTCATACCAATACCGGTATCGGTCACTGCGACTTCCAGGGTGACGGCATCACTGTCTTTTTCCAGCACGCGAAACTCCACCGTCACTCGGCCATACTGAGTAAACTTAATGGCGTTGCCAACCAGGTTAATCATCACCTGGTTAAAGCGAAGCGCATCAAGCATCACTGGCTGGTGTAGAGCCGGATCGACCGAGACCTGCAAGCTTAAACCTTTGCGCTGCACCTGCAATTGCATCATGTCGTCCAGTTCCAACATCAGACGAGATAACCGCACAGGCTCTGGTTTTAGCTCAAGCTTATTGGCTTCAATTTTCGATAAATCCAGAATATCGTTGATGACCGACAACAAGTGAGACGACGCCTGCTGGATTTTTTGGTTAAAACTCTTGGCCTGGGCTGGCAAATCCAGTGCCTGCATTAACTCGCTAAAGCCGGTAATGGCATTGAGTGGCGTGCGTAATTCGTGGCTCATGTTGGCAAGAAACTGTGCTTTTACCTGAGCAGCAGACTCTGCCGCTTGCTTGGCGGTATCCAGTAATTGCATGGTTTCCATACGCTCTTTCAGGTTCACCAGCATTTGAGCAAACACAGTCAGTAGTTTGCGTTCCTGTTGATCGTAGTGGTGAAATCGACGTACCGAGTCAAAACCAACAAAACCGATTAATTTGCCCTGATGCCGCATCGGAATAGTGATGATGCTTTTTATACCCTGTGGCGCCAAAATGGCCTTAATCGGATCATTGTCTGGTAAGGCTGGTACATCGGGGTATAGCATCTGCTCCCCCTTGAGGTGCGCATTCAACCACTGTGGAATGTGCACGATCGACACATTTTGTAACTGTTCAATTTCCGCGCTGATACCTTCTGCGCACCATTCGTGCGTATTGCTGCAGGTATTTTGCTCAAAGTCGTATGAAAAAATATAAACCCGGTCGGCATCGACAAAACGGCCCATCTGCTCCAGGGTGTCGGCAATCAGGAGCTCGGCTTCAGCCAGAGGCACATTAATAAAGCGCTCGGCAATAGACAGCAGAATATCCGTTAATTCGCTTCCGGTATCTCGTTGGTTAGGATGGTGTTCTTGCTGCATATCAACCCCGAAAACCTTTAAAACAAAACCGAAAAGAAGTCCCGGCACCAGGCTGACTTTCTACCTGCATAGTTGCATCATGTTCCTGCACTATATTGTAAACTTCAGCCAATCCTAAACCTGTGCCCTGCCCAACCATTTTGGTGGTAAAAAAAGGTTCAAAGATCCGCGACAAGGTGTCACTGTCCATACCACAGCCATTGTCCTGAATCATCAGCTCTATGCTGCCTTGCTGCAGTGTGCAGCGAATTTTCAACAGGCCCATTGGCTGCATCGCCTGTAAGGCATTTAGAATCACATTAAACAGCAGCTGCCGAATGGAGGCTGCTTTGGCCCAAATCAGTGCATTCTGTTCAGGAAGCTCCAGCTCCACTTTCGCTTTGTATTTGATCTCGTTTTCCAGCAATGCCAGGGCCGAACGTATCACTGCCGACAAATCAAGTCCGACCCAGCCTTCATCATCGTAGGTAGCAAAGTCACGCAGGCTTTTGACGATGCTGCGAACGCGCTCAGTTCCTGCCAGCGACTCTTCAATGAGTTCGGGTAAATCCGACTGAATAAACGCGACGCCTAAACGTTCGTATAAGTCATTAAGAAGGGCGATAAACCGCGGTTCGGCTTGTTTCTGAATAATTTTTTGCTGTCGTTCCATCACGTTTATCAGCTTAGAGGTATAGTCCTGCATGGTCTCTAAATTGGAGCGAACAAAACCTACCGGATTATTGATTTCATGGGCAACGCCTGCTGCCAACTGGCCGATAGAGGCCATCTTTTCTGATTGCAGCATTTGCTGTTGCGCCTGCTTCAGTTCAGCATGCAGCTTTTGCAACTGCTGGTGTTCTTCTTCCAATGCTGCTTTTAGCTCACTTTGCTGCAAAAAGTAGATGGCCTCGGCGGTGACATCCGAAATCACCATGCACAGGTGTGAAACCTCGTCTGCCGGGTCTAAAAGTGGGATAAATTGCACATTTTGGTACATCGCAGACTCGTCACCGGTAATGGGGCGGCTGCTACTCATTGGAAAGACATGCGGACGCTGCTGCCAGTAGCTAAAGCTTGGATTTTTCAGGGCAAACACACTGTTGATTTTCCGCTTTAAAAAACGGATTTGTTCCGGAAACACATCATCCAGCAAACGCCCCGTTAGGTCCTCTTGCCGCAGTGTAAGACCGCCGGAGAATGCAGCATTAGCAAACACAATGGTTCTCGCCTCATCAATAATGCACACCGCTATCGGCAATTGCACCAGCACATGCTCTAGCTTGAGCTCGTTTTTTTTCATTACGACTCCAGCAAAGCACGAATAGGAATAAGCAACTGGTCGGTTGAGCCTTCACTTAAACCAATCAAAACACGCGTATCGAATTGCATTTGCTCAATTCGAAAGTCAACATCCATCAACAAAATAGAAGACCAATCAGCTCCTTGAGTTATTTTTCCAGGATAATAAAAAGCAGGCATGGCCAATTGCGCACTGAGCTCCAGTTGACTGGTAAAGCCATGTAAGCAAGCGGCAGATAAAATGTTCGTCACTTCAAGCACTAATTCTTCCGTTGCACTAAGATCCAGAGGCAACTCAAAGTCCATCAATTCGGCGATAGCTTCGCAGCCATTTTTTTGTATACTGGTTATGACTTCACCACGCAAAGCACCTAAAAATGATTGTCTGGCAAACCAACTATTGGACATTCCGTGAATCATGGCCTGAAAGTCTTGCGGCGTCATGGTCCGAATGGCGGGAACCGAAAGTGTTACCTTGGTTTGGATAAGACGCGCCATTGCATTGGCTGCCTGCCCCATAGAAATATTCATGATTTCTTGCAGAGCATCACGCTCGTCTTCAGAAAGGTTAATCATAATAATCCTACTTCGTACAGGGTCTCACGTAACTCAACCATCTGAAGAGGCTTTTTTAAAAACCGAAAGGCGCCTAAGGACATCACCAAAGCTTGCGCTTCCGGCTGAATGTCCGCACTGATAACAATGACAACCGTTTTCTCATGATGATCATGCAGTACTTTCAGCACCTCAAAGCCATTCATTATAGGCATTTGTAAGTCTAAAAATAGCATTTCGGCCAAGCCAGCATTCACTGCTTCTATGGCTTCCAAACCATTTTGAGTTTCGTGGATGTCGACATCCCAGTCTAACGGTAAAGCACGCCGGATAGCCTTACGCGATAAGGCTGAATCATCTGCAATCGTGACCGGAATTCCCATGGCAGTACCCCACCGTCTGAAAAGACCCTAATGTCTCATTTGTCCCATGCTAACCTATTGTAGGCTTTTAAGCAAAAACTTTTATTGTTCTGGAAAACTGGCGCGCTAAGGATGCCAGCATATGCAATATAGTTCGTCAGAATTTTAGACAAAAAATATCATAGATTTATCAGAGTAATATTCAGCTTTACTCAGGCTGTCTGGAGGAATGTCCGCTAGTATAGATTTCAGGGACTTTCAGGATGTCGGAGTACAGACAGATGCCTAAGGACGATGTCAGTAAATGGCTGGATATGCAACATAGCTTTCGAGCCAACCTGCAGCAAAAAACAACCCAGCTCACTCAATGTTGGCAACTGTATCTTACCAATGATGATTTTACAGCCCGTAACGAGTTAAGACAATTGTGCCGAAAACTGGCCGGTGCCGCTGAAGTCTATGGCTTTAAGGGAGTAACGGACAGTGCAGGTCAATTAGCTGACTTGCTTGCAAAACCCTTCACCGACGAATTGACCCAACGCATTCAGGAACACAACTGCATGGAGGTGTTGCAAGAACAACTTAGCAGCACACATCAAAACAAAAACTTAAACCACTCAGAGCAGCGCTGCTATTCACAAGGGATAGCCGCACCTTGTGTTTTGCTGTTTGATTCGGAGCAGCTGGCCGCTGAAGCACTTGCTTTGGAGCTCGGTGGCCATGAATTTAACCTAATCATCGAAACTGATGAAGCAAACTTGTACGACACACTGTTACGCACCAAGCCAGAAGTCGTCCTTTGTTGTATAGCACTGAATCAGCAACACTGCTTGAGCATCGAAGCCATCCGAAGCAGCCAACATCAACTGGGTTATCAACCTTCGGTGATCTGCTTTACCGACCAGGATACCTTTGAAGCACGACTTGCAGCCACCAGAGCCGGTTGTCAGCACTTAATGCTTAAACCTCTGGAAGCAAAGCAAGTCCTTCACCAGCTTAATAAGCTTATTTTTAAAGAGAAGGCTGAGCCCTATCAGATCTTGCTGGTAGATGCTGATTCGGATGTGCTGCGGTTTTATCGTCATGCTTTAAGCATGGGAGGTTACACGGTTGCCACCGCTACAGAGGGTAAAACAGCGTTCGAGTTAGCTGTACAAATGAAACCCGAACTCATGTTGATCGATTTAAACCTTCATGGTTGCAGTGGCATTGAACTGGGTAAAATCGTACGACAACACCCTGAACTCGCCAATATACCGTTGATTTTTATGTCTCAACAAAACGACATTACCGAGCATATGGCCGTAATAGATCTTGTGGGTGATGACTTTATTCAAAAACCTATCGCGCCCTGGCGATTATTAATGACTGTAGAGGCGAGAGTAAAACGAAGCCGCCTATTAAAACAGGAACAGCGTGCTGTCATCCAGCGTCCTGAGCTCATGCAACACATTGATACACTGACTGCCCTACCGACTCTTTGGCAGCTTAAACGTGAGTTGCAAAAAAACTCAGAACAGCAGAACACACTCTGCCTGATGAAACTGGACCTGGATCAGTTTCATTTAATCAATGATGTGTATGGCCGCGAAACCGGCGATTTGGTATTGCAAACCGTCGCCTGGCAGCTCGCCCAACTGCTGAGTGAACAGGATCATCTTTATCGGGAAAGTGGCGATGAGTTCTGGCTGCTTTGTCGTCAACTCACTACCTTAGAACAGGCAGCTGAGTTCACCGAACACATGCTGCTGGTGTTAGAACAAATCTCCATCAACTTTGATGTCAGCATTCATTTTACTGCCAGCGTTGGGATTTGCCTGGTTAGCGAACCGCAATCACCCGATGCGTTGCTTCAACATGCCAGCACAGCGCTTTACGAAGCTAAAAAAAAAGCAGGCCATCAGTACCGATTCTATGACCCACAGCAACAGCAAAAAATTGATTTGCGCCAGCAACTCACTCAAACTATTCGTCATGCTATTAGCAAAAAGCAATTTACCTGTGTATTTCAGCCAATTTTTTCAGCCCAAAATAAACTTGCTAGCTTTGAGCTACTAGCCCGCTGGCAACATCCGGAGCAAGGCACTATATCGCCGGCGCTGTTTATTCCGTTGTTGGAAGAGCAAGGTTTAATAAGCTATCTGACCCGCCAGATGCTGGATTTGGGATTGCCACAATTAAAGCAATGGCGTAAAAAATGGCCTGATCTTTGTTTGAATATCAATGTCAGTGCCCAGGATTTAGCCGATCCTGAATTGTGTGAACAACTGTTAGAACGAATGCAGCAACATGACCTTCCCAATAAAGCACTGGTCATCGAAATCACTGAAAGTATTTTGATACAAGCAGGTTCTGGCTCATTTGAACAATTAAGGCATTTAGCCGAACAAGGTTTTGCCATTTCATTGGATGATTTTGGGACGGGTTACTCTTCGCTGAGTTACCTGGATAAGTTGCCGGTAAGCCGGCTCAAAATCGACCGAAGTTTTGTTCAACGCATTGATGAAAACAAACAGGATAAACTTCTGCCAGCCATCATCCATCTGGCCAATGATCTGGCACTTGAAATTACCGCCGAAGGGGTGGAAACCAAGGCTCAATTTGACTACCTGAAACGCTATGGTTGCCAGCGTTATCAAGGATACTTGTTTAGCAAGCCCTTAATGGCCGAAGACATTGAGCGTACCCTGTGGTTTCAAGCAAAAGAGTCGGTTTATTCCAAATAGATGCAATCAATCGGACAAACTGCTATGCAAGTGGGTGCATCGTAAAACCCCACGCACTCGGTGCAAAGCTCTGGCACTACCTGGTAATGCTCTGTACCCATCACAATCGCCTGGTTCGGGCACTCCAGCACGCACATGTCACAATTGATGCAGCTGACTTCAATCACCGCTGTCATACACTAGCCTGCTGCTCGTTGCTCTGAGCCCGCATCCAGCGGCTGCAGTTGCTTCAGCAACATGGCGTGTTGCAGCGACTGTCGCCGAGGTAGATGCACTTTAAGCTGATAACAGGCTCCAGGTGCCAGCACGATGTCGTGGTTTTGCTTGTCACGCAGGGCCTCAAGCACAAAACGCTGATTACCGGCCGGGCTCATCAGCACCAGGTGATCGCCAAGGGCAAACTGGTTCTTCACCTCAACCAACGCAAAGCCATCGGCATCCTGCTCTGCAATGAACTCGCCGACCAATAGCTGTTCACCAATGCTGTGGCTAGTCTGGTAGTTTTGCAACTCGTGCGGCAAGTGTCGCCGTAAAAAACCTTCGGTAAAACCACGATTAGCCATGCCATCCAGTTCGCTGAGCAGCTCAGGATTGAATGCCTTGCCCGCCGCTGCATCATCAATCGCTTGGCGGTACACCTGAGCGGTGCGCGCAACATAATAGGGTGACTTGGTACGGCCTTCGATTTTCAGCGACTGAACCCCCATTTCAGTCAAGGCTTTGACATGAGCGATAGCACGCAAGTCTTTGGAGTTGAGGATGTAGCTACCGTGCTCATCTTCTTCCATGGCCATCAGCTCACCGGGGCGACCCGGTTCTTCAATCAGTACCGGCTGGCTGACGGGTTTAAACTGCCCTACCGCATCTTCTGTGGCGGCATGTACCTGATAGGGCCAGCGGCATGCATTGGTACAGGTACCCTGATTGGGATCCCGCTTGTTGATATAACCCGACAACAAACAGCGACCAGAGTATGCCATGCACAAAGCACCATGCACGAAAACCTCCAGCTCCATCTCTGGTACCTGTTGGCGAATTTCGGCAATTTCTTCGACCGCCAGCTCGCGCGATAAAATGACCCGCTCTACCCCCTGCTGCTGCCAGAACCGAACTGCGGCCCAGTTCACTGTATTGGCCTGCACGGACAAGTGCAGTGACATATGTGGAAAGTGCTGCTGTAACAGGTAAATTACCCCAGGATCAGACACGATTAGTGCATCTGGCTGAAGCGCTACAACAGGGGCCATATCCTCAACAAAACGGCTTAACTTGCTGTTATGCGGGGCAATATTAACCACCACATAGAACTTTTTGCCCAGTTGATGCGCTTCGGCGATTCCGGTCGCTAAAGTCGGAAGATCAAACTCATTGTTGCGCACCCGTAAACTAAAGCGCGGCTGGCCGGCATAGACCGCATCGGCACCGTAGGCAAAGGCAAGGCGCATGGCTTTTAAACTGCCAGCAGGCGATAGTAATTCTGGTTGCTGTGATTGCATGACATAGCTCATCTGTATAACTGCCGCGCATACTACGGATTCAGCACCATCGGCCTTTGATCCAGCGCAAACAAGTTGCAACTTCAGAGTGTCTGCTACTTGCATGCCTCAGGTGCTAAGAAGCGCACATTGTTAACCCTTGCCTTGAAAAATACAAAGTGCTCGTCCGTGCCGAACATGTTGCCGGCTTCCACAGCAAATGGAACCCGAAAACCCTGAACTTCGCGAAAATCGGACAATGAGCCTCCAAAAGGTTGAAAGCGGTGGATTTTCTCAGGATTCGCATCACTCCACCGCATGAACTGCACCACCTCGGGTCGCCCATTGGTATCGACCTTTACGTCAACCGACTGGGACAAATCGTTGTGAGTGACAGTGACGCGGGCAGTATTGTTATCGCGCGCTTCCCAGACTATCCCCGGTCCTGGTAGCAGAGCTGCCGGTGTCCAGAATACGGCCTCGGCAACATAGCGACCATACGCAGCAAGCGTATGGTTGCTATCGCCTCCCATGCGGGCAACCGGAATTAATCCTAAAATTCGAAAGCGCGTCCAACGCCCTGTATCAGAGCCAGACACCGATACGACTCCGGGCATCTTGACCTTCCAAACAAATCCCAAGGGGGCAGCCAGTATTTGACTGGCAAACATCGGTTGATAATTTGGATTGTCCCGATTACCAAGGCTAAATTCGCCCCCCATATCGATTTCGGCCACAGTCAGCAAAGGGGTACCAGGTATAATGGCAAAATTAAAGAACCGCTGCGCCGGTTCAGGCAAATTTGCGACCATACCAGGATCATAGGCAGCACACCGGGTCGGCTGAGCTGTAGCCAAGAGTGCCCATTCGATACGATCAGCGCGTTCATCCCACAAACGAAGCCCCAACAATGCGAGAATGGATAACCCAACGATACCAAACAGGACATACATAACTACCTTCCTTTGTTGTTGTCGCTCACCCAGCAAGTCTGCAGTTAGTATCAAGTAATAGCAATATCCAATTGGTCCGTTCCTTGAATCCCTGCAACGAACTTGTTGTACTGCAGATATCACTTCGCGCAGAACAAAAGCTCCGAGCTGTCGATTAATCGGTGTCGTCCAATCGCTAATCGGCCTATACTGCAGCATAACTTCACGGTAGCGAAGGTTTGCATGCCTGATTCCATAGTCCCGCCACAACACACAGTTCAATTACGCCAGCAAGCGGAGCAGCAACTCAAAACCGGAACTGCGCCTTTAAGTGCTGCCTTTAACGCCAGTGCCGATGCCCTGGCTGTGCTATACCGACTAAGCAGTTCGGCCAACACGGCCGGTGATGGGCTTAAGCTGCTGCATGAATTGCAAACCTATCAGGTCGAGCTGGATCTGCAGCTGGAGCAACTGCAACAAAATGAACGAGAGACCAGCCAACAACTGGCCTGCTACCGGCAGTTGTTTGACATGGTGCCGCTCGGCTGTTTGATGCTAAGACCGGATGGCATTATCACAGACGCCAATGCCGCCGCCAGCCGTTTATTGGTAAGCAAAGTCGTGCAACCACATCAGCAGTCACTTAACCAGCCCATCTGTGGCAGCTTTCTGCCATCGCTGCTGGCGGCAAGCTGCAGCCCCATGCTAAAGGCTGCGCTGACCAGAGTGCAACGGAACCGGCAAAGTGCGAGTCTGATTGTGACCACCGCAGCTGATGATGGCAGCTCTGCGCCGCCGTGCAATCTGCATCTGACCATGCAGCTAAGCCCGGATCATCAAAGCATCCTGATCATGCTGCATGCATGTACCTAAGCGTGTGCACTCAGTGAAAGTAGCGAATACCTCTGCAAACCCTGCTATCGCAAGCCATATCGTCGGCCTGGGTGCCTCGGCCGGCGGCCTCGATGCACTCAATCAGTTTTTGTCACACACCCCGTCAGACAGCGGACTGGCCTGGATTATTGTGCAGCATCTGGATCCAACCCAAAAAGCGATGTTGCCAGAACTGCTGCAGCGGGTCACCACCATGAAAGTGCAGGAAGCGAAGGAAGGCATGGCTATTGCCGCCAACCAGGTGTACGTGATCCCCCCCAATGCCGAGCTAAGCGTACAGGATGGCGTGCTAAAACTGAATAAGCCAACCGAGCCACGAGGTATGAGGCTGCCGGTCAATATCTTGTTCCAATCACTGGCCGGCGCTTTGGGCGACACTGCTATTGGGGTTATTTTATCCGGTATGGGCAGCGACGGCACTCTGGGCGCTCAGGCGATTAAAGCGGCAGGAGGCCTGACGGCAGTGCAACAGCCTGCTTCAGCACAGTTTAACTCGATGCCCGAATCCGCCATTGCAGCTGGTTGCGTCGATATTATCGCCAGAGCTGCTGAACTGCCTGAGCGGATCCTGGCGGTGCTTTCACAGATACCTTCGAAATCGCAGCCTGAGTCAACCGCAACAATGACAGTAAGTCAGACCTGGCAGCCAGAACTGCAAAATAGCGCATCAGCCAGCGTACTGCAGCACATTATCACCCAGCTGCAGCGCCATAGCGGACATGACTTTTCGCTCTATAAAACCAGCACCTTGCTTCGGCGCATCGAGCGGCGAATTGCCATTCATGGGCTTGATAGCATGCAGCAGTATGTCCGCTTTTTGGCCGACAACCCACAAGAGAATGACTTGCTGTTTAAAGAGCTACTGATTGGCGTCACTCATTTCTTTCGTGACACAGCCGTTTGGGACTATCTGGCTGAAAGTGCCTTGCCAGCACTGCTCAACCAACAAAGCGACCAAACGGAGCTGCGGGCCTGGAGTATCGGCTGCTCAACCGGTGAAGAGGCCTACTCGCTAGCCATGGTGTTTTGTCAGCTGCAAGAGCAACAGCCTGAATTTCAACGATTTAGTTTAAAGATTTTTGCCTCCGATCTTAGCCCGGATGCCATTGCGCGGGCACGGCGTGGCCACTACCCACTAACTATTGCCGAGCAAGTCTGCAGCAGACGGTTAGCGCAGTTTTTTATTCGGCATGACAACGACTACCAGATTAAACAACATATTCGCGATATGGTATTGTTTGCCCAGCATGACGTGATCCTGGATCCACCCTTCACCCGGCAGGATTTGATTATCTGCCGTAATCTGCTGATCTACTTTGATGCTAAATTGCAAAGCAAATTACTGCCATTACTGCATTACAGCCTACGAAGTAACGGCATTTTGTTGCTGGGCAGTTCAGAAACCATTGGTCGCCACCATGATTTATTTGCCCCTGTGCAGGCAAAACTACGCTTCTATCAACGCCAGGATCCACTGGTAGCCAGTGCCCGTAATCTGCCGGTGCATTCGTTTCCCCCTTTATCTACATTGACCAAGGAGCATCCGGTGCCGACTAACAAACAAGCACCCCCACCGACGGACAATTTGCAGCAGGCTGCCGATCAGGTGCTACTGCAGGTGTACGCCCCTGCCGCTGTGGTCCTGAACCGTGCCGGCGATATTGTGTACATCAGCGGGCGCACCGGCAAATACCTGGAGCCTGCCGCAGGAAAAGCCAACTGGAATTTCCATGCCATGGTGCGCGACAGCCTGCGCGCTCCGCTAGCCCTGGCCTTGCAACAAGCGGCCTCGCACAGTGCCCCCTTGCAATTGCACCGGTTACCACTTTCGGCCGGCGACAACGCCATGCAGGTCGATGTTAGTGTGCAAGCCTTGCATGAGCCAGCCGCCTTGCAAGGCATGACCATGGTGGTGTTCCGTGATGTCAGCGCCAGTGATGGTCAGGATCCCGCTGCTGGCCTGGATATTTCACTGGCAGCAGTGCAGCAACAGTACCTGGATGAAATTCAGACCTTGCGCGAAGAGGCCCGCACCTCCAGGGAAGAGCTGCAATCCAGCAATGAAGAATTGCAATCGACCAATGAAGAGTTGCAATCAACCAACGAGGAGCTGACTACCTCCAAGGAAGAGATGCAATCGATGAATGAAGAGCTGCAAACCATCAATACCGAATTGCAGACCAAGCTGGACGATCTGGCTCTGGCTCAGAGCGATCTGCAAAACACCCTGAACAGTGTCGAAATCGCTATTTTGTTTTTGGATCAACAGCTGAATGTGCGGCGTTATACCGAACGGGCAGCCAAGATCATTAATCTGCGTGAGAGTGATCTGGGCCGGCCCTTAAGTGATCTCACCAGCAGCCTGCTGTATCCGTCGCTGCATGAGGATGCGCTCGAAACCTTGCGCACACTGAAGTTTTCTGAAAAACAGATCCCGACCAATGATGAGCGCTGGTTCAGCGTGCGTATTATGCCGTATCGGCGGCTGGATAATGTGATAGATGGTGTGGTGATAACCCTGGTGGATATCAGCGCCACCAAAACGCTCGAAGCCGAACTACGCGGCTAATCACAGCGCATACAGGCAAACAACTTGCCATGGCTTAGGGAGCTTTGCGACAGCCAAATCACCTTAACGGTGATCCGGTGAAACCGCAGCTCCCTGGTATTTATGGCTTGACTTAGCCACCATATAGCTCTTTGGCACGACGGCCGATTTCCTGCTCCGATACATCCTCGATATGAGTAGAGAACATCCAGTTATGGCCGAAAGGATCCTGCAAACAGGCCATGCGATCGCCATAAAACTGATCGGCCGGCGGCATGGTTAAAATTGCCCCCGCGGCAACGGCTTGTGCCACCAGGCCATCGACATCCTTAACGTAAATCATCACGCCAACTGGGGTGCCATTTAACATCGGCGGGCTTTTGGTGCCCCAGTCATCGCTTTGCTCGCTCAGCATAAACAGCGCCTGCCCCAGCCGCATTTCTGCGTGCATCACAGCCCCTGTTGGCATCTCCATCTTTAGGATAAGCTCAGCGCCAAATGCCTTTTGGTAAAAACCAATCGCATCAGCGGCATTTTTAATGGTGAGATATGGAATGGCTCCGTTGTAGCCTTCCGGTATCGGTTGAATCGGTGACATGGTCCTTCTCCTTGTTGCTTAGCCCTCTATTCGTCGGGCATTTGAATTCACCAGAACAGCAACCAACTCTGGCGTGGTGAAATTATAGTCGGTCAAATCCTGCACAGTTTATAGTTCAATACATCAGGGCTTACTTAACACCCCCCATCCCCACTACCACCGCCATCAGCGCCAGAACCAGACGATGATTCACTCTTACCGCTACTGTAAGAAGTGCTTAGACCGCCGCCAATGTCACCATGACCCGCTGAGCCGGTTTTGCTCTTACCGGCAAAACCCAGCACTGTGCCAACAATCAACGTAACGGTGCCGAAAAAGAAACCCAGAGGTGCAATCACCCCACTAAAAACCGACGTAGAGGTCAGGTCGCTGTGCCAATACAACCAAACAAGCAACAGAATCCAGAGTATCTTTTTTAGCATCGGCTCAGGCCTCGCTATCCGGCGCTGGAACGAACCTGGCAAATGCCTCCGCTTCGGTCAGGTTGTTGCTGTGCTCGTTGTAACGAACACTCATCCGATGGTGATCTTTTGCTGTTACTTTAACAGAACCACATAAACACTGTACTTGCATCGAGTTGCCTCCCCCGTTTTTTTACTATACGAGAAAAATCCGGCCATTGCCGGATTTTTTCCCTCTGCTGAGCAAGTCAGTCTGCCTGGCTTGCCTGCTTTGGCTTTACCCAGGCTCGCAATGCCAGGATCCAACTGAAGTCAGCTCCGGCCCGCTGCGCTCCCTGATGGCAATTCATGCAGCTGTCGTACTGATGGTAGGTTTCCATCGTTACATTTGCCAACTGACAAGCAGGAAACGGCATTCCACCTGCCTGCGCCGGCGTGCCATCCTCGCAACCAAAATCATCATTGGTTGGGTTGGGTGGTGATGCCGATGGCAAAGTCGGCCATTGGGTTCCTATCAACTGGTAGTGCTGCCAGACGGTGCCCTGCATCAGCTGCCGGTACTGCTGATTCAGGCCCGTTGTCGACATATCAGGCTGTCCTGCAGGTGGTCTTGGGGTATCCGGTATGGCCGACAAGCGCAGCACATTGATCGGTTCAGGGTTAAAGTCATCCGCGGCAGGAACTCGACTGGAGCCCGGGTGTGCTGCCGGATTGGCGCGGGTGATGCCTGGCACACGTTTATACAACTCGGGATCATAGTACGAGGCTTGCATCCCGGCTGGGGTGCTGAGGTCTTCCCCCAGATTATCTACCTGCTCAAAAGTCGCCCAGACCCACTGCGGGAAGTTAGGGGTTTTCTGGGCGATATGAAAGCCGACCAAACCAGCCACTATCGGCTGGCAATCACACACCAGCATCTGGCTCAGTTCATTGGTACCACAGGTTCCCGGGACCGTTGCCAGAGCCTCTAACTGAAAAAAACGTTGCCGGTACGGTGCTGGTACTTTCGCCAGATCGCGCCAGGCGGCTTTCACCTCCAGCACCCCAGGGCCTTGCCCGAAGCTGGATGCCGGCAGCGTGATTTTGCCGGAAGCTGGCCAGTTGGCTTTGTTGTAGTAACCGTGCTGACGTACATAATCATACAGTACCCGATTAACCCGCACTTCATAGCGGGTAAAGAGCCCGGTTTGATCCGGTAAAGGCCCGCCAAACGCCTGATTGATTTCATCGGCTATGGTGCCCATCTTACTGCCAGTCATCAGCACACTCCGGCCCTGGTGCTCCAGATTACGACAAGCAGCAGCACCATTGGGTTGTTCCCAACCAACCGGCGAATCGCCATTTTGCAAAAAAAGATCATTGGCGGTTTTAAACCCCAGCCAAACCGGCTGCCTGCCATCGATGTAGTGACCAAAAGCTGCCGGATCGTCAGGCCGAAATGGTTTGCCGTGGCTATCAGGTACAGACGGCCACATCAAGGCAATAAAGTTTTGCCACATAAAGAAATCAAAATACGGCCGATTATCCACCGGAAAGCCAGCAAAAGGCTGAGCCGGCACCTCAGGAAGCAACTGCCCCGACAAATGTGGCTTTAATGGGTAAGGGTAACCCGGGCTTTCAGCCAGCACCGGAAAGGCAAACAAACAGAGCATAAGTACCAAGCCAACATGCTTCATCTCAGTGTCCTCCCTGACAAGACTGCGGGGCACCATCCCGGGCATGTTGCCAGTATTGGCCAAACGCCACCCACATTTGCAGCGAGGTATCAAAGCTAATGGTATTTGGGAAAGAACCACTGACTGGCCCCATCGGGTACTTCAGGTTTTGAAAGTAAGCGACATTCTCTGCCGAATACTGCTCACACTGACCCTCAAAGCCAAAGATATTTGGCGAAAATGGCTCTAACTGGCGGCCATCCGGGCTGGCGAATGCATTGCCATGGCACGACAAGCAAGAGGACAGTTTATTATCGACCGGTCCCGCCAGACGCTGATGGCAACCGAAGTGTTCTGCCTGTACATTGATATCCGACTGATTTAACACCGATTGCCTTGCCGGGATGCTTTCTGCCTTTGGCACCGCAGGAAAAGTCCAGGGATCCATGCCCCACTGCAAGCCCACCGGGCTTAAATTATCCCAGGGCGTTTCACCATTCATGCCGGCGTTGTAAGCAAAGGTGCCATAGACCCAGTTGGTCGGTGAGCGGGAGTCCACCACGGCCACATCCAGCTGCACCAAATGCACAGCTTGCGGCTTACGCTGACAGAGAAACTGATTGTTCTGCTCGATATGCCGGTTTGCCATCCATGCCGGTGAACCAGCAAGGTAAGCCACATCCTCTGGCGTGACGGTAGAGAACAACAGTTTGGCCACAACAGTCCCCTCAGGAAACGGTAGCCCAGCCTGAGTCAACTTGCCGGCATAGTCGGTCATCACCGGTTTGCCATCCTTCGCCCAGGCCTGCCCCAGCGCATAGGCTCCATGCGGGTTGTAGACGCCAAAAGCCCAGGTTTCAAAACGGGGTTCAGCCATCGACTGGTCTGCTGTCGGCAGACCATGCAGGCCGCGCTTACCAAAGAAATCCGACAGCACCGCCGTTCTTTCGTTGGTCAGGCCATGAATAAACTCGCGGCCTGTGGTGGGATCATATGCCATCCAGGGCACATGAAACCAGCGAGTGCTGCCATCCACCTGCACTTTCCAGCCCTGCTCATTGCGCAAATACGGATCCTGTTGTTCACGCACATAATTCAAAATATGCATGATGTAATCCTGCCACTGTTGCTCCCATTCCGGCACACCCTGTGCAGTAAAGTCGGTGTTAAACAAATCGGCCGGGCCATCCAGCCACTTGCACACCGACTTGTCGCACGGCTCCGGCATAGTCGTTGGGTAATCGTGGCTTAACTGAAACACAGGCCCCTGCCAGCCAGCCGGTGGTGCTGAAACAGCATTGCGCCAGGCCAGCTCCGCAGGCGTTGCGGCCTGCAGGTTTAAAGCAAAGCTCAGTACCCAGGTACTTACAACAGCGGTTAATTTTATCATTCTCGTTATCCTTGTTCTGCAACATGCCAATTGGGTATAGCGAAGGCCCAAAACAAAGACGGGATAAAGTTCTGAGAAATTTACGATAATGTTGAACAGAGGCCAACAAAGGGCGCGCTTGTTACATGCCCAGCCAGACGTTATGGGTGATGCACCGCCCACTCCTTTTGGGCACGTTGGCGGTCCGGATCTGGCACTGCCATCACCGATGCTATTGTCTGGATATAATACTCCGGTAATTGCACTTCCTGCGCTCCCACCAAGACATGATGTTTGTACCAGTCGAATGGGATCACATCATCCCGGGTGCGAATCGCGTAGTAGATTAAGGCTTCAAGGCTGTGGCCATCGGCGTGCTGCACCCAAACCTGCCTGGCATTGTAGCCCGTGCCTAAGCTTTCGGCCTGATCCAGCACCGGCCGCTCGGCCGGATCCATCTTATAAACCGCTCCCAGCACCTGATGGCTGCTATCACCGGTAAAAAATGCATCGCATTTGGCCGAACCATCGGTACTGGCTTTGTGAAACCGTAGCTGATAGCCCGGAAGCCGATACACGCCAAGCCGCTCAGCGCTCGGGACCCGCTGACGCAGCCGGGCCAGCGACAAGTTAGATCCATAGGCAAAATACAGCATCCTAACGCCCCCTGTTTTCGGCAATACGGGCGGCTTCGATCTCAGCCAATTTGGCATCCAGCTCAGCCCGGCTTAACCATTGGCCACGCACCATCACCCCGGCTGGCTGGTAGAGCACCGATAAGTCATCCAGTGGGTTTGCATCCACCAGCAACAGGTCGGCTCTGTGGCCGGCTCTCACCTGGCCAAAGCTATCCTGATCGGCAAAATACTCGCCCACCAGCACAGTGCCACTGCGCAGAATATCGTAGTGGCTCATGCCGGCAGCGGCCATCAGCGGCAACTCACGGCGCAGTGATAAACCCGGTACACTGTATAGCTGCGGCGCATCGGTACCCATCAAAATAGTCACCCCGGCCTGATACAAAGCACTGAGCAAACGCTGACGGTTTTCGGCATGAATGGCGGCCGTTTCACCGGTGTAGTAAGCACCACTGGCCGAATCCAGATAGCGCCGCCAGCCGGACAGGACCCGGGCCGGCATGTATTTTAGCTCGTCAAAACTTTCCAGGTGCTCGCGATCAGCGGCGCCGATAATGGTCTGCCATAACGCCTGAGTGGGTACCACGGCAACCTGGTACTCTTTGGTCAGAGCTACCAGCTCAGCCATATCCTGTTCGGTTAAGGGCGTATCAAAACCGCCAAGTGCCGCCATATACCCATCCAGATGATCGATGGTACGACTGCCAAGTTTGATCGCCTGCTCAATCCCAACGGCTTCCGGCACATGGCCGGCAAAGTCAATGCCTTGCTTCCTGGCTTCATCGGCAATGGCCTGATACTGCTCCAGGTTCAGCCCGGGGTGAATTTTCAATAAATCCCAACCTTCAGCTTTGTGCTGTTGCACACGCTCGCGGGCTTGTTGAGGCGAAGTAACCGTATGCTGATTAAAGCTCGGGCCAGCCAGATACAAGGTTGGTCCCAGCCGCTTGCCGCTGGCAATATCCTCTTTTAACCGCAGCTGATGCTCATGACCCAACATGCCTCGCACTGTGGTCACCCCTCCGGCTAAGTAAAGCAGCAGCACATCATCCAGATAGCGCGCCGGCATACCGCTAAAATCCACGGTAGGCGGCACATGACCGTGCATTTCTGCCAGGCCAGGCAGCAGGTAACGGCCCTGGCCATCAATGACGACAGCCCCTGCCGGGATTTCCAGCTCCACTGCCGCAGCTACCGCCAGAATGCGATCACCTTGCACCAATACCCGTTGATTCAGCAGCAGCTGATCCGAATCCATCGGCAACACCTGTACATGATCAAACACCGTTATCAGCTCTGTCGTAGCCGCGCTTTTAGCCTGAGCAGGCAATGAAATGATGGCCAACAGCATCAGGCAGCTGAAAAAAAAGCCAGAGCGCACCATAAAAGAAATCCTCTTTTATACCAACACGATGCGCCAAGTATGGTCAGCCACTCCCTTTTACGCAAGCCAACTGCTGTCGACATACGCTGAACTGCGACCAGGATCCGTTTAAAGCCGTAGTCAAAAAAGCGGCAACAAAAATCTCCCGGGACTAGCACAAACAATTGGTTGCCGCCCTTGCCAACTTAGGGGAACTGCCCAGCGTGTTAACAGCATTACCTGCACGGGATAAGCTGGCAGAGACGTTAGCGCAACATCTGAGAAAATGGCAGGATCCGGACCGCTTCACCAGCCGCTACCTGATCGCGCTCTTGCTCCAGTGCGATGTAACAGTTGGCTTTGGCTGCACCACTTAGGACTGCCGAGCTTTGCCTGCCGATAGGTTTTACCTGCAACTGGCCGTTTAACTGCTGGTAAAAACCGCGCTGAAAATCGGCCCGCCCCGGTGTTTTTTTCATAGGTTCTGCTGCCACAGCTTCCAGTAATTGCTGGCTGGCAATGGGCTCGCCTGCCAGGCGTCGTAACACCGGCTGCACCAACAGATCCATGGTGGCGACTGCCGCCACCGGATTGCCTGGCAAGCCAAAGAACCAGCACTTGCCAAGACTACCAAATGCAAAAGGCTTGCCCGGTTTCATTGCGACTTTCCAAAATCCGATATCGCCCAACTCACTGAGCAATTGCCGGGTGTAGTCCGCATCCCCAACCGAGACGCCAGCACTGGTAATGAGTACATCGGCCTCCTCAGCTGCCCTTTGAATGGCCTGGCGGATACTATCAGGCTTGTCCGGCAGTAAGCCCAAATCCAGCACCTCACAGTCCAGCCGCTTGAGCATAGCACTCAGCACCACTCGGTTGCTGTCGTACAGATGGCCAGCTGGTAATGGCTGACCGGGGGCGATGAGTTCATCACCGGTTGAAAATACCGCCGCTTTCATGCGCCTTTGCACCGCAACCTCGGCCAGGCCGATGGATGCCAGCAGGCCTAAATCAACCGCCGTCAACCGCTGACCTCGTGACAACAATAACTGCCCAGGTGCAATATCCTCCCCGGCTTTACGCACATGATCACCCAGCTTTGGGACATGCAACAACCGGATGCCCGGCTCTGCTTGCTCCACCTGTTCCTGCATCACCACCGTATCCAAACCGGCGGGTAACACCGCACCAGTGGTAATGCGCACACAATGATCGGGCGGTACTCTGCCTTCAAAAGCATGGCCTGCCAGTGCTGTGCCTGCTAATGGCAAGGTTTTGCCAGGTTCAGCTTCAACCAAGCGCAATGCATAGCCATCCATCGCCGAATTATCAAACGCGGGTACCGTCACTTCGGCACGGATATCCTTGGCTAAGACCCGGCCAAGCGCGGCTACCAAACCAAGGTGTTCAACACCGGCAAGCGGACTTACCTGGCTGAGCATCGCATCCAACGCGTCCTGTACCGGCATCAAACTCATGCCTTGGCCCCCTGCTGATTGACCATCCACACCGCGGCTTCTACCCGCGAGCGTAGTCCCAGTTTTTTTAGCAAATGCTTGACGTGTACCTTAACGGTACCATCGGAAATATCCAGTTCACGGGCAATGACTTTGTTGCTCATGCCTTTGGCAATCAGACTTAAGATCTCATACTCACGGTTGGTCAGACTGTTTAATTCGGCATTGGGCTTGGGGCCCGGTTTACGGATGGCGGTCGCCAGCACTGCCGCCACCGATTCACTTAATACCATCTTGCCAGTCACAGCACGCCGAATTTGCTCCAGCAGTTGCTCAGGCTCCATGTCTTTTAGCAAATAACCATCAGCTCCCAGTGTAATGGCCTGCACCACATCTTCATCGGCATCAGAGACTGTCAGCATCACAATACGGGAGGTGACGCCCTCTTTACGCAAGGCTTGCAAGGTCGCCAGCCCATCCATACCTTGCATATTCAAATCCAGAATAATCAAATCCGGATCCAGCTCAACAGCCACCGGAATAGCGTCTTTACCACTGCTGGCTTCAGCCACCACTTCCATATCATCTTCAAAATCCAGCAACTGCTTGAGCCCTTTGCGCAGTAAAGGATGATCATCTATCAGCATTACGCTGGCCGCTTCAGAATTCATGGGTTACTCCATCGGTGTTTCATAATTTGCTATCGCCATCGTCTTTCAAAATGCACAAGAGTAGTTGTATCCACCGTTCAGTCACTGAGACAGGAAATTTACTAGCTTGCTACCTGATTGCATCTGGAAATCCATTGGAGTTATTAGTAGCGATCCAAGGCCTGGATTCTTTGATTCAGGTCATAGTTTGGTCTATTCACGGAAAAGTAACAAGCAATGACGGTAGAAAAAAACAGGCCTTACCTAATACGTAAAACAATGATTTTATTTACTTATTTCAAATCCTCCGTAACGAGCTACCACTTTATAGGTACCCAGGGATAGTTGAAGGGGCATTGGAGCTAACCCCAGAGTTACATTGTGGTCAAGGCCAGCTGCACGCATAGTTAGCGCATCAGCGAACAGGAGTCTGACTATGTCTGATCTAAAACAATGGGAGCCGGAAAACGACACCTTCTGGCAGCAAGAAGGCAACCGAATTGCCACCCGCAACCTTTGGATTTCCATTCCAAGCTTATTGTGTGGCTTTGCCGTCTGGATGATGTGGAGCATCATCAGTGTGCAGATGCTTAATTTAGGCTTTCCCTATTCGGCATCGGAACTCTTTACCCTGGCCGCTATTGCTGGCCTGAGTGGCGCGACCCTGCGCATTCCAGCCAGTTTTTTCGTCCGGCTGTGCGGCGGACGCTACACCATCTTTTTAACCACCAGCTTGCTGATGATCCCAGCCTTTGGCACCGGCATCGCACTGCAGGATCCCAATACTCCGCTTTGGGTGTTTCAACTGATGGCCTTGTTGTCCGGTATTGGTGGCGGTAACTTTGCGGCCTCGATGTCCAACATCAGCTTTTTCTATCCAAAGAAAAAACAGGGCCTGGCCCTTGGCATGAATGCCGGCCTTGGTAACTTTGGCGTCACCAGCATGCAGATCCTGATCCCGCTCTTTATGACTTTCGGGGCTTTTACTCTGGTTGGCGGTGGCGATCCGATGATACTGCAAAAAGCCAGTGGCACCCTGATTGGCAGCATCCCGGCCGGCAGTGAGACCTGGGTTCAAAATGCCGGCTTTTTGTGGCTGATACTGCTGATTCCGCTGGCGTTTGCCATCTGGTTTGGCATGAACAACATTCACACCGAAGAAGTCACCCCAAAACTACCGAGTGCGGTTGGCTCTTTCTCCATTCAGCTGGCTATGTATGGCATTGGTCTGGCGACTTCGGTACTTGGTTTGTGGTTGATTTTGCCTGAGTCGGCCAATGGCTCTGGCTTTAGTATTCCAAAAGAGCTGGTGCTGGTATTGGTGCCCTTCATCACAGTGCTGGCGCTGAAATTCCTACCTGGTGCCATTCGTGCCAGCCTGGAGCGGCAATACAAAATATTTAACAACAAGCACACCTGGGTGATGAGTGTGCTGTACGTGATGACCTTTGGTTCTTTTATTGGCTTTGCTGCTGCCCTGCCATTGTCGATTCAGGTGATCTTTGGCTATAGCCATATAATGGTGGATGGTGTGATGACGCACAATACGCCTAACCCGAATGGACCCAGCGCACTCACCTACGCCTGGATAGCCCCCTTTATTGGCGCCTTGATTCGCCCGGTCGGAGGCTGGATCTCTGATCGCTTAGGTGGAGCGCTGGTGACCCAAGTCTGTGCCGTGGTCATGGTGATAGCTGCGCTGGGTGCTGCCTACTTTATGCAGCAGGCTTATCAGTCGGCCAGCCCAGAGCAGTACTTCATACCATTCTTCCTGCTGTTCCTGCTGCTGTTCGCCGCCAGTGGTATTGGCAATGCCTCTACCTTTAAAACCATCGCCGTGGTGTTCCCGAAAGAGCAAGCCGGCCCGGTACTGGGCTGGACATCAGCAGTGGCAGCCTATGGTGCCTTCTATATTCCACAGGTGTTTGGTGAGCAAATCCGCGCTGCCACACCGGAATACGCCATGATCGGCTTTGCGGTGTTCTATGCACTCTGCCTGGTGCTGAACTGGTTCTACTATCTGCGTAAATCGGGTGAGTTTTACAATCCCTGATACCAGGTTGGCAGCAGCTGCACCGGCTGCTGCCTATACGACTTTGGTCGTAATGTGATCGCTTTGAGGAACAGCTTTGCGCAAGATCAAATGTTAACCACAAACCAACTTTTATACTGCCGGCTGTTTTTTTACTCAGCCAAGGTGACTTGTGGTAGCCCATCTGACCGAATTGTTTGTCAACGCCCAGGAACCAGAACCCTGTGTCGCTAAGCTGATCAGCAAGCAACTGATTAGCTGTTCACCCGACACGCCGGTGCAGCAAGCCGCCCGCCTGATGCATCAACATCAGGTCAGCTGCATCCTGGTAACAGAACACAATAAGGTACTGGGAATTTGGACCGAGGCTGATGCCAAACGGCTAAACTGCCAACAAATCGATGCCTACAAACAGCCAATCCGTCAGCTGATGACCAGCCCGGTGATTCATGTGCAAGCGGATACCCCCCTCAATCAGGCGGCCAGCCTGATGCTGCAAAAACGTATCCGCCGCTTGCTGGTACTGGATAAAGAGCAGCGCCCGCTTGGTATGCTCACCCAAAGCGATATTATTCGTCAGCAGCGCATTGAGCACTATCTGCGATTGCGCGATGTAGGCTCCAGCATTTCCAAACCACCGCTGTGTTTAGCCAGCAGCATGCCGCTGAATCAGGCCGTAAAAATGATGCACCAGCACAATGCCGAAGCGGCTATCGTCGAGTACCCGGATGGCATGAGCGGCATTATTACCGAGCGCGACTTAATCCGGCTGATTGCCGATGGCAACTGCCATGCTGAATTATGGCAATTGGCACAGCGTCCGGTACTGACCGTAGGTGCAGACTGCAGTTTGCTGCAAGCGGTCGACTTACTGAAAGAAAAAAACTTCCTCCATATTGCTGTCTGTAACGACCGGGAGCAGATTTGTGGTTTGCTGTCGTTTAGCGATATTCTGATCAATGTTGAATACGCCTATGTCGAGCAGTTGAAGCAGGCACTGCAGCTGCGCGATCAGGCGCTGCGAACTTCGGCCGATTACCTGCGGCTGGCACAAAAAGTCATTGATGCATCCCTGGATGGCATCATGATTACCAACGTACATGGTGTCATTGAATCCGTTAATCCCAGCTTCAGCCAGCTAACCGGTTACAGTGCAGAAGAAGCCATGGGTCAAACGCCAGCCATGCTCAGCTCAGGTTTGCACAACAAAGACTTTTATAAAAAGCTGTAGGCCACCTTGCTGGAGCAAGGCCACTGGCAAGGCGAGATCTGGAACAAACGCAAAAATGGCGAGATTTACCCTGAATGGCTGTCTATTACAGCGATCCGCGGAGAAAATGGCGATATTTGCCAGTTTGCCGCCATTTTCAGCGATATCAGTGAACGCAAATACCAGGAAAATAAAATCCATCAGCTCGCCTATCTGGATGAGCTGACCGGTCTTGCCAACCGTCGGATGTTTTTGGATCGCCTGAAGCTGGCACTGGCCAATGCCCATCGCCACCAGCATCAGATGGCGGTGCTGTTTCTGGACTTGGATCTGTTTAAACGCATCAACGACACCCTGGGCCATCAGGCGGGCGATGAAGCCTTAAAGGAAGTGGCCAGACGGCTGCAGGCTACGGTGCGCGAGGGTGAGTCGGTCGCCCGGCTTGGCGGTGATGAATTCACCATTTTATTGCCCGAGGTGGAGGGCATAGATTCTCTGGGCTGTCTGGCAAAGCGGCTGGTCAGTCAGTTTGAGCAGCCGTTTCGCTTGCTGGAACAAGATTTTTTCCTGACCACCAGCATTGGCATCAGTGTCTACCCTGACGATGCGCAAAGCGCCGATCAATTGATCAAGCATGCCGATGTGGCCATGTACCAGGCGAAAAATGCCGGCCGGAACCAGTTTTGCTTTTATCAGGAGAGCGTTGGCCAGCAAACCCAGAACGAGCTGAAGCTGGAGCAGGCACTGCGCCAGGCGCTGCAGCAACAACACCTGGAAGTCTACTACCAACCAAAGGTCTGCCTGAAAACAGGCGCAGTCACAGGCCTGGAGGCCCTGGTTCGCTGGCAGCACCACGAGCATGGCTTTATATCCCCAGCCAGTTTTATTCCGCTGGCGGAAAAGCTGGGACTGATTTCCATGCTCAGCGATCACGTGTTGACGCAGGTATGCCGCGATATCCGTCACCACCAGCTTAAAATGCCGGTGGCGATCAATATTTCTGCCATGCAGCTGCTGGATCCTACTTTCAGCCAGCGTCTGCAGCACCAACTGCATCAGTTTGCTATCTCGCCAAAATGCATCGAGCTGGAGCTGACCGAAAGTTGCCTGATCCCAGAGCAAGCGGATGCTACCCTAACTCTGCTCACGCATCTGCGTCAGCAAGGATTTCGCATTTCCATCGATGATTTTGGCACCGGTTATTCCTCGCTTTCCTATTTACGCCGGCTGCCAATAGATTGCCTGAAGATTGATCGCAGTTTTGTCGATGAATTGCCGGATAATAGCGAGGATGCGCAAATAGCTCAGGCTATTATCGCCATGGCCAAAGCGCTGGGGCTGGATGTGATCGCCGAAGGTGTCGAGCACCCACAACAACAAGATTTCCTGTTGGCAGCAGGTTGCAGCATCGCGCAGGGCTATTTGTATGCACCCGCGCTGCAGATAGCTGAGCTGCAAAACTGGCTGCAGCACAGACAACAACTGTCAAACTGTGCCTGCCATTAGGCGGGCATAAACATCAGGCGCTGGCCAGTTGCGCCATGCACTCAGGTATAAAGCGGAAATAAAGACCGGTGCCGCCTTCAGGTCGGTTTTTTAGCTGTAAATCGCCACCAAGCTGCCGGCTGCGCTCCTGCATAATAGCCAGACCATAGTGATTGAGCTTTTCCGGCTGCGCGGGCAAACCCACCCCATTATCTTCCAGTCGCAGCTCTATCGCTTTGTCCTTGCCTTGACGCAGCTCTATCGACAGCTCAGAACCCTGACTGTGATGCACGGCATTTTGGCTGGCTTCCCGAATGATCTGCAGCAAATGGATTTCTTCGGTCGGGGTAAGTGGCAAGTGCTCCAGCCGGTAGTCCAGCCGGATCCTAAGCGTAGATTGTTCGGTCAGTTGCTTGACCGTGGTTTGCAAGGCTTGCTGCAAGCCAGCACCATCGACTTTTAAACGGAAGGTGGTGAGTAGTTCCCGCAATTGCCGGTAAGCCGAGCTTAAGCCTTCTTTGAGCTCATCGGCGACATCTTTCAGCATGGCTTTGTTGTCACTGGCCATGCCTTTATTTAAACGAGTGACTTGAATTTTTAAGTAGGACAGCGACTGCGCCAGCGAGTCGTGTAGCTCGCGGGCAATCACCGAGCGCTCCTGCATCAAGGCTAAGCGCCGCACCTGCTCTTCCTCACCTTTTAAGCTGAGTGCCAGTGCCAGCAAATCTGCCACCGACTGCAACAGCTGTTGTTGCCAGTCTTGCAGCGGTTTGTCTTTGGCCTGACGGCTTACCAGCACGCCATAATGATGCTGCTCGCGGTCGAGCGGAAAACGATACACCAGCTGGTTTTGCTCGGTGCGGATATCCTGGCCTTGCGAAACACAATCCTGACAGCTGGTTTTGACACAATGCATATGCGGGTTCTGCTCGGGCTGCACCTGCAAATAGGGGCTGCTGCCCTGCTCGGTCAGCAAGCAAAGCTCCAGCTCATCGGTCGTCAGAATATCCTGCAGCTCGGTAATCAGCTTGGAAAAATCCGCCGAATGCAAACTGTGCTCACTGATGCTGCGGGCAATATCAAACAAAAACTGCAACCGGGTGTTGCTGTGTTGCAAGGCTTCGGTTTGCTGCTGCACCCTTTTCTCCAGATTGCCATACATATAACCGATAGCGCCGTTCATCTTATTAAAGCTATGGGCCAGGGTGCCAAGCTCATCGGGATGTTGTGGTGTAATGCGGTGGGTAAAATCCCCCTGGGCAATGCGCCGGGCTCCTTTGATCAGATCTTCTAATGGCTCCTGCACCATCACCCGCAGCCAGTACATCACAATGATCGACAATAAAATAGTGGCCAGTACGGCCACTACTTGCACCGTTCGAAAGGCCCGCACCTTTTGCTCCGCATCCTGTTGGATCGCCAGCACCAGCTCATCGAGCAGCCGCACCTGCTCGGTCAGCGACAATTCCAGCGGGGCGATGTCTGCCTGCTCCACCGTCAATAACGGCGCTACCATCAGCCAGTGTTGATGGGCCAGATCATACTTGTTTTGAATCTCCGGTTGATGCAAAAAGCGCTTAAACACCGGATGCTGCCAACTGTTGTTCAGTTGCTGCTTGGCACTGCTTAACTTCTCCGGCTCTTGCTGTAGTTTTAACCAGGCCAGCCGGTAACTTTGCATCCGCAAAGAACCCGCCACATTCACCGCATGGGCATCGCTATCGGCTTTATCCGACAACCAATACGACACCATCATGGTGGTCAGTGCCAGCGTGACAATGCAAGCCAGTGCAATATTAATGCGGGTAACAACAGAAAACGGGCGCATAGCATCTCCAGTGCAGAATACTGTAAGCATAACCTGAAACAGACCATAGCGCAGCCAAAGCTTGTTCCCCAACCAGCACAATTGAGCTACCCCCTTTTCCTTAGCGCCACTACAGCTTTAGCTGGAAGGGGTAGCTGGTCGTTGCCAGCACCAGTATTTTCAGGCATTTAGCCCGAAAACACACTACCACCTTGTAGGTATTTCCCTTCTTCATCAGCCACTTAGCTAACTAGCGAGCTTGATCCAAATCAAGCATCATTAAGCGGTTCTTTCTATGATGTGCCTACTGAATAAGTAAAAACCGTCTGTTCATGCAGGACAAGACCAGGAGTGTACGATGAGTCATCTACTCGACAAACTGCGTTATTTCAAAGCGCATAAAGAGCCTTTTGCCGATGGGCACGGGGTAACCACCGATCAGGACCGTAGCTGGGAACAAGGCTACCGCCAGCGCTGGCAGCACGACAAGGTGGTTCGCTCCACCCATGGCGTTAACTGTACCGGCTCATGCAGCTGGAAAATTTACGTCAAAGACGGCCTGGTAACCTGGGAAACCCAGCAAACCGACTATCCGCGTACCCGGCCGGATTTACCGAACCATGAGCCGCGTGGCTGCCCACGTGGTGCCAGTTACTCCTGGTACATCTACAGCGCCAACCGGCTGAAGTACCCGAAAATACGTGGTCAGTTGATGAAGCTGTGGCGTGAAGCCAAAGCAAAGCACAGCGATCCGGTCAAAGCCTGGGAATCCATCATCAGCGATCCGGTCAAAGCCAAAAGCTACAAAGAGCGCCGCGGTCTGGGCGGTTTTGTCCGCGCCAGCTGGGATGAAGTCAATGAGCTGATCGCCGCTTCCAACGTCTACACCACCAAAACCTTTGGCCCGGATCGGGTCACCGGCTTTTCGCCCATTCCGGCCATGTCGATGGTTTCTTACGCCGCTGGTGCCCGCTATTTATCGCTGATTGGTGGCAACTGCCTGAGCTTTTACGACTGGTACTGCGACTTGCCACCAGCCTCACCGCAAGTGTGGGGCGAGCAAACCGACGTGCCGGAATCGGCCGACTGGTACAACTCCAATTACATCATTGTCTGGGGCTCGAACGTGCCACAAACCCGGACGCCAGATGCGCACTTTTTAACCGAAGTTCGCTACAAAGGCACCAAAACCTGCGTCATTACTTCGGACTACTCCGAGGCTTCCAAGTTTGGTGATACCTGGTTAGCCCCACGTCAGGGCACAGATGCGGCACTTGCCATGGCCTTTAGCCATGTGATTTTAAAAGAATTCCACGTCGATAACCCCAGCACTTACTTTACCGACTACATCAAGCGCTACACCGACATGCCGATGCTGGTGATGCTGGACGAGGCCGGCAACCACAAAACCCAGGGTCGTTTCCTGCGGGCTGCCGATTTGGTGGATCAACTGGGTGAAAGCAACAACCCGGACTGGAAAACCATCGCCGTCAATGCCGCCGATCAGCGGCTGACCAGCCCGAATGGTGCCATTGGCTACCGTTGGGGTGAAGATGCCGCCAAGTGGAATCTGGAGCAAAAAGACCGTCAGGGTGAAGTCGATTTACTACTGAGCTTAAAAGATCAGCACGACGAACTGGTCGATGTGGCCTTCCCATACTTTGGCGGCGCACCGCACGAATACCAGTACTTCCAGCATACCGAACATGACGATATCCAGCTGCGTAAAATCCCGGCCAAACAGGTGCAACTGGCCGATGGCAGTACCGCCCTGGTTGCCACTGTATTTGATATGATGCTGGCACACTATGGCGTGGATAACGGCCTGGGGGATAGCAGCCGCGCTTCCTCCTTCGACGACAATGTGCCCTACACCCCGGCCTGGCAAGAAGCCATTACCGGCGTGAAGCGCGCCGATGTTATTCGCGTGGCCCGCGAGTTTGCCCGGACCGCCGATAAAACCCGTGGCCGCTCCATGGTCATTGTCGGTGCTGCGCTAAACCACTGGTACCACATGGACATGAACTACCGTGGCCTGATCAACATGCTGATGCTGTGTGGCTGTGTAGGCCAAAGCGGCGGCGGTTGGGCCCACTATGTTGGCCAGGAAAAACTGCGGCCACAAACCGGCTGGGCTCCGCTGGCCTTTGCGCTGGACTGGCAGCGGCCACCCCGCCATATGAACGGCACGTCCTTTTTCTACAATCACTCCAGCCAGTGGCGCTACGAGAAGCTGGATATGAGCGAAGTCATTTCGCCACTGGCCAATAAAGACAAATGGTCTGGCAGCATTATCGACTTTAACAGCCGGGCGGAGCGCATGGGCTGGCTGCCCTCTGCGCCTCAGCTTGGTGTGAATCCGTTGGGCCTGGCCGCCGAGGCCAAAGCAGCCGGTGTCGAGTTAAAAGACTATGTGCTGCAGCAACTGAAAGATCGCAACGTCAAGTTTGCCTGTGAGCAGCCGGAGAACCCGCAAAACTTCCCACGTAATATGTTCATCTGGCGCTCCAACCTGCTGGGTTCCAGCGGTAAGGGCCATGAATACATGCTGCGCCACCTGCTTGGCACCAAGCATGGTTTGTTGGGCAAAGATCTGGGCGAATTTGGCGGCAAAAAACCACAGGATGTGGAATGGACCGATCAACCGGCTGAAGGCAAGGTCGACCTGTTCGTCACGCTGGATTTTCGGATGTCCACCACCTGCCTGTATTCCGACATCGTGTTGCCAACGGCCACCTGGTACGAAAAAGACGACATGAACACCTCGGACATGCATCCTTTTATTCACCCGTTAACCGCTGCCATTGACCCGGTATGGGAAGCGCGCAGCGACTGGGAAATCTTTAAAGGCATTGCCAAAGAATTCTCCCGCGTCTGTGTTGGCCACCTGGGCAAAGAAACCGATGTGGTCACCACCCCGATGCACCACGATACCCCGGCCGAACTGGCGCAGCCTTATGGTGTGAAGGCCTGGTGGAAAGGTGAATGCGAAGCCATTCCGGGTAAAACCATGCCGCACATCAATGTGGTAGAACGCGACTACCCCAACACCTATGCCCGCTTTACGTCCTTAGGGCCTTTGATGGAAAGCATCGGCAATGGCGGCAAAGGCATTGGTTGGGATACCAAGGAAGAAGTCGAATTCCTGCGTAAGCTGAACCGTACCCACACCGCCGAAGGCGCGAATCAGGGCATGGCCAAAATCGAGTCGGCAATTGATGCCTGCGAAGTGATTCTGTCGTTAGCTCCGGAGACCAACGGCCATGTGGCAGTAAAAGCCTGGGGCGCGCTTAGCAAGATTACCGGCCGCGACCATACCCATCTGGCCAAACCGAAGGAAGATGAAAAGATCCGCTTTAACGACATCGTCGCCCAGCCACGGAAAATCATCTCCTCGCCGACCTGGTCGGGCTTGGAAGACGAGCATGTGTCCTACAACGCTGGCTACACCAATGTGCACGAGCTGATCCCCTGGCGCACCATTACCGGCCGGCAGCAGTTTTATCAGGATCACGAGTGGATGCGCGACTTTGGCGAAACCCTCTGCGCCTACAAGCCGCCGATTAACCTGAAAACCGTGCAACCGGTGTTAAACAAAAAACCGAATGGCAACAAAGAGATTGTGCTGAACTGGATCACGCCGCACCAAAAATGGGGCATTCACAGCACCTACTCCGACAACCTGCTGATGCTGACGCTGTCACGTGGTGGCCCTATTGTCTGGATCAGTGAAATCGACGCCAAAGCCGCAGGTATTGTCGATAACGACTGGATCGAAATCTTCAACGTCAACGGCTCCATTTCCGCCCGGGCTGTGGTGTCACAGCGGGTGCCAGAAGGCATGAGCATGATGTACCACGCTCAAGAGCGGATCGTGAATGTGCCCGGCTCGGAAATGACCGGCAGCCGTGGCGGCATCCACAACTCGGTGACCCGGGCCGTGATGAAGCCGACCCATATGATTGGTGGCTATGCCCAGCAGGCCTATGGCTTTAACTATTACGGCACCGTCGGTTGCAACCGCGACGAGTTCGTCATTGTTCGCAAAATGGACAAAGTCGATTGGCTGGATACCGAATAAGGTTGGCGTGAGGAGTTATTATGAAAATCAGAGCTCAAATCGGCATGGTGCTGAACTTAGACAAGTGCATTGGCTGTCACACCTGCTCCATTACCTGTAAGAATGTCTGGACCACGCGCGAGGGTGTCGAGTACGCCTGGTTCAACAACGTAGAAACCAAGCCCGGCATCGGCTTTCCAAAAGAATGGGAAAACCAGGACAAGTGGAAAGGTGGCTGGGAGCGTAAAAGCAACGGCAAACTGGTACCAAAAATCGGTGGCAAACTGCGGATCCTGGCAAATTTATTCGCCAACCCGGACTTACCGGAAATCGACGACTACTACGAGCCGTTCGATTTTGATTATCAGCACCTGCACAACGCCAAAGACAGCAAGCACCAGCCGGTCGCCCGACCCCGCTCGCTGATTAGCGGCAAACGTATGGAAAAAATTGAATGGGGTCCGAACTGGGAAGAAATTCTTGGTACCGAGTTCGAAAAGCGGAAAAAAGACCAAAACTTCAACGAAGTGGTGCAAAAAGACATCTACGGTCAATTTGAAAAGACCTTTATGATGTATCTGCCACGGCTGTGTGAGCATTGCTTAAACCCAACCTGCGTGGCTTCCTGCCCCAGCGGTGCTATTTACAAGCGTGAAGAAGATGGCATCGTGCTGATCGATCAGGACAAATGCCGTGGCTGGCGGATGTGCGTCTCCGGCTGCCCGTACAAAAAAATCTACTTTAACTGGAAATCCGGTAAGTCCGAAAAGTGCACCTTCTGCTACCCGCGGATTGAAGCCGGCCAACCCACCACCTGTTCGGAAACCTGTGTGGGCCGTATCCGTTACCTGGGTGTGTTGTTGTACGATGCCGATAAAATTCAAGCCGCCGCCAGTGTCGCCAACGAAAAAGATCTGTATCAGGCGCAGCTCGACCTGTTCCTGGACCCACACGATCCAGCGGTGATTGAAGCAGCGCGCAAAGAAGGCATTCCGGATAACTGGCTAAAGGCCGCCCAGCGTTCGCCGGTCTATATGATGGCGATGGACTGGAAAGTGGCGCTGCCACTGCACCCGGAATACCGCACCCTGCCGATGGTTTGGTACGTGCCACCGCTGTCGCCGATTCAAAGCGCGGCCGAAGCCGGCCATGTCGGTATGAACGGTGAAATCCCTGATCTGAAATCACTGCGCATTCCCCTGCGCTACCTGGCCAATATGCTGACGGCCGGCGATGAAGCACCTGTGGTGCGCGCACTGGAGCGGATGATCGCCATGCGTGCCTACAAACGTTCGCAGCAGGTTGATGGCGTGGAAGATTTAGAGGTGCTGAAGCAGGTAGGCCTCACCAAAGACAGGGTCGAGGAAATGTACCGCTACATGGCGCTGGCCAACTTTGAAGATCGCTTTGTCATTCCAACCAGCCACCGAGCTTATGCAGAAAATGCCTACGACCTGAAAGGCGAATGCGGCTTTAGCTTCGGCAATGGCTGTGGCGGCGGTGAGAGCAAGCTGAACATCTTTGGTGGCAGCAGCAAAGGGGTACGTAAAGTCATCCCTGTGACGATGAAGGAGTAAGGCATGCGCATACTACAACTGATTTCCTTACTGCTGGAGTACCCTACCCAGGATCTGCTGCTGGCAAAAACAGAACTGCAGCAATTGGTGGCAGAGTCGACGCTGTCGGATGCAAAGCAACAAGGGCTGCTCGATTTTATCGAGCAACGCTTTAGCGGCGATTTGATGGAGTGGCAGTCCGATTACGATGGTCTGTTTGAGCGTGGCCGCTCTTTATCCTTGTTGCTGTTCGAGCACCTGCATGGCGAGTCACGTGCCCGTGGTCAGGCCATGGTCGATTTAATGAACCAGTACAAATCGGCGGGTTTACAGATTGACGTACGCGAGCTGCCGGACCATCTGCCGCTTTATCTGGAGTTTTTAAGCACTCAGGGCGACGAGAATGCCGCCCTGGGGCTGGCTGAAGTGGCGCATATTTTGTCGGTACTCTTGTGCCGTCTTGAGCAGCGCAACTGCAACTATCAGGCACTGTTCAGTGCCTTGCTGGAGCTTTCCGGGGTGGATGTGGAGCTGGACTCCGTGCGCGAGCAACTGAAAAATGAGCAACGCGACGACACCAAAGAAGCGCTGGATAAAGTCTGGGAAGAAGAAATGGTGACCTTCGGCCCGGGCTCTGAACAAGATGGCTGCAGCAGCGGCTACAAACCCACTGAAAAGCAGCGGCGTGATCACCACGTGCCACTGCAATGGACCGATGCCAGCCAGGCATCCAACAACAAAGTCCGCTCAGGAGTCGCATCATGAACTTTACAGATATGTTGTTGTTTGGGATTTACCCTTACATTGCCTCGGTGATTTTCTTTCTTGGCAGCCTGCTGCGTTATGAGCGCGAGCAGTACAGCTGGAAAGCGCAGTCCAGTCAGATGCTGGATAAGAAATACTTCCGCATTGCCAGTGTGTTTTTCCATGTTGGCATCATCATGATCTTTGCCGGTCACTTTGCTGGCCTGGTCATTCCCTACGAAGTCTGGGATTTCCTTGGCATTACCCTGGCCGGGAAACAACTGATTGCGATGGGCGTGGGCGGTTTCTTTGGTGTGATGTGCTTTATCGGCATGACCATGCTGGTGTATCGCCGCTTGTTCAACCCCAGGGTACGTGCCAGCAGCTCCACCATGGATACACTGATTTTGCTGGTGATTTACTGGCAGTTGATCCTGGGCATTCTGACCATCTTTGTCTCTACCGGTCATATGGACGGTTATGTGATGAAAGATCTGATGAGCTGGTCGCGTTACCTGCTGACCTTCCGTCCGGCGGAAGCCATTGCCTTTGTCGCCGATCTGCACTGGATTTACAAAGCCCATATCTTCTGGGGTGTCACCTTGTTTGTGCTGTTCCCATTCAGCCGCCTGGTGCATATCTGGAGCGTACCGGTGGGCTATTTTGGCCGCAATTATCAGGTGGTGCGCCGTCGCTTTGGTGACCGTAAGGCTTAAGTCAATGTGGTAAGGACTTTATCCAAATGCCTGAAAGCGATGCTGGGGGAAGCAATAAAGGGGACCTGAGCAGCATGGATGCTGATCAAGAGCCTCCAGGGACGGATCCACGGCGTGACCCTTTATTGGCTTGCCGCAACAGCGCTAAACCAAGGCGAAAGCTTTATAACAGGCAGCATTGCCTGCTGGAGATGACGATGATCCAAGTGAACCAAACCCAAATTTCTGAGCAGGCCATCCTGGCAGAAATGCAGTACCACCCGGCCGAATCCCAACGTGATGCCATGCTCAAGGCAGCCGAATCGCTGGTGATTGCCGAACTGCTGCGTCAACGTGCCAGTCAGCTCGGCCTTGAGGTTGCCGCCAATCAAAGCAGTACCAGCGAGCACGATTATTTAGAGCAGCTGATTGAACGCGAAGTTAGTATTCCGGCCGCCACCCGCCAGGAGTGTGAGCACTACTACCAACAAAATCCACAGCGCTTTACCAGTTCACCACTGATGGAAGTACGCCATATTTTGCTGGCAGCGCCACCAGATGATGATCAGGAACGGGTACATGCCAAAGCACTGGCCGAAGAATTGCTGCTGCAACTGCAGCAAGGCCAGTCCTTTGCCGAGCTGGCCAGCAAATTCTCGGCCTGCCCCTCCAGCCAGACCGGTGGTAGCCTTGGGCAAATCAGCCGTGGCCAGACGGTGCCAGAGTTTGAGCGCCAGCTGTTTGCGGCCGAGGCTGGCTTACTACCCGACCCGATAGAAAGCCGTTATGGTTTTCACGTGGTCTACATTCAGCAAAAGATTGCCGGCCAGCAGCTGCCCTTTGCGGCGGTGCAGCAGAAAATTGCGGATTACCTGAATGAGAAAGTGCGGCGTAAAGCCATCGCCCAGTACATCCATACCCTGGTGGTACAAGCCACGATCGAAGGTTACGATTTTAACTTATCCGAATCACCGCTGATGCAGTAATACCACTAAGGCGAGCTGCTTTGGCTCGCCCGTTCTTCCCCCCAACTCTAATGTCTTGCTAAAAATGCTGACATCAACCTGCCATTGAGCGCCATCAAGTTTGCATAAAAATGATCTTAAGCTACATTTTTTATATCAATCCTTTACTTTGCTACCCAAATGTTAATCAGCCACTTTGCTGGTTAATTATCCAAACCAATGAGCGACACATCCAGCCGATATTCATAGCGTGTCTGTTCCTTGGTCAACCTTGAGGAGAAACCATCATGCGTTACCTTTTAGTATTGATGCTGTTATTGCTACCCCACCTGGCAAGCGCGGAGCCTGCAACCGAGTACCATATTCATTTGCGCACTGACTCAGCCGGCCTTAACAGCGCCCAACTTAAGGCAGCCTACTACCGAAGCTCGATGCAGCCGCAACGGCTGCGCCAGGGGCACCATCAATTGGTTGTCACAGGCTTCGATCGCGATAAGGAGAAAGTTTACTCGGTCACTGTTGATGATCCTCGCTGGTTTCATGCCGAGGTGTTCAACCCTGATGACGGCACCCCGGTTCAACAACAGCATCTTCAAAAGACAGAAGGGACTCTGCGCTTGCAAATACCCAGGCACCTCTCTGTCGAAACACTTGTCATTGAGGAGGCTGATAACAAAAAAATGTCAGCCCCTATTGCCATTGAGCTAAGCTCTGTGTTGCCTTTAACAAGCCCGACACAAGCAATCGATCTTGACTTGCTGGCACAGCAAGGGGTCTTTCCGGTGCTCTTTAGTGGCGATCCTGCCAACCGGGTTGATATGATTGTGTTATCCGAAGGCTACACAGTACATAGCCTGCCGCGCTTCGCCGCCGAAGTTGAAAACATTGTAACCGGTTATTTTAACGAATCGGTCTATCAGAACTTCCAGGGCCACTTTAATATCTGGCGCGTTGAAGTTGCCAGCCAACAAGACGGCACAGGTTACGGCTCTCCAATCAATACCCGTTTCCGCTCTTATTTCAATTGCTTTAACATTGCGCGCTTGTTGTGTGTCAATGAAAGCCTGGTTTTTCAATATCTGTACAGCGTTTTACCAGCAGATGCCATTGATAAAGTTCTGGTGGTTGTGAATTCACAAATGTATGGCGGTGCCGGTGGTCAAGTCGCCACCATCTCCCTTGCACCAGCGGCCATCGATCTGGCATTGCATGAGCTAGGCCACAGCTTTGCCGGCCTGGCTGATGAATACGAGTATGGGAATTGCTCTATTTTCGAACCTGCCAGTGCCAATGCAACCCGCTTCAGCAATGCAGCTAAGTGGCGCCACTGGCAACTGGCGGTAAGCCATGTCAGCAGCTTCCAGGGTGCCATGTACTGCTCTTATGGCATGTATCGCCCTACCTACAACTCTATGATGCGCCAACTTGGCCAGCCATTTTACGAAGTGAACCAGGAGGCTATTGTAAGAAGCATTTACGCCAGAGTGGATCCAATTGACCAGGTGCAGCCACTGCCCGGGGAAATCCTGCTGCAACCAGGTGAGCAACAACTATTTTCTGCCGAGACTTTAACCAACACAGAGAATACCATTCGCAGCCGTTGGTACTTGAATGATCAACTGGTGAGCGAGCAAACCGAATGGCTGTTCGATGGTATCCATTACCCTGAAGGCGTGTATGAAGTGCGTTTGCATGTGCACGACGACACCCGATATGTGTTAAGTGATCCACAACAGCGGCTTCATTCAGAACGCCAGTGGCAAATTCAATATGGCAGCTCTTGTTCTGTCCCTTCCCGTATTGACAGAGTTCAGGTGAGCGGAGTGCATGCTAGAGGGTTCCGCTTAAGCTGGTTGCCTCAGACCAGTGCCAGTCACTACGATGTGTACTACTGGAACAGTGCCAACGGTCAGTGGTTGCTCAGCCGAACCATAAGCACTCCTAGCGTTTTGTACAGCAACTCGCAGCCAGGCAGTACCTTTTATATGCGTGTTACCGCCAGAAATAGCTGTGGCGAAGCGCCACCTTCCAATTACGTCACGGTTCGACTGCCATTTCAGTGATGTTGCTGTTCTACCAATCGTTCTACCAAATACAAAAGACAAGAACAGAGCCAATAGCCTGACCGGCTGAAGTTTGGCCTCTATCCAGAGCAAAACCCAGGCACTTCTATAAACACGCACCACTTATTGCTGACATAACCAGGTTTGCTCCTGCCAACCTGGAGGTAAGCAACCTACCCTTCTATTGGTAACTGAATGATTTTGTTGATCTTCATCAAAGCTCAAGCGCAGCCCCCTACTAGTATAAACGCCATCACACTAGGAGGAATTGCCATGAAAGCCCGCCATGCCACGCTACCAGGCCTCGCTCTGCTGCCAGCTCTGCTCGTTAGTTCACCGATATGCGCTGAAGCAGCAAATCTGAGCAAGGCAATCAATGACAGCACTGTTAACCTGCATTTTCGCTACCGGCTGGAGCATGTCGAACAAGACAATGCGTTAAAAGATGCATTGGCATCTACCCTGCGCAGTCGTTTAACGCTAGCCACCGGCAAGGCTTATGGCTTCTCTGGTTTGCTGGAAGTCGACAACGTCAGTGTACTGGGCGGTGAAACCTTCAACAGCACCGTCCATGGCAACAGCCACTACAGTGTGGTGGCCGATCCCAAAGGCACCGATATCAACCAGGCGGCCTTAAAGTACCAGCTCAGTGCAGACACCAGCTTTACCCTGGGCCGCCAGCGTATCAATCATCTGAATCAGCGCTTTTTAGGCGGGGTCGGCTGGCGGCAGAACGAGCAGACCTTTGATGGTTACCGGCTGCAGCATGCCTTCACACCCACCATTAAGCTGGATTTGGCCCGTTTGCATAACGTCAACCGGGTGTTTGGCCCCAAAGGCCCGGCGGCCAATCAGCGCGGTGAATTTACTACCGGCCTGCTCAGCTGGCAACTAAGCCCCACTCAGCAACTGGCAGCCTATGGCTACGATTTGGACTTTAACGACTGGGCCGTGCGCAGCAGCCTGACCTATGGCCTGGATTACCAAGGCAAATGGGCCTTGGGCGAGCAACAAAGCTTGAGCCTGCAGCTGGCAGCGGCCAGGCAGCAAGACCGCCACGATGCGCCGCTGAGTTACCAACACCATTACCACCGGTTGCAACTGAGCTGGCAGCAGCACAGTTTGCAAGTGATAGCTGGCACCGAGCGCCTGGCCGGCGATGGCAGCAGTGCGTTTCAAACGCCGCTGGCTACCCTGCATGCCTTTCAGGGCTTTGCCGATCTGTTTTTAGTGACACCAAACGATGGCTTGCGGGATCAATGGCTGGGCCTGCGCCATCCTGCTGGCCCGGTGCAGCTGGCGCTGAACTACCACCGCTATCGCAGCGATACCGATGGAAGGCGTTATGGCAGCGAATGGAACCTGACGGCCAGTTACCGTTTCAGTGCTCAACTGCAAGGCCTGCTGAAACTGGCCGATTACCAGGCGAGTAGTCTGGCGGTGGATAACCGCAAAGTCTGGCTAATGCTGAGTTATTCGATTTAAAACAAACTGGGATCTGTGCAGGGCTGCATCGAGTTTAGTTTTTAAGCAACATAAGGCAGTCATTACCAACTCCACAGCCAGCTTTCCTGGCTCCTCTGCACCGCCCCTGGTTTTCAGTGGGCGGTTTTTTTTCACTTAGATTCAGCACTATCCCCGATGGGGTAAAGGATCCAGCAAGCATGCGGCTCTGAGGGATTGGCAATCCTGGGCAGCAGCGAAACCTTGATCCAGATCAAGCTTTGCACCCACAGAACGCCTACCCTAAACACAATATATAGACATTAAAATAAATAATAACACCATATATAGGTCTTTTATGCTGCGCTTTAGTATTGAACAAGTGGTCTGGCAGGAGGTTCCTGGTGAAGTCTCACTGGCGTACACCATCACCGGCTGCAGCCTTGGCTGCCAAGGCTGCCACAGCAGTGAAAGCTGGGATGCCAATAAAGGCACGCCACTGACCGATGAGCACTTGGAAAAGCGGCTGAACCAATACCAGGGTCTGATCAGTTGTGTGCTGTTTTTAGGCGGCGAATGGCACAGCGCTGAGCTCAAGCACAAGCTGCAACTGATTCGCCGGCATGGGCTACACACTTGTCTGTACACCGGGCTGGAAGACATCGAGCACAGTCTGAAAGCCGAACTGACCTACCTGAAAACCGGCCGCTGGCTGCCCGAACGTGGCGGCCTGGATAACCCGAATACCAACCAACGACTGGTGGATGTACGCACTGGCCAACCCCTTAACCATCGCTTTATCCGCTAAGCAAGGAGCTTTACTATGTTACGTTTACAACCAGAACAACTACAACAAAAGCTGGATTTCATCGACCATTACTTAAGCGCCCAGAACGCCGCCGATGGCTCGAAAATGGATGCCAACGCCAATGTCACCCAGAAAAACATCGCCACCTTAGAAGCTGAGCTGATGAAAGACATCTTTATTCAGGTCAATCGTGGCAAAGTCAGCCAGAAAATTGCTGAACTCTTTGGTCCTGAGCTGGCAGAAGAGTACGGCCGCCAAATCGAGCAGCACGAGATCTATGTGCACGATGAGACCAGCTTAAAGCCTTATTGCGTCTCGGTGACCCTATACCCTTTCTTGCGCGATGGCCTGACCAAGCTGGGTGGTGAATCCAAAGCACCGAAGCATCTGGAATCGTTCTGTGGCTGTTTCGTTAACTTTGTCTTTGCCATCAGCAGCCAGTTTGCCGGCGCCGTCGCTACCGTCGAGTTCCTGACGTACTTCGACTACTTTGCCCGTAAAGACTATGGCGATAACTACCTGCAAACCCACCCTCACCTGATCGCCAATCACTTGCAGCATGTGGTCTATGCCCTGAACCAACCCGCCGCCGCCCGCGGCTATCAAAGCGTGTTCTGGAATATTTCGGTGTACGATCAGCATTACTTCGACAGCATGTTTGGCAGTTTTGTATTCCCGGACTTCACAAAACCAGACTGGCACTCAGTCGATGCGCTGCAGCACTTTTTCCTCGATTGGTTTAACGAGGAACGCAAAAAAACCATCCTGACCTTCCCTGTGGTCACCGTCGCCATGCTGACCGAGCAAGGCCAGTGCAAAGATCAGCAGTTTGCCAAAAGCATGGCCAAACAACTGGCCAACGACAGCTCATTTTTTGTGTATTTGTCGGATAATGCCGACTCATTAGCCTCCTGCTGCCGGCTGCGCAGTGAAATTAGTGACAACACGTTTTCTTACTCGCTCGGCGCCGGTGGCGTCGCTACCGGCTCCATCAATGTCATTACCATCAATATGAACCGGCTGGTGCAGGATGGCCGCGATCTGGCCACCGAAGTCGACAAGATCCACAAGTACCAGGTGGCCTACCGCAAGCTGATGGAGGAGTATCTGGCAGCAGGTTTACTCACCGTATACGACGCGGGTTTTATCTCACTGGATAAACAGTTTTTAACCATCGGCATCAATGGCATGGTCGAAGCCGCCGAATCGCAGGGGCTGGTGGCCAGCAACAACCCGGAGTACATTGCTTTTGTCCGTGAGCAGCTGAAAAGTATTTTTGATGCCAATAAAGCCGCCAAAGCCAAATACGGCTATCTGTTTAATACCGAATTTGTACCGGCAGAGAACCTGGGGGTGAAAAATGCCAAATGGGATAGCGAAGATGGCTACCAGGTACCGCGCGATTGCTACAATTCCTATTTTTATGTGGTGGAAGATGAGCAGACCAATGCGCTGGATAAATTCCAGCTGCATGGCAAAGAGCTGCTGGATTATCTGGATGGCGGCTCGGCGCTGCACCTGAACCTGGATGAAAAACTGGATGAAGACGGCTATCTGGCCATGCTGAACATTGCCGCCCATACCGGCTGCAATTACTTCTGCGTCAATGTCAAAATCACCATCTGCAATCAGTGTGAGGCCATTGATAAACGTACCCTGCACCACTGCAGCAGCTGTGGCAGCCAGGATGTTGATCACGGCACCCGGGTGATTGGTTACTTAAAACGGGTATCGGCCTTTAGCAGCGGCCGGCGCAAAGAGCATGCGCTGAGGCATTATCATCGCGCGCCTCAGCCACTCCGTGCTCAGCCCACAATACCCAAAACACCTCAGGCCGTTGCCGCAGAAGCTTAATCGCCAAACGGCTACCCCATTCGGGGTAGCCACTGCCTCTTTTGCCTAGTCGGCTCTGCACTCTTTGGCTGCTACACTGTGCAGCATACGTTCTACCAGTTTCAGGTATTCTATGTTTTCAACCTATTCCCAGTTTATTGAGATGGCCTACCATCAGGCTGAGCCACAACGACTGCTGTTTGTGCTCACCAAAATGCAACTGCCGAAAGATGCAACCCCAGAGCAACAAGCCCGTTTTGAGCAAGGCGAAGGCGGTTATCTGGAATCAGTCCTCTGCGTGGATAAGCTACCGGAAGACGTGCGCGATTTTGCCGCTTTCGTCGAAGAGTCCAAACAAACCGAACTGGATTGGGACATCGCTTTTATTTCCAGTATGGAAGGCCGCGCTGGGTTTGCGCCCAATTCCGACGAAGCAGTACAGCCGCTAAAGCTGATGGTACAGCGCATTGAAGCCGGCCAGGTGGCGAATTTCCTGGCGGTGAATAAGCAAGGTGAATTGTTGCAGTTTCAGTAAAAGTTTATAACGATCTACCAACTAACTACCAATACAAGAACCGTATTTGAGTACCCATCAAGCTCTGGTTCAGGCATAGTTCTGATAAACTAAAAATAGGCTTCTCCTGGTTGGAGCGCCTGTAGATCACCCTCTTGATGTAGTTGCTCTAAACCCGGTGTGATTCAGCTATTTACAACAAATTCGGCGTAATGTTAGAGAGAAAGCTACACAAACAGCCTCCAGAGCCGCCAAACCAGTGTTAGACTACATTGTTGATTCAGTCAGAAGAGTTGCTATTGATGCAGCAAAACATCGTTTAGAGCGCTTTATAAATCCAAGGTTTTATTAATGAAGCAACAAGACACTAATCTTAACTCTTGGCAAGTAGCTGCTGGCTGGTTACTCATTACAGCGCTCACCATTTTTGGCTTCGTCTATTTCTGGTATTACTTATAACTTCCACACCGGCAAAGATGCCAGTTCGTAGCTTGGCACAAAATTGCTTGTTTCCTATACTGGTAACTACTGACTGAATAATGAGGATACCGTGATGCGACTTTTTGCTCTCTTAGTACCTGCTCTATTGGCTGCCCTGTTCTGGGCTTTTAGCGCGACAGCACACCATGGCTGGAACTGGGCTGAAAGCGAACAAACAGAAATGACTGGTACCATTACCGAAATCTATATCGGCCCGCCACACCCACGCCTGATGATCGAGACAGAGCAAGGCCCCTGGCAGGTAGATCTTGGTAACCCACGTCAAACCCGTGATGCTGGTTTTGTCGAAGGGGAAGCCGCCGTTGGCGATCTGGTGCTTATTCGGGGTCATCGCTCCAACAACAAGGATGAACACATTATCAAAGCGGTCCGCGCCACCATTGATGACAGAGTGTACACCTTCTATCCAAGCCTGCTGCGTGAAGACCAATAACCGCTGTTAAAGTACGGTCATCATGCTCACTGAACTGCTGGTCAGCCTGGGTGATACCGCGCTGGCCAGTTGGTTGCGCCAATCCAGCATCGGATACCCGCTGCTAAGCAGTGCCCATATCCTGGGTATCGCCTTGTTACTGGGTTCAGTGCTGATACTTGATTTGCGTTTGCTGGGTATCACCGACCGTGGCGACTTGACCATGCTGGCACCCATACTCAGCCGCTTTGCAGCCTGCGGCCTGTTGCTTGCGCTGGTTACCGGCCCCCTGCTGTTTAGTGTCCAGCCAGCTCACTATCTTGCCAACAGTGCTTTTTTGCTAAAACTCGCTTTATTGCTGCTGGCTTTGCTCAATATTCTGCTGGTGCACCGGCTACCACACTGGCAAGCCCTGCTTGATGGTCAAAGGCCTACTCTTTTTCTTAAAATCACCGCCCTGCTATCATTGCTGCTCTGGCTGGCCATCTTGCTGGCCGGGCGCTGGATCGCATTTGTTTAGACTTCTGTGCCAAAACATAGCCAACCTACATACGCTCAGAGGTACTACCCAAAAAGTTACACCCACCAAGCCCAATGGAAATTAACTGGTTTTCTATGCCAACTGGCCCTGATCCAGGGCTGGTACAGCTTCTGCCAATCGCGTAAGCAAGGTAACCAATGATTTGGGCAGCCGCTCATGCAGCTCAATGGTATCCAGCAGGTTTTTCACCGCCATGGCCAGCTCGGTATCGCCCAGCAAGGCCAGCTTGCGGCGGAAAAACAGCGTGTCCGGGTCGGCTTGCTGGGTGATCAGCTGCAGTAAATCCTGGCTGTTGGCCCGAAACAACACATCCTCTGCCCCATCGGCCAGCACTGTTAACCGGCCTTGTTGCAGTTGCAGGTAAAACTGATAATTCAAATCAGCCACTTCGACCTTCACGGTTTTACCGCTCAGAAAATCCAGCTCCCCTACGGTTAACTCCTGACGGAAAAACCAGTTCATTTGCTGTTCCAAACCAAAGCTGCTGATGGGCTTTGGCAGTAGCCGAAGCGCTGTGCCTACCCACAAAGGCCCGCGCACTACCACCTGTTGGATAACCCATTTTCTATTTAACATTCAATAACTTCCAAGCCTTTAATCCGGTACACTGATGATACTAAAAACAAGCAGTTCTTGTTTAATCTACATCAAAGTTTGATGCGTTGCTTGCTGCCACACTGGGTAAGTTCCGGCAGCAACAAGCGCAGGAGTTCGTATGGAATTACTCTGCCCGGCTGGCAGTGTGCCAGCCTTAAAAGCCGCCATTGAACATGGCGCCGATGCGGTCTATGTTGGTTTAAAAGACGAAACCAATGCCCGGCACTTTGCCGGCTTAAACCTCGATCAGCTGAAACTAACAGAAGCCGCTGATTATGTGCACCGCCATGGTCGCAAACTGCATGTCGCCATCAATACCTTTGCTCACCCAGGCAATTGGCAACGCTGGCAGGAGGCGGTGGATAGTGCAGTCAAAGCCGGCGCAGATGCGCTGATCTTAGCCGATATGGCGGTGCTCGGTTATGCAGCCGAGCGCTACCCGCAGGTAGAGCGGCATTTATCGGTGCAAGCATCGGCCACCAATGCCGCTGCCATTGAATTTTACCGCCAGTACGGCGTGTCACGGGTGGTGCTGCCGCGGGTATTGTCGCTGCAACAAGTGCGGGCGCTGGCGCGTACCTGCAACATCGACCTGGAAGTCTTTGCCTTTGGCAGCCTGTGCATTATGGCGGAAGGCCGCTGCTATCTGAGCTCTTATTTCACCGGCGAGTCGCCCAATACCGCCGGTGCCTGCTCGCCTGCGGCTTTCGTTCGCTGGGATGAACACGACGGCCAGCTGGAGTCGCGCTTAAATGGCGTGCTGATTGATCGCTTTGCCCCGGATGAAACCGCTGGCTACCCGACCCTGTGCAAAGGCCGCTTTGATGTGGATGGCGAGCGCTACCATGTGCTGGAAGAGCCGACCAGCTTAAATACCCTGAGCCTGCTGCCCGAGCTACACAAAGAAGGCATTGTTTCGCTGAAAATCGAAGGCCGCCAACGTAGCCCGGCTTATGTCGCCAAGCTGACCAAAGTCTGGCGTGAGGCGATTGATACCCTGCTGCAGGACCCGGCGCACTTTGAAGTCGCCGCCAACTGGCAACAGGTGCTGGCTGGCTTATCGGAAGGCAGCCAGACTACGCTCGGTGCTTACCATCGTTCCTGGAAATAAGCGCATGGAACCTATCGCACAGGAAATAAGGAATCTCAGATGAAGTTTTCCCTTGGCCCTATTCAGTATTTCTGGCCCAAAGCCCAGGTGCAGCAGTTTTACCGCCAGGCGGCTGAGTCCGCCATTGATATCGTCTATCTGGGCGAAACGGTGTGCAGCAAACGGCGTGAGCTGAAACTGGATGATTACCTGCAACTGGCGCACATGCTGCGCGAAGCCGGTAAGCAGGTTTGTTTATCCACCATGACACTGCTGGAAGCACCATCCGAGCTGCGCGAACTGCGCCGTTACTGCGAGAACGGCGACTTCTTAGTGGAAGCCAACGATGTCGGTGCTATCCAGATGCTGCAAGAACAAGGCATCACCTTTGTCTGTGGCCCGGCGATCAGTTGCTACAACCAGCACGCACTGCGCCGTTTGGTCGGCATGGGGTTGCAGCGCTGGGTGCTGCCGGTGGAGTTATCGGAGCAATGGCTGCGCGATTTGCTCAGCCAAAGCTGCATTCAGGATATTCGCGATTGCTTCCAAACCGAGCTGCTGGCCTTTGGCCATTTGCCGCTGGCCTGGTCCGGCCGCTGCTTTACCGCCCGCTCGGAAAATCGCAGCAAGGATCAGTGCGAGCTGTGTTGCATCAAGTACCCCGAGGGGCGCACCGTCACCAGCCAGGATGGCAAGCAGGTGTTTGTGCTCAATGGCATTCAAACGCAATCCGGTGATCGCTACAACCTGATCAACCAGTTGCCGCAAATGCATGGCCTGGTTGACATTGTGCGGTTAAGCCCACAGCATGAAGGGACCTTTGACTGGCTGGCAAAATTTAAAGCCAATCTGCATGGCGAGGCGCCGCAGCCATTGCCTGATGGTGATTGCAACGGTTACTGGTTGCAGCTGGCTGGCATGGCCTCCGGTTGAGTGTTGAGTGTTGAGTGTTGAGTGTTGAGTGTTGAGTGTTGAATGTTGAATGTTGAATGTTGAATGTTGAATGTTGAATGTTGA
>NZ_JAFIFQ010000134.1 GCF_020831925.1 Alkalimonas sp.
AAAGGCTAAGCTCGGTATCCAGCAATTGATAACCCTGATTACGGATGGTGTGAAGCGGCAGCGCTTGGCCCGAAGTCTGTTGTACTTTTTGACGAAGGCGGCAGATCAGGGTATCCAGCCTGCCATAACTGGCATCTGCTGACAGGTAAGGAGCCAGCGCCTGAAACAATTCTGCCTTACTCTGTGTGCCTTGATGCAGGGCAATCAGTACCTGCAGCTCGCTGTGGCTCAAAGGGATAGGCTGGCCTGTGGGGCAGATCAGCTGGCGTCGATTGTCATCCAGTCGCCAGGTATTTGTTGACGATACTTTTGTAGACGATACTTTTAATCGTTGCTGCAGTTGTTGCAGCAACGCCAGCAATTCCGGCAAGTAGACGGGCTTTACTAAATAGGCATCGGCGCCCTGTTGCATGGCCAAAGCGCGCTGCTGTGGCTGACCACGGGCACTGACCACCACGATACCCAGTGTCAGACCGTGCTGTGCCCTAAGGCCACTGAGTTGTTGCAAGCCATCGCCATCGGGCAGCGTTAAATCAAGCAACACAACCTGATACTGGCATTGCTGCAGTTTTTCGTTCATGCTGGCAAGGGTTTCGGCGGCATCGGCCAGATAGCCATGCGCCTGCAAGTAATCTACCAGCTCCAGCTGTAAATCCGGGTGATCTTCTGTGACCAGTATACGCATGCTGTTTATTCTATGGATGTTGGCTGCAACAGCGGCTGCCGATGACTTTGCGCCAACCTTTGCAACCGCGACAGACTCTTATTCTGGCACACTCATCAGCAGCTTGCCAACGGGGCGCTGGCTGTTAAGCCCTGCCGGGCAGTGGCTGCCAGAGCAATTACTCGCCACCCCAGCCAGCTTGCCAAACCCACTGCAAGGGCAGTCGTTGTCCTTTGGTTACACCAACAAAGAACTATGGCTCTGGTTTGAGCTTGCGCAACAGCCTGAACAAGTGCTTTTTTTGCAGCTGGGTTCCAGTTTTTTGGACCGGGTGGATTTATTTTATCTGGATAGCCAGGGGCAGCTGGTGCAGCAGCAAAGCGGCGA
>NZ_JAFIFQ010000087.1 GCF_020831925.1 Alkalimonas sp.
ATCTAACCAGTCTAACAACTTATTCAAAGAACCAAAACCTGTAAAAGCAGTATAGCAACTCAGGCTAAAGCACAGCGAAAACCTCAGTATTCTTGATAGTGACCTTTAAAAATCCAGCTGATGCGGTTGCTGCCGCGCTTCAATGCTGATGTTTTGCGCTTCTATGAACAGAATGTCATCCACAGCTTCCGGATCATCCGCCAGATCGCAGGTGATGGCGACCGTGTAATTGCCCGCATCAACAAAGCCGATACTGTAGCGGTACTCGGTCGCATCATTGACGAAGAAAACACCGGTGCTGGCATAGGGCAGTTGCAACTCGTCGCTGGCATTGTCGTCCGAACGGTTGTCCGACATAGCATCCAAGGCAACATCAGCGCCTTCGAACAAATAAACTGCTGCAACAGCAGCCCGCTCATCGGCAGGGTTCACATCGCATTGGTTATCCAGCAGGAAACCCTCACTGACCAGGCCTTGCAGATGCCCTACTTCACTGTTATCAACCAGCCGCAGGCCTCTTGGTTGCACTATAAAGCCCGGTTGGCCAACCGGGTTGACCAAAGCCCAACGCAAATCAAACTCCAGCGTGTAACTGAAAGTACCGCCAGCGCTCAAGGTAGGTCCATCCAGTCGCAGCTGATTGGATGGTACCCGTACCGGCTGACGGCTGCCATCCAGTAGCTCAACATAACTGCCATCGGCAATATCCAACCGTAATTGGCCATAAGAGCCAGCAGGTACCGTAGCCCCGGTGATCAGTGCTTCGGCATTGGCGCCTTGCAAAGTTAGTAAATCGATACCCCGGCTGTTCGGTACTACATTGCCAGCGTCATCACGGCACACATCATTGGTCTCGGCGGTAAACTCATCCGAGCCTAGGGTAAAGCGCTGCGGTTGCATGCCATTGCCTACCAATTCAATACCAGAAAAACAAATTACCACGGCAGCAGCCTCAGTCACAGGGGCATCACTCACGCCAAAGCTAAAAACAGCACTGGTTGGCGGTACCAGAGTTTCATCCTCGGAACTGCCACAGGCTGTCAGAGCCAGCGCAATAGCTGTCGCAGCTGCTGCCAATCGAAATGAGTTGGTGTTCATCATCGTACATACCTCTTGTCTGGTAACAAAGTGACGGCAAAGCGCCTTTCTTACCGTTAACGGATCAGCGCGTCAGTTTATTCCACACTTTTTATTATTTTTTCACCCGCTGTAAGATTGCTGAAGTTATCGCGCCCATCCCTGCTTTAGTCAGACGCTTTGAGCAAACACTGTTGTTACCACCCCGACACAAGGGATATACCGTTGACATATCCCTAATTCATTCCTAAACTGACGAGAGCATAAAAACACCAGTGCGGAGGTCAGTATGGAGCGGGCAAGTATTTTTAAAAGCAACAAAAGTCAGGCGCTGCGTCTGCCAAAGCCTGTCGCCTATCCAGACAGCGTGAAGCAGGTGGATATCATTATTCAAGGGCGGGCACGCATCATCACACCAGCAGGAGAGTCCTGGGATTCGTGGTTTGACGGTGAAGGTGTTTCAGATGACTTTATGCCCGACCGCGACCAACCGGTCCATCAGGAGCGTGAGGCATTGTAATGCTCAAATACATGCTCGATACCAATATTGCGATCTACACCATCAAAAACAAACCCGCCGAAGTGCGTGAGGCGTTCAAGCTGCACGATGGCCAGCTTTGCATATCATCCGTCACCTTGATGGAGCTTATCTATGGCGCCGAGGCCTCTGGGGCCGTTGCCAGAAATCTTCGGGATATTGAAGGCTTTGCTGCCCGGTTGGAGGTGTTGCCTTACGATAATGATGCCGCCGCACATACCGGACAGCTGAGAGCTGAGCTTAAAAAGATTGGCCGCCCCATTGGACCTTATGATGAAATGATTGCCGGCCATGCCAGATCGCTCGGCTTAATCGTGGTGACCAACAACGTCAGGCAGTTCGAACAGGTCGCTGGCATTCGCCTGACCAACTGGGTGAGCACTTAACCACCCAGCGGCCCCAACCATAGCTGTTGCGAACAAGCAAAACAGCTACTTCAACACCCGCAGTAAGTTGCTAAAATCATCCGTCCATTGAATAGCCGGGTTCAGCGGGGTCGGCCAGTTGCCTGCGGCCTGCTGAATCGCCTCTTGCCGGATAAAGCTTTGGTTGCTGGTAAGCAGGATCCATTCGGTCGCTGCAGGGTTTTGGCTATCGGCAGGGGTGTGAAAAAACAGCGCTTCCAGGCCAAAGTAATTGGCGTGATTACGTACCACCGAGGTTAGATCCAGGTAGTTGTTCGATACATGCACCGCTAATACACCATCCGCGCGCAGATGCTGCAGATAAAGCGCAAAAGCTTCCCGGGTTAGCAAATGCTGCGGTATGGCATCGCTGCTAAAAGCATCCAGCACCAGCACATCAAACTGCTGGCTACCCTGTTGCTCCAGCTGTTGCTGCAGCACTAAGCGGCCGTCCCCCTGCAGCACCTCAATGGTCGCTGCGCTATCGGCCAGATAACTAAAATGCTGCTGCGCTGTGCGAATCACCGCCGGGTTCAGCTCGTAAAACTGAATGCGATCCCCTGCCTTGCCATAGACAGCTAAAGTGCCGGCACCAAGGCCCACCATGCCGAAATGCCGGCCTGCGGTTTCAGTATTTGCAGTCATAGCAGGATCCGGCAGCAACTGCTGCAGCGCTAGCGCCACACCGGTACCTGGTCGGTAATAACTGAGTGCCTGCCGCCTTTTATCGGCGGCCAGATACTGAGCGCCGTGGCTGGTGGTGCCATCAATCAGTATACGCTGCAGCTCACCGGCAACAGGAATATCCCGCACCACCAGACTGCCATAGAAGTTTCGCTGCTGAAATACCGTGTGCTGATTCAGCATAAAGTGCAGCCAAAGCGCCAGCAGCGCAAAACTTAGAGCACCTGCCAGCCAGGCAACCTTGCGCCACCACAGCAATTGACGCTGCCAGGGCAGTACTGCCAGAAGAAGAATAGCCAGCAGCACTAGTGGGAATTCATGGAAGTCGTTTAGGACAACGGGCGCCAACAGATTCACCAGCAAACCACCCAGCACACCACCAAGCGCCATCGCCAGATAAAAACGCGTTAACTGGCTTGCCAAAGGCTTTAACCGTGCCAACTCGCCATGGCACAACATGCAGCCACTGAACAGAATAAGCAGATACAAAGCCAGCTGCGAATAGAGATCAAACAGCCGGCCAAAATGGATCAATACCAGCGCCAGCACCAGGCCGATGCCAAACAGATACAGCCAGAGACCGCGCTGATACCAGTGCTCGCGGTTAAACACCAAAATAAAACTCAGTAAGTACAGCGCAAGCGGCACCACCCACAAAAATGGCACTGGCGGCACGTTTTGCGTCAGTTGCTGGGTTACCGCTAACAATAAAACGACCCCTGCGGCCGATAAACTAAGCCAATAGCCCCATTGCCAGGGGCTAGCGGCGGCAACAGGCTCAGAGGCAGCCTGGGCCTTAGGCAATTGCCAGCCAAGCAGAGCCAATAGCAGCGCTGCCAGGCCAGTAAAGCCCCATTGCCAGCAGAAAAACTGCTGTGACAATGGCAACCAGGGCTCCACGATAAAGGGATAACTGAGCAAAGCTCCTAACGAGCCCAGGTTGGATAAAGCATACAACCGGTAAGGCGAACGCAGCGGAAAGCGGTCGGCAAACCAGCGCTGCAGCAAAGGCGCGCTGGCCGCAATCACCAACAAGGGCAGACCAAACAAAAAGAGCAGCCAGCTTAAAATACTTAGCAATGGGTAATTCGATGGCTCTGGCGCTGTTACCGTAATGCCAGCCCACCACAACCAGAGCGTGGCCAACAGTACCAGCACTGCATGAACTTTGCGTTGCTGCGCCAGTGAAAGTGCATGGGTTAACCAGTGGGCATAACTGTAGCCGGCCAGCAGCATCAGTTGGAAAAACAGCATGCAGGCCGTCCAGACTGCGGCGCCACCACCGTAATAAGGCAACAACCAGCGCGCCGCCAGCGGCTGGATAAGGAACAACAACAGAGCACTGAGAAAAATAGTGACAGCAAATAAAGGCACAACTGTATCCTGCCAGCTTAACGAAGCGCACAGCCTATCCAATGCTGCGCTGCTGTGCAAGCCTGTCGCAGGACACAACAAAAAGCCAGCAAGGCCTTGGTTGCCCTTAACGCATCAGGTAGACTTGGCGGGTTTGTATTCACAACCATAACGAAAAAGGTCTTTCCATGAAGAAAGCATTCAAGGTACCCCATACTCTCACCTTGCTGTTTAGCATGATGATCGTGGCAATGATTGCCACCTGGATCGTGCCGCAAGGTTTTTTTGAAACCGCCCTGACCGATACCGGCCGCACCGTGGTGATCCCAGGCACTTACACCCTGGCTGAAGAACGCGGCCTCCTAACCCCCTGGCAGCTGCTGACCGCTGTGCCCCGCGCCTTTGCCGCCGCGCAGGATATTATCTTCTTTGTATTTATTGTCGGTGGCGTCTTGGCCATAGCCCGCAGAACTGGCACTGTTGATGCGTTGATTGGCCGCTTGCTGGAAAAGCACAGCGATGCGCCGCACAAACTAATCTTTATGGTTATTTTCTTCTTTTCTCTGGCCTCAGGTGCCATCGGTACTGCCGGTGAGTACATCCCCTTTGTGCTGATCTTAGTGGCGCTGTGCAAAGCGATGCGGCTGGACAGCATGACGGCGGTTGGGATGACGGTTGCCGGCTATGGCGTTGGCTATGGTGTCTCGGCTTTTAATCCTTTCACGGTACTGATTGCGCAGGGCATTGCTGAAGTACCGCCCTACTCCGGCATGTGGCTACGACTGGCGCTCATCCTGCCATTTTGTATTATTGCCTACCACCATGTTTGGCGTTACGCCCAGAAAGTTATCGCCGATCCCAAGGCCTCCATGGTGGCGGATCTCCCCTGCCCGGTGGGTGATATCAGCAACAAGCACTACCCTAGCCTGAACAAGCGTCATAAGCTGATCCTGGGTACTTTCCTGGTGACCATCGGCATTGCTATTTACGGTATTTCCCAGCACGGCTGGTATTTGTATGAACTGGGCGCCTGCTTTATTGGGTGGGGCCTGCTAACCACCCTGATTGGTCGCCTTAGCTTTGATCAAGCCTCTGATAGCTTTATTGAAGGGGTAAAAGACTTAACCACCACGGCGGTCTTGATTGGTATCGCCCGCGGTATTGCGCTGATTTTAGAAGATGGCCAGATCCTGCACAGTATCGTACATGGCCTGTCGCTGCCCTTGTCGCATGTACCGGCTACTATTTCAGCCTTTGGTATGCTGGTGATTCAAACCATTTTGAATCTGTTTGTGCCATCAGGCAGTGGTCAGGCATTCGTGACCATGCCATTGATGGCACCACTGAGCGATTTAGTGGGTGTACCACGCCAGGTCGCAGTACTGGCTTATCAGTTTGGTGATGGTTTCTCCAATATGATAGTACCGACCAATGCGGTACTGATGGGTATTATTGGCATTGCCGGTGTGCCTTACGATCGCTGGTTTAAGTTCTGTATGCCGCTGCTGTTAAAGTTAATGGCTGCAGCCACTGTGGTGTTGATGCTGGCGGTGGTGTTCGGCTATGGCGCTGATGTGCAACCCGAAGTGGTCCTGGCGCCGATGGAAGCCGTGACCGCCTCTTAAGCAAGGTTTGTAATGAAAACGCCAAAACGTATTCAACCGCTGATCGACGAAGGTCTGGTTGATGAAGTACTCAGGCCGCTGATGAGCGGGAAAGAAGCCGCAGTGTACATAGTACGCTGCGGTGATGCCATTCGCTGTGCGAAAGTCTATAAAGAGGCCAGCCAGCGCAGTTTTAAAAAAGCCGTGCAATACCAGGAAGGTCGCAAAGTCCGCAGCTCCAGACGCGCCAGAGCCATGGAAAAAGGCTCTGGCTTTGGCCGTAAACAAGCCGAGGAAAGCTGGCAACACGCCGAAGTAGATGCCTTGTACAAGCTATCCGATGCTGGCGTGCGGGTACCCACCCCTTACGGCTGCTTTGATGGCATTTTGCTGATGGAGCTGATCCTGGATGAAGATGGGGATGTTGCACCGCGCTTAAATGATATTGAGCTAACCGCCGAGCAAGCACGGCGCGATCACAAACGCATGATGCAGGATGTGCTGCGGATGCTGTCCGTCGGTTTGGTGCATGGTGACTTGTCTGAATTTAATGTGCTGCAAGACCCTCAAGGCCCGGTGATTATCGATCTGCCCCAGGTAGTCGATGCCGCCGCCAATAACAATGCCCAGTGGATGTTAGAACGCGACGTCAACAACATCACCCAATACTATGCGCAATTCGCGCCTGAACTTGCAAACACGCAGTACGCCAAAGAAATCTGGGCTTTGTTTGAAGCCGGCAATCTGAACCCTGATACCGAGCTAACCGGAATGTTTCACGAAGTGGAGCAAGCAGCGGATGTGGCTGGCGTGCTGGATGAGATCAACGCCGTGTTCGAGGAAATGCAAGAGCGGAAAACCCGGCAACAGGCGGCAAAAGAACAGGACTAATTAATAATTACCGGTGCCAACAAGTATGGTGCCGGTGCCGCTTTGCGAGAAGCGAGCAGATTCTGAGGTCAGAATAACAGGGATGCATCAAAGAAATGGCGGAGCGGACGGGGCTCGAACCCGCGCCCCCCGGCGTGACAGGCCGCTAAGTTCGTAGCAAAGAGTGAACCAACTGAACTACCGCTTGGCGAAAAGCGATCAGGCTTATTAAGCCAAAAACTGTAATGTACAAAGAAATGGCGGAGCGGACGGGGCTCGAACCCGCGACCCCCGGCGTGACAGGCCGGTATTC
>NZ_JAFIFQ010000088.1 GCF_020831925.1 Alkalimonas sp.
GTGACCTGAGTTGGCAAGCCGATGGCAAAGCGGTGTACTTTGCAGCAAACCGCCGTGAAGCGGCTTACCGCACGCCGGTCAACTCTGCCATTTATCGCTTAACTCTGGCTGATCGCAGCATTGAGCAAATTTATGATCCGGCAGGGCCTGCCAGTCAACCGATGTTATCGCCAGATGGCCGTCAATTGGCTTTCCTCGGTTTTGAAGACAGAAAGCTGGCTCATCAGGCCAATCGGCTGTATGTAATGAACCTGGATGGTAGCAATGTTCGCAACCTGACCGAAGATTTGGATCGTCATATCAATGCCTTTCAATGGCAGAGCAATAGCCGCGGGCTTTATATTCAGTTCGATGACCTGGGGATTGGTAAAGTCGCCGAGCAGCCGCTGCGCGGTAATCGGAGTGTATTGGTTGCAGACTTGGGCGGTACCAGCTTCAGTCGGCCATACAGCGGTGGTCAGTTCAGCGTGGCAGACAATGGGCTGATTGCGTACACCCAGGCCAGTACCGAACGTCCGTCCGAGTTGGCGATGCAGCATCGTCGTACCAATCGCACCTTGACCAACCTGAACCGTGATCTGCTGTTTAAGCGGACCATTGGACAGGTTGAAGAGTTCTGGTATGAGTCCTCGGTGGATGGCAAAAAAATCCATGGCTGGGTCATGTACCCGCCAGGCTTTGATGCCAGCAAACAATACCCGCTGATTCTGGAAATCCATGGTGGCCCGCACACTGCCTATGGCCCGGTGTTTGCCATGGAGTTGCAGTTGATGGCAGCTCAAGGGTATGTGGTGCTCTATACCAACCCAAGGGGTAGTACCAGTTATGGTGAAGACTTTGCCAACCTGATCCATCACAATTATCCAAGCCACGATTACAATGATCTGATGGATGGCGTCGATGCTGTGCTTGCGCGAGGCTTTATTAATGAGCAGGAGCTCTTTATCACCGGTGGCAGTGGTGGTGGTGTACTGACGACCTGGGCAATTGGCCATACCGATCGCTTTGCCGCTGCGGCTGCGATTAATCCGGTGATCAACTGGTACAGCTTTGTACTGAACGCCGATATGTACAACTACTTTACCCAGTACTGGTTCCCAGGGCTGCCCTGGGAGATGCCAGAGCATTATCTGAAGCACTCGCCAATTAGTTATGTCGGTAATGTCACTACCCCGACTATGCTCTTTACCGGTGATGCTGATTACCGTACTCCGATCTCTGAAACTGAGCAGTACTATCAGGCGCTGCAACTGCGTGGTATTGATACCGCCATGGTGCGCATTCCGGGCGCATCGCATGCACTGCATGCCCGGCCCAGTAACCTGATGGCGAAGCCGGCTTATGTGATCCACTGGTTTGAACGTTATCGTCAAACGAAGTCGTCCGATTAAGACGCTTGCTAACCCTGATAAGCCCGGTGTTGCACGCCGGGCTTTCTTCTTTTTGGCAAAGCGTGTATGTTTTCTATGCAGTCAAAGGAGCATCGAATGAATTCTGCTTTACCTTTTAGTCGGCTTTTGTATAATGGCGCGACCAAATGTAGGGGCATAGTTCCAATTGGTAGAACAGCGGTCTCCAAAACCGACGGTTGGGGGTTCGAATCCCTCTGCCCCTGCCACTTTGGTCTGAGCACAAACAGTGCCACAGACAAAGGTGAATCACGTGCTTAATTCATCTCAGCGCCAGCTGTTGCAACTCTTATCCATCCAACCGTTACAGCTTAAAGCCTGTTTTCAACCTCAGACAGACATGACCCCAGATGCCTCGGCTGCTGATGACTCTGCCGAGCAGATATTCGTGTGTCCGCAGGTAAATCATCCACTGGTGCAGGACCTGGCCGCTCTGTTGCAACACGAGCCTGCTGCCACCCCGCAGGCGCTGCAACTTGGAGCTCTGCGCTGGTCAATACAGCCTGGTTCAACCGAATGTACGCTTAGCGGGCAGCAGCTGATTAGCCCGGAACTCTCTACCCTCACATCACCGGTTTTAAAACGCCAGCTATGGCATTGTGTCAGCCATTACCTTGATGCAAACGATTAAGCCTTTGACGGCTGCGCAATTGCCAGACATCGTGTCCATTGAACAACAGGCTGCTTTTGTACCCTGGAGCCTGGCGCTGTTTGAAAGCTGTCTTGCCGCGGACTACTTTAATTTTGTGCTGTGGGATAAAGACAAGCTTTGTGGTTATTATCTGGCGCAGCAGGTACTGGATGAAGCCAGCTTGTTTAATATTGTGGTAGCTCCGGATGAGCAGGGTAAAGGGTATGGCCGCATCTTATTACAGCACATGTTGCAGCAGGCAAAACAACGACATTGCCAGCAGGTGTGGCTTGAAGTGCGTGCTGGCAATACCGCGGCCATAGCGCTTTATCAATCCGCAGGCTTTGAGCTAAGTGGTCGGCGTAAAAATTACTACCAGAGCAGCGCCGGGGCTGACGATGCTCTGGTGATGAGGTTCCAGCTCAGCGTAGCGCCAGAATAGTCAGTGTAGCGCCAGAATAATCAGCGCAGCGCCAGCAATGTCAGTACTGCAGCGGAAAAAAATTAGTGCAGCCACTGAATAAATTGCAGGTACAGCGGAATACCTACCAGCACATTGAGCGGGAAGGTAATACCGAGCGCAGCCAATAAAGATAAGCCAATATCTGCTTGTGGAATGGCTGTTCGAATGGCCACTGGTGCTGCGATGTAAGAAGCACTGGCGGTCAGACTGGCTAAAATGAGGATGGAGCCGTCAGGCAGTCCCAGCCAGATGCCGGTAAAGACACCACAGACAGCCAGCACCACAGGGGTGATCAGCGCGAAACAGATGACCCGCCAGTAGCGCAGCGAAATGCGGTTTAGTGTCTCAGCTGCAGTCAATCCCATTTCTAGTAAGAACAGGGCCAATACGCCTTTAAAAGCATTGGTAAAGAGCTCGGTCACTGCAGAGCCTTGCTGTGGTCCGTACATATAGCCAATCAACACGCCACCCGCCAGCAAGACCACACCACGGTTGGTCAGGGTCTCATGCCAGAGCGCGCTTTGGCTGGTTTTTGGCCCATCGCTTTGCCGCCAGCGGTAAATCGCCAAGGCTACCATAATGGCTGGTAGCTCCAACATCACCAGATAAAGGGTCACTTCGGCGCCTATGGTCAGCTGCATGCTCTCGGCATAAGCCAGCGCTACCGCAAAGGTACCGGCACTGGCCGAGCCATAGTGCGCTGCCAGACTGGCACTGTCGGCCGAGGATAAACGCACCAGGCTGCGTAATACCGGATAAAGGACTAAAGGAAAGAGGGCGCCAATCAGAATAACACTGCCAAGCTCAGGAACCAGCTGCCAGCTAAGATTACCATGCAGCGCCATACCACCTTTTAGGCCGATGGTGAGCATCAACAGCAAGCTGAGCGTATCGTAAGCAGCTTTGGGAATGGTTAGATCAGAACGCAAAATGCCTGCTAGCAGGCCTAGCAGAAAAAACATCACGACGATATCAGGCATGGCTCTTCCCCGTTAGCTACAAGCAAAACCTGCGCATTGTATACTTGGTTGCACACAAAGTGAAACACAAGTGTGGACAGCAGACCAGCACTTGTGTTGTTTTAAGAGGAAAAAGCAGTTTGTCAGGCGAGTTGTTGTTGCTTGCTGTGATTGAGGCAATAAAAATCCAGCCAAATCACAGGTTCCAGTGGCAGCTCCGCCAGTTTGCGCTCCAGTTGCTGCTGCACCCCTTGCATTTGCTCAACCCGCTCAATGCCAATCCGTACTTCCAGCAGCAGGTAACTGCCGCTTTTGGCCATCTTGCACTGGCGGTGGGAGATACCTAAGCTTTCCAGCTCACGGTATACCTGTTTGCGCAGCTCTGCCGAAGGGCTGACCATCAAGAGCTCATTCACGGCATTTTTCAGCATCTTTAGCGGCACCTGGATAAAGTAACCGGATACCAGAATCACCAACACCGGGTCGGCATACAGTGCCCAATGCGCCATGGCAGTGAATTGCAGCGACCAGGTGAGTACGAACCCCAGCAACACCGCCAAGCTAAGGACACCATCCATCCACCACTGATGTTGTTCGGCCTCAACCAGCCCCGATTGCAGGCTGGTATTGGCTTTACGTAGCCGCCACCAAATAAAGAAACACAGCAGCACACTGAGCAGTGCAAAGAAAATAGCTTTACCGGCAGCCACTTCGCGACCGCCATGGACAATCGCCAGCACAGCGGCGCCAAAAGACACCAGGCAGACCAACAGTATCACCAGCCCTTTGACGGCAATGGCCAAAGGCTCGGCCGGCAAGCGGCCAAAGTTAAAACGGTTATCGGCCGGTGAGGTGGATACCCTCAGCGCCATTAAAGACAACAGCGACAGGCCTAAACTAACCAGTGAATAACTACCATCAAACACGATGGCCATGGAATGGGCCCAAAGCCCCCAACCTATGCCGACCAGGGCGAAAAAACCGGCACCGGCAGCAGAGAACTTAAGAATTGATGACTCCGAACGGATGTTCAGCGACAACATAACAACCTCGATTTATGGCAAAAAAGTGACAAAGTATTCGTCAGCTCGTTTTGCTTGATAACTAGCCATTCTTGCTGAATCACTTTGTTGGCGGTATTCTAAGTGAGGATTAATAAAGGTGGATAATCACCAGCCGACGACTTTTTCGTCGCTGATGCTTGAGGTGGTGATGAAAGTTATTCAGGCGGAAGTATTTTTAGTGGTGCTGGAAGAGGGCTCGGTGGCCGCAGCGGCTCGCCAGCTAGGCCGCAGCCGCACCACCATCAGCAGTGTGCTCAGCAGCTTTGAAGATGAGCTGGCGGTGACCTTATTTGAGCGCTCCGGCAATGAGCTGGCCGCCACGCCGATTGCCTGGGCCATCAAACCGGATTGCATCCGATTGCTGCAATCAGCCCGCCAAATCGAGCAGCGTTGTCAGCAGCAGCGCAGCGGCATTGAATCAACACTTCGCATTGCCCGGGACGATGCGCTACCGGAGCGCTTCTGGCGGGAAACCATGACCGCCTTAAAGCAGCAGTTCCCGCTGACCGGTATTTCGGTGTATCTGGCACCGCCACAGGAGCTGCCTGAGCTGGTGGACTGGCAATCGGTTGACCTGGCTTTTGGCCTAGCCCAGCAAAATGAACCGCACGAAAGCTTGCAGTTTCGGCCGCTTGGTGGTCTGAGGGTGATGATGGTCACCGGCCCGGAGCATGCGCTCTGTCGTTTGCCATTAGTCCATGATGACGACTTGCAGCAGTATACCCAGGTCACCACTGCCTACTTGCAGGATGATTTGCTGGTACCGCAATTATCAGGTGCGTCTAACTACCTGGCGCTGACCCAATTTGAACTCATTCGGGATGCGGTGATCAGTGGAGCCGGCTGGTCGCGCCTGCCTCAGCCGGTGATAATGGAGCAGCTTAAAAACGAGCAGTTGCGGGTACTGAAGCATCCCGGTGCGCTGAACTGGCAATCCTATCAGTTAATTTGCGAGCAGGGTTACGCCATGGGCCGGGTCGCCAGTTGGCTGGAACAGCAGGTTGTGCGTTATCTGACCCAGTTTGGCTAAGTGAAAGCCGACAATAAGGTTTCCCCCGATCCATCATTCGCGGTAAAATGCGGCAAATTTTTTACGTTTTGCAGCGGATCCAGCGATCCGTTGCGTTTTTTGCTATTGTCGCAACGAGTATTGAATGAGCAACCAACAGTTACAGCAGGAAATCAACAGCCGGCGCACCTTTGCAATTATCAGCCACCCGGATGCCGGTAAAACCACCATCACCGAGAAGGTGCTGCTATTTGGCGAGTTGATCCAAAAAGCCGGTACCGTCAAAGGCAAAAAATCCGGTCAGTTTGCCACGTCCGACTGGATGGAAATGGAAAAAGAGCGGGGCATCTCGGTGACCACCTCGGTGATGCAATTTCCTTACAACCACTGCCTGGTCAACCTGCTGGATACGCCCGGCCACGAAGACTTCTCGGAAGATACTTACCGTACGCTGACGGCGGTGGATTCCT
>NZ_JAFIFQ010000029.1 GCF_020831925.1 Alkalimonas sp.
CGGCGTGACAGGCCGGTATTCTAACCAACTGAACTACCGCTCCAAACCAAGGTGCAAAGCACATCTTGTCAGGGATGTTGCAGTGCGGCGGGAATGATAAGGGTTCGGGTTTTCTGCGTCAACACCTTTTTGGCCGCAATTGCGCAAAGCTTAATCATCCGGTAAGGATAAGTCGAGAATATCGTCCAAATCGTCATTTTTTGCGGCAGGGCCTTGCTGTTTAGGCTCACCGTCTTTTTTCGATTTGCTGTTGTCAGCTGCCACTGCGGCTTTTTTCTTTGGTAACAAATCACGTATTGATTTACCGGTGAGCATGAGCCAGATAAAAAAACCACCTATCGATAAAATGAAAACATTCACGCTGATAACCCAGCCCCAAGGAAATGTCGGTACTTGTTCCAACTCTCTTCTGGCGGCTTCTTCTGCCAGGATCTCCTCAGGCAGACGCTCCAGCTCAGGAGCCTGAAAGGTTTCGAGATTTACCGAAAAATCCACGTTTGGCAGCGTCAACATAAACTCGCGACCACTGTATAATTCACCAAATGCCTGGGCTTCAATCATGTAGCTACCGTAGCCGCGATGATCCAGCTGCAAACGATGGGCTCCAAACTCAGGTCGCTGCAAGCTAAAGGATTCAGTATCGCCATCAGGGTAACGCACCCGCCCTTGCACAATAAGGCTTTGGGCCTTGACCTTTTCATTCACTACTACAAAGTTAAGCTGATGCTTCGCATCCGTGTGCTCCGCCTTGGTTAGCTCCGCTTTAATCGGTAAAGGATGAATTAAGACCGGAGCCTGCTCTACTTCCCTGATGTAGAGCGGTGTTTTAACCAAGTATTTAGGGATCCACTCCCCGGCAGCAAAATTTAGCTGAAACTCACCGGTAAAAACTCCATCCCGGGCACGCTCATCAAAGCCCCGGCCGTCATCCCGAAATTGAGCTACCTGTACAATGCCACGACCAAAATTGTCGTGCTCCGGGTTGTTGGTACTGATAAAAATCACATCCAGTGTCAGGATTTCCCGAAAATCCCGCGCATTGATTGGCTCACCAGCGTTTTGCAAACGAGCTGTCACCTTCAGAGTTTCACCACTCATCAGGTGCTCGGGCAAGGGATCGACATCAAGAATAATATCGCTTAGCACCATAATTCGGCTTTCCGCTAAAATGCGCCCTAGCGCCTGCCACGGACCCGCCATCGGTCGGGGGATATTGATCAAATCGTAGTTACGACTGGCATGCCATTCTACTTGCTGCTCTTCAGCATTACGAACATTGATCTTGCTGCCATCCGGCCGCACCAGAATCACAGAAGGAGAACCGGGCCGGCGAAACATCAGTAAGGTAATATCATCTACTTCGCCATCAATTCGAAAGCGGTTTTCAAACAGCGAAATTTGGTTGCGGGTTGGCAGTTGCTGCAACATCTCAAAGCCAACATCAAAAGGAGTATCCTCCAGCAGCTCTGGAAAACTAAGCTCCAGCTGCTCCAGCTGCTCCATAGTTAGCTCTGGTTCCGACTCCGGATCCGGCTGAGCAGATACCGTCCAACTCAACAATACCAGCAGGCATAGCAAACAATTTAGTGCTCTGGCCATAACACAGCTCCAGATTTTTTGGCAATAAGCTGCAAATGCTCCTGATGCGCTTGCAATTCCTGCTCGCAGGCAGCAATCACTTTCAAGGCTCCATTCCGTCGGATCTGTATCGGTTGCCGTTCACCACGACTATCGTCTTGCTGCTCTGACGCCAGATTGAGACTCACCTGACCACCGGTCATCCGCAGATAAACATCCGCCAGGATCTCAGCATCGAGCAAAGCCCCGTGTAAGGTGCGATGACTGTTGTTGATATCGTAGCGACGGCAAAGTGCATCCAGATTGTTTTTCTGACCTGGATGCAGATCCCGCGCTAGCTTCAAGGTATCCAGAATAGCGCAGTAGCCAGCCACAGGTGGCAAGGTTGGCCGGAGCATACTGAACTCGTGGTCAATAAAACCAACGTCAAAGGCTGCGTTGTGAATAACCAGCTCAGCCCCTTGAATGTATTGATAAAAGTCATTGGCAATATCACGAAACTTCGGCTCGTGCATCAAGCGTTCATTGGTAATACCGTGCACCGCAATAGCCTCAGCCTCAATGTCCCGCTCCGGGTTGATATAGACATGGTAATTGTTGCCAGTAAAACGCCGATTCACCAGTTCCACGCAGCCAATCTCAATGATTCGATGCCCTTCTTTAGGGTTGATACCGGTTGTTTCTGTATCGAGTACTATTTGACGTTTTGCCATCTGAGGTTCCGCTACCATCGCTTTTACGGTAAATTATAACAACTAAGCCTCTGCTCTGCGCTACTTGCCTGCGAAGCCAACTCATTCAAGGACATCTGTATGCAAAAAACCGTCACCATCTTTACAGATGGCTCTTGCCTTGGCAACCCTGGTCCTGGTGGTTATGGCATCGTACTGCGCTATCAACAGCATCAAAAAGAATTAAGTGCTGGCTTTTTGCAAACCACCAACAATCGAATGGAGCTGCTAGCTGCCATTGTTGCGCTGGAAACCCTGAAGTCGCCATGTCAGGTTGAGTTGTTTACCGATAGCCAGTACGTGCGACTTGGCATTACTCAATGGCTGGCAGGCTGGAAACGCAACCACTGGCGTACCAGCCAGAAAAAACCAGTGAAAAATCAGGATCTATGGCAACGGCTCGACACCGCTAGTCAGCGCCATCAGATCAACTGGCACTGGGTAAAAGGCCACTCTGGCCATCCGGAAAATGAGCGCTGTGATGAACTGGCACGAGAAGCGGCAACGCATCACGCTACCGCTGTTGATGAAGGCTTTACTGTCAGCCAGGATCAATAAAGCTTAACCGCCTTGCGCCAAAAGCTTTTCCAGCTCGGCAATAAAGCTGGCATCGGTCGGGCTGGTACGGCTACCAAAGTGCAGCACCGTCTGCTCGTCCGCGCTCACCAGGTACTTGTTAAAGTTCCAGGAGGGTTGCTTGCCACTTTTATCGATCAAGGCGCGAAATACCGGATTGGCACTGCTACCACGCACCGAGGTCGTGGTAAACATTGGAAACTGTACGCCATAATCTAAGTAGCACACCTCAGCCGTGCGCGCTTCATCACTGTGCTCCTGGCGAAAGTCATTGGATGGGAAACCAAGCACCACCAGACCCTTATCACTGTAACTATCATGCAATTGTTGCAAAGCTTCAAACTGTGGGGTGAAACCGCACTTACTGGCCGTATTCACCACCAATAAGGTTTTGCCTTTGAACTGCTCGCACAAATCGACCGTTTCACGGGTATTGAGCTGCTGCATAGAGTGGCCTAACACAGCGCCGCATTGACTTGCCAGGGCTGGGCCACTGAAGGCCGCAGTCACAGCGACTGCCAATAACCATTGTTTCATTATGCTCTCCTAAAAAAAACTGCTATCCGCTTAGTCTGGCTGATACGCACCGCTAGTGCAAATGGATCTTTTACCAGCATTAAATGCTTGATTGGTCTATAATACTGAGCGAAACCAACAAAACTTTCACCAAGCAATGAACACCTTATCATTACCGATAATCGCATTAGTCCCCATGAAGATCACAACACCATGAATACGCTGCGCAAACTGTCGCGGCATAAATATCATCCGTTAGCCATTGCCACTTTACTGGCAGCCTTGCTGCTGAACAGCGCTTTTGTTTGGTACCTGGATACCCAGCGCAGCCAACGTCAGCAACTGACAATGAACCAGACAGCCCAGGCATTTCTGAATCAGTTGCAACTTCGTTTGGAACGCAGCTTCACTGCGGCTTATGCTATAGCTGCCGGCATCAACCAGGCTGGCGCAGAGCAAATCGAGTTTAAAGCCTATGCCAGAGAGCTGCTGAGTTACTATCCTGATATTCTTGCGATTTCACTGGCTCCAGATGGAGTAATACACGATGTCTACCCTTTAGAAGGCAATCAGCAGCTACTTGGCTTTGATTTATTTGCTCACCCGGAGCAAAGCAAAGAGGCAGAGCGTGCTAAAGCAGCTGGTAAGCTAAGATTGAACGGGCCCTTCCCTTTGGTACAAGGCGGCAAGGGTGTAGTGGCACGCTTGCCTTTGTTTCAGCAATCGGATGGAGCTAGCTTCCAGGGATTTATCAATGTCACCTTGCGGCTTGATCCAATACTGGATAGCCTGCACCGTGATTATTTCCAACAGAGCCACTATGCCTACCAGCTGTGGCGTTACGATGCCGATGAACGCCGTCAAATCATACGGCAGCACGCTAATCTGCCTCCAGGCAGTACTGCATTTACACTGGCATTAGCTGACAACTCTTGGCAATTGGAGATGCACTATCAGGCTACTTTGCAAGAACGGCTAACTTTCTGGCTTGAGGTTATGTTTGCGCTTTTCTCCAGCCTGCTGCTCTATAGCTTTGCCTTATTCTACCTGCAACTGCGCAGTCAGCGCGGCTTACTTAAACATCAGGTAGCTGAGCGAACCGAAGAGTTACAAAACGCGCTACAACGTTACCGGTCTTTTGTGCAGGCATCCAATACCGGTGGCTGGGAATACGATCATAGCCGAAATTTCCTAAAGTGCAGCCAGGAATACTTTAGTATGCTGGGACGACGCAGGGATCAGTTCGATCAGTCTGGCCAGGATAATCTGTCGGCTGCCTGGCTGGACTTGCTGCACCCAGATGATGTGACCCCTGCCAGTCAGGCGTTCATTGACTATCTGCAACAGCCTGATGGCATGTACGAAAGTCAGTTCCGGATGCGCCATCAAGATGGTCACTGGGTATGGATTTTATCGCGTGGCCGCACCCTGCGGAACGAGGATGGCAGCCCATCCGCAATTACGGTTGGCACTCATATTGATATCAGTACACAAAAGCAGGCTGAGATGAGGCTGCAGCTGCTGGAGCAATTATTTGAGCAAAGCTCCGAAGGTATGCTGGTGACAGACCCAAACCATACCATCCTATTGGTCAACAAAGCCTTCACCACCATAAGTGGCTTCAGCGGTGATGAAGTCATTGGCAAAACGCCCAAGTTGCTGTCCTCGGGCAAACACAACAAAGATTTTTATCAGGCCATGCAACAAGCCATCCAACGCCATGGGAACTGGCAGGGTGAAATCTGGAACCGCCGCAAAAATGGCGAGCTTTATCCAGAATGGTTAAGTATTTCACAAATCCGGGATACGAAAGGTCAGCTTAGCCACTATGTCGCCCTGTTCAGCGATATCAGCAATTACAAGCAAGATCAGGAAAAGCTCAATTTGCTGGCGCATTTTGACTCCCTGACTCAATTACCAAACCGTACTTTACTGATTGACCGGACCGAACAAGCCATTCAACGAGCCAAACGCGCCAGCCACCAAATAGCCATGCTATTTATTGACCTGGACCGTTTTAAAAAGATCAACGATGCGCTTGGGCACGAGGTCGGTGATGAAATTTTGGTACAGGCTGCCCAGCGCCTGCAAACCATGACCCGCAGCCAGGATACTCTCAGCCGCCTTAGCAGCGATGAATTTATTTTGCTGCTACCAGATACCAATCAGGAAGCTGCAGGCAGGTTGGCCAAGCGAATTCTTGAAACCATGCAAACGCCCTATCAATTTGCCAGAGATCCACTCAGTATCTCTGCCTCGATTGGCATCGCTATCTACCCGAACGATGGGGATAACTTTTTTGAGCTAAACAAGCACGCCGATATCGCCATGTTCAAAGCCAAAGAAGATGGCCGCAACAAATACTGTTTCTTTACAGCCGGTATGCAAAGCCAGTTCAACCGACAGTTGCAGTTGGAAAATGCGCTCAGACAAGCTATTGAGCACAATCAACTGCAGCTGGTGTATCAACCTCAGCTCTGCCTCAAAAGCAACAAACTTACTGGCTTTGAAGCCCTACTACGCTGGCAACATCCGGAGCTGGGTTTTATTTCACCAGCAGAGTTTATCCCGGTAGCCGAGCAAAGCGGTTTGATGATCAAGCTCGGTGAGTGGGTATTGCAGCATGCGATTCAACAGCAAAAAAAATGGTTCCAGCAAGGCTATACCAAGCTGGTGATGGCCATCAACTTATCACCTGTTCAATTTCGTCAGCCTGAGCTACTTAATATCATCAGCACCCAACTTGAGCTGGCCAAGCTGCCAGCCCACTGCATTGAACTGGAAATCACCGAAAGTGCCATGGTCGAGGATGCTGAGCAAGCCATCAAAACAGTCGATGCCATTCGCCAGAAAGGGATTTGGATTGCGATTGATGATTTTGGTACCGGCTACTCCTCGCTCAGCTATTTAAAACGATTTCATCTGAACAAGCTAAAAATCGATCAGTCTTTTGTACGTGAACTGCTGGAAAATAAAGAAGATCGCGCCATTGTCACTGCCATTATCCGGATGGCACAAAGCCTGGGCTTAAAAACCATTGCTGAAGGAGTGGAAACCGCTGAGCATCAAAGCTTATTGCAACAACTAGGCTGTGATGAAATTCAGGGTTACCACTATGGTCGCCCCATGCCAGCTGAAGCCGCCACCGCATTTTTGCAACAACACATGGCCTCCCCTACCAGCCAGCATTGATGCAATCCGTGCTGGCTGAAAGCATCCTCCTCGTTCGAAAAAATAGATAATAAATAGCTAATTATTTATTTCCTAATAAAATCATCATCCTGACTGTATTTTAGTACCTTTTTTGATTATTTTTCGATCTACTTCAGAACCGATTGGTGTGCAGAATAGTAAAAATATCTGAACAATCACTGGAGATAGCAAGAATGCGTAATATAAACCAGGTCTTTATGGATATGAGTGTACAAAAGAAGTTGCTCTGTGGCTTTGGCTTAGTTCTTGCCATCTTAGTTGGCATTAGCTGGTTAAGTTTGCAGGCACTTGGCAGCTTGAATGAACGCTTTGCCCTGCTAAATAAGGTGAAAACCATCAGCATTTTAGTTGGTGAAGCCAGGCAGCAGGAAAAGAACTTCATGCTGCGCCAGGATGAAGCCTATATTCAAGATGCCAATGCCCTGATCAATCAAAGTCTGCAGATTGCTGAGCAATCGCTGAGCGCCTTTACCACATCAGAAAGCATTCAATTAATGCAAACGCTACAACAGGAAGCCAGGGCCTACCAACAGGAGCTGCAAAATTATACCAGCCTGGAACAACGCAGCCAGCAAAGTCAACAACAAATGGAGCAAAGCGCCCGTCAGGCATTGCAAGTATTCAATCAACTGGAGCAGGACTTTAACAGCAGAGCGCTGGATGAAATTCAGCGTCAGGGCGATCAGGCCAGTATTGAAGCACTGCAACTGTCGCTACTCGCCAGTGAAGCGGCCCGCACCTTGCTCGAAGCACGCCGACTGGAACGCACCTTTGTATTAACTGAATCACAGCAGGATTATCAGGCTTTGCAGCAACAACTCAGTCAGCTCGATCAACTGATAAGTCAGTTGCAGCAAACAGGCATTAACGGTGGTCTTGGTCAGCAATTAACGCTGGCAAGCAGTCAACTTAACCAGTACCGCAGCGAATTTACCGAGTTTCGCCGCTTAGTGGATGCGACCAATGCTTCTGAGCAGCAAATGACTGAACAAGCCCGTAATGTTGTCACTGGTGCTGAAAGTTCACTTGAGCGTCAGCTGGAACAAATGCAACAGCAACAACAACAGGTTCGCTGGATGTTGATAAGCGCCAGCTTACTGGCCCTGCTGATTGGCCTGGTCGCAGCCCTGGTGATCACTCGGTTAATCGTGCGTCCACTGCAACAGGTCGTTGCAGTAGCGGATAAAATTGCCGCCGGTGACTTAACTACGGATCTAAGCAGTGATCGTAAGGATGAGCTGGGCCAGCTAACCAATGCGATGCAACGCATGACGGTCAGTCTGCGTCAGCTGATTCTTCGCCTGTCCAGTGGCATTACTCAACTAGCCAGCTCAACCGAGGAAATGGCGGTGATCTCTCAGCAAACCAGCGCCGGGGTAAGTCAGCAAAAAGTCGAAACCGAGCAGGTTGCCGCCGCCATGAATGAAATGACAGCTACAGTGCAGGAAGTTGCCCGTAGTGCGGAAGAAGCATCCATGGCAGCAACCAACTCAGCAACACAGGCCGAACTCAGCAATCAGATCCTGGATAAAACCATGACGGGTATCAAGCAGTTGGCAAAAGATGTCAATCAATCGGCCGTTTCGATTGCCGAGCTCAAAGACGAAGCCGACAGCATCGGTTCCATTTTGGATGTGATTACCAACATCACCGAACAAACCAATCTGTTGGCGCTAAATGCAGCCATCGAAGCCGCCAGGGCTGGTGAAGCGGGTCGCGGCTTTTCAGTGGTAGCTGATGAAGTACGGCAGCTAGCGACTCGGGCGCAGGCTTCGACCACGCAAATTAATGAAGTCATTCAACGCCTGCAACGTAAAGCCGAGCTCGCTATGACAGCCATGCAGGCCAATACCGAACGGGCCAATGAAGTGTTTGAGTCCACTGATGATGCCAGCGAGGCCATTGAAAACATCTTAAAGGATATCCAGAATATCCAGCAAATGAACCAACAAATTGCCGCTGCAGCACTGCAGCAAAGCACGGTGGCAGAAGAAATCAACCGCAGCCTGACCAATATTCAGGTAGCCACCGAGCAATCCTCCGTCGCCATTGAAGAAACCGCCAAGACCAGCAGCACTCTGAGCCAACTGGGGCTGGAGCAACAGGAACTGACCCATCAGTTCCGCTTATCCGCCGCCTAGGCAACCCACTGGCGGCTTTAGCCGCCAGTCATTTCAAGGAGGTGCAGCATGCTGGAATCATACGCCAGACTAACCCCAGGTGCTTTTTATCTATTTCAAGCTGATAGTTTAGGGCGTTATAGCCTGCCGGCCATCAGTGATCAAGTTGAAGCCATCTTAGGCTACAGCGCCAGCGAGTTGAGTGCCAAACCGGAGTTAGTTTTTGATCGCATGCACCCAGACGATCGCAAACGCGTGCAAACAGATATTCAACATTCACGCTGCAACCTGAGCATGTTTCACTGCGAATATCGGGTAAAACATCGCCTGGGACACTGGGTCTGGTTGGCCGCCCATTCCGAGCCGGAGCAACTGGATCAAGAGTACACGTTGTGGCGCGGTTTTTTATACGATATAAGCATACAAAAGCAAGCCGAACAACAACGCCTTCAATCCGATAAAGAAGCCAGGGAGTTGCTGGATCATATGATGGATGCGGTAATCAGCACCGATCAGTCCGGCAAAATTCTCAGCTTTAATCGCTCGGCGCAGCTACTGCTTGGCTATAGTGAATGCGAAGCGATAGGCCAGAACATTGCCCTGATCATGCCCACGTCGCATGCAAAGCGACACGACAGCTATCTGGAGCAGTACCAGCAACATCAGATACCGAAAGTTGTTGGCAACAAACGTCAGCTGGAAGCCAAACACAAAGATGGTCAGCTGATCCCAATTGAACTTAGAGTCAGCGAAATCAGCGACCAGGATGGCAAACGCTTTTTGGGCGTATTGCGTGATTTATCCGCTCAACAGCAGCAAAGCAAAATGCTGCAACAATTGCAACAACGCGATCCGCTGACCCAGCTCCCCAATCGACAAGCGTTCTTAAACGCCCTGGCCGACACCGTTCGCAGCAGCCACCAGAGCCCGATGAGCTATGGCCTTGTCTTGCTGGATATCGATGCTTTTAAACAGCTCAATGACGCAACCAGCCATGTTTTCTGTGATCAGGTCCTGCTGGAGCTGACCAAACGCCTGAAACAACAATTGGGCTCAATGCAGCAGCTGGCACGGGTCGGCGGTGATGAATTTGCCATTATCTGGCCTTTGTTATCTACCCATGATACCCAAGTGCTGCCAGCCTTGTGTGAGCAGGCAGAGCAAATACTCAATCTGCTGGCCAACCCCATCCGGTGTCAGCGTCAGGGCTGCCGCCTGACCGTCAGCATTGGTATCTGTTTACTAAGCCCCGGTATGCGGCCTGATCAATGGTTGCACTACGCTGAATCAGCAGTGCAGCATGCCAAACTGCGGGGTAAGAATAATTACCAGGTATTTACCCCTGAGCTTGCCAAGAAGCAGCGCACCGAAGCCAGGTTGGCGCTGGATTTACGCGATGCCGTCGAACAGCAGCAACTGGAGCTGTTTTTGCAGGGACAATTTGATCAGGCCGGGCAATTAACCGGGGCCGAAGCTCTGCTGCGCTGGCACCATCCAGAGCATGGCCTGGTGCCGCCTGATACCTTTATTCCACTGGCCGAGGAATCCGGCCTGATTGTCCCTATAGGGCGATGGTTGATTGAGCAAGCAGGCCAATTACTTGCCAGTTGGCATAGCAACCCACTAAGTCAATCACTGCAACTTGCCATCAATATCAGCTCACGCCAGTTTAGCGATCCTTCTTTTGTCAGCGACCTGCTTAATTGTCTGCAGCGCTATCGCTTTAATCCTCACTTACTGCATCTGGAGCTGACCGAAAGCTTGTTGATAGACAATGCCAGTGAGGTCGCCGATATCATGATGCGACTGAACAGTCAGGGACTCACTTTTTCGCTGGATGACTTTGGTACCGGTTATTCATCGCTGGCCTATCTGAAACGTTTGCCCCTGCAAACACTGAAAATTGATCGTAGCTTTGTACGGGATCTACTAAGCAATCCTAACGATGCGCTGATTGCACGCAGTATTGTTTCACTAGCGCACAACCTTGGCCTGAGTGTCATTGCCGAAGGTGTGGAAGAACAAGCTCAGTTGCAGGCACTCACCCAGATGGGCTGTGGCTGTTTTCAGGGCTATTACTTTCAGCGGCCGATGCCAGTGCCAGAGTTTTCTGCGCGCTATTTGCAACACAAGCAGTACAAAGCACGCTCCAGCGCCTGAGAAAAGCCGCCACCAAAAAGAAGGCAGCCAACCGGCTGCCTTCTTTATTTAAGTTTCCAGTCATGGATTAACTCAACCGCGAGAAAAACTCCGCGCGGGTGCGGGCATCTTCCCGGAAAGAGCCGCCGAGGGCTGTGGTCTGGGTTTTGGAATTCGCATCCATCACGCCGCGCGCTTTGACGCAGTAGTGCACTGCTTCAATGCTAACCGCGACATTGTCGGTTTCCAACAAAGTTTGCAGCGCCACCAGCACTTGTTCGGTTAAGCGCTCCTGCACCTGAGGGCGCTGGGCAAAGAAGCGTACGATACGGTTGATTTTCGACAGGCCAATGACTTTATTCTCTGGAATGTAAGCCACAGTGGCAGTGCCATCAATGGTAATAAAGTGATGTTCGCAGGTGCTGGAGACACCGATATCCCGTACCTTGATCATCTCTTTGACCTTCATTTTATTGTCAATCTGAGTGACTTTCGGGAAATTGCGATAATCCAGGCCGGAGAAAATTTCATCGACGTACATTTTAGCAATACGATGTGGTGTTTCGGCCAGACTGTCGTCCGCCAAATCCAGACCTAGCGTTTGCACCACGTCTTTCATCAAGGCTGAAATTTTCTGGTACTTCTGATCGCGGCTTAGCCCGGTCTCCAGCATCGGAGTTTCCAGACCTTTTTTCTCAAGTGCGCTGCGAACGCGAATGGCTTCTTCAGATAACATAGCTTTTCCAAAACAAGGGGAATCTGCCCCTTTATACAGCGGCGCCCTGCGGCTGGTTCAATCGGAAGCAGCTACAGGCGCAAAACAACCGCTTATTGTACCAGACGAAGCGCTGCCAGCAAAACCGTCGGCTCCACTTCCGGGCCATTCAGCTCGCTGTCCCAGTTGGTTCCAATTAAAAGACCATCGTCGTACATTTCTTTTAACCAGCCATCACAGAACACATCCAGTGGGATGGCTTCGGGCTGATAATCGGCCCATTCATCGCTGCAATGCGCTTTGGCATCGGCTTCAGAGGACCAAAATGGGATCACATCGGTCTCTTCAAATTCAACCGACTCCACCACCAGCAAATCTTCACCCTCTGCCAACGCATAGACCACACCATTGGTTTTAGCGGCTTCCACAAACTGTTGATATTTCGGATCGTGCTGTGCTTCAGACATAAGGCTTCACAAAGTTGACATCAATACCGCCTATTAGAACAGAAATCAGGGGCAAAGTGCCAGTGTTATCGGCTTGGTTGTGACTTCACGCCCTGTCTGAAATCACGTACAATCCCTGCAATTGCAACCAATGATGTGGACGTTATGGCACAGTACATTTACACCATGCATCGGGTCTCGAAAGTAGTCCCGCCGAAAAAAACCATTTTAAAAGATATCTCCCTGTCGTTTTTCCCCGGCGCTAAAATTGGCGTGCTGGGTTTAAATGGTGCTGGTAAATCCACCCTGCTGCGCATTATGGCCGGGGTCGATCAGGACTTTGAAGGCGAAGCCCGGCCACTTGCCGGCACCAAAATTGGTTATTTGCCACAGGAACCAGTGCTGGATACCAGCAAAACCGTGCGCGAAATCGTCGAAGAAGCGGTGGCCGATGTGAAGCAGGCGTTTAGCCGGTTGGATGAAGTCTATGCCGCTTATGCCGACGAGAATGCCGATTTTGATGCACTTGCGAAAGAACAAGGCGAGCTGGAAGCGCTGATCCAGGCCAAAGATGGTCACAACCTCGACAATACACTGGAGCGGGCGGCCGATGCCCTGCGTCTGCCTGCCTGGGATGCCAGCATTGAGCATTTATCCGGTGGCGAACGGCGCCGGGTGGCTATTTGCCGCTTATTGTTGGAGCGGCCGGATATGTTGCTGCTGGATGAGCCAACCAACCACCTGGATGCCGAATCTGTGGCCTGGCTGGAGCGCTTCCTGCACGATTATCCCGGCACTGTAGTGGCCATTACCCACGACCGTTATTTCCTCGATAATGTCGCCGGCTGGATTTTGGAGCTGGACCGAGGCTATGGCATTCCGTGGGAAGGCAACTACTCGTCCTGGCTGGAGCAAAAAGAAGCGCGGTTGGCCCAGGAAGAGCGCAGCGAGCAAGCCCGTCAGCGCTCCATTAAACAGGAACTGGAATGGGTTCGCACCAACCCGAAAGGCCGCCATGCCAAGAGCAAGGCGCGGATGGCCCGCTTTGAAGTGTTGCAAAATACCGACTTTCAAAAGCGTAATGAAACCAACGAGCTCTTTATTCCACCGGGCCCGCGCCTGGGTGACAAGGTGCTGGAAGTCAGCCACTTGCGCAAAAGCTTTGGCGATCGTTTGTTAATTGAAGATTTAAGTTTCAGCATCCCTAAGGGCGCCATTGTTGGCATTATCGGCCCGAACGGTGCCGGTAAATCAACCCTCTTTAAGATGATCACCGGCTCCGAGCAAGCGGATTCCGGCAGCATTGAGCTCGGCGATACCGTTCAGGTGGCGTCGGTCGAGCAGTTCCGTGACAGCATGAATGCCAAAAACACCGTCTGGCAGGAAATCTCTGACGGCCAGGACATTTTGCAGATTGGCAATTTCCAGCTGCAAAGCCGGGCTTATGTCGGTCGCTTTAACTTTAAGGGCAACGATCAGCAGAAATTCATCGGCGATTTGTCCGGTGGTGAGCGCAACCGGGTGCATTTAGCCAAGCTGCTGCGCGCTGGTGGCAACATGCTGCTGCTGGATGAACCAACCAATGACTTAGACGTGGAAACCCTGCGGGCGCTGGAAAACGCTTTGCTGGACTTCCCGGGCTGTGCCATGGTGATCTCGCACGATCGCTGGTTCCTCGACCGCATTGCCACTCATATCCTGGATTACCGTGATGAAGGCCAGGTGAATTTCTTCGAAGGAAACTACTCGGATTACGAAGCCTGGATGAAAGAAACCCTGGGTGCCCAGGCACTTGAGCCGCATCGTATCAAGTACAAGAAGATCTAAGCCCTTCCCCTCAGCCACGCTCTACTCCGGGCGTGGCTGTTTCTTTTCCAGTGCCTGCATAATATCGCGCCAGCTTAAGATGCCAAGCGGCCGGTTAAAGCTATCCACCACCGGAATGCAGGACACGCCTTCGCGGTTGAACAGACGCACTGCATCCATCACATCAGCCCCTACCGACAAACTAATGGGCTGCCGATGCATCACCTGATGCACCCGCTTTTTCAGTGTTGCCAAATCTTTGGTGGTCTCAGCGGCAGTGCCAAGATTCGGGCTTAAGGCTTTAAACAAATCCCGATCAGAAATCACGCCCATTAACTGTTTATTATCCACCACCAGCAAATGATGAAATTTCACCTGATCGAAAATTTCTTTCACCACCGCCAGGGTATCATCGGGTGAGACGCTGACCGGGTTACGACTCATCAACTGAGTGATAGCAGGCATGTGAAGGTGTCCACGATAGAATAACTAAGCTAAGTGTATGATCATTTGCCGGAAAAACAAAAGCCGCACCACTACCAATAAAGGAGTAACTGCGGCCTTTTAAAGCGAAGAATCGCTTACTTCAGTACTTTGGCTACCGATTTGGCAAAATAATCGATGTTGCTGTGATTCAGGCCAGCAATGCTGACGCGGCTGGAACCCACCATGTAAATGCTGAACTCATCACGCAACCGGTCGATTTGTGCTTTATTGATGCCCAGGAAGCTGAACATGCCATGCTGGCGGGTAATAAAGCTGAAATCCTGCGCAATGCCTTCAGCTTTGAATTTATCCACAATCAACTGACGGTAATCATTAATCCGGTTGCGCATTTCAGCCAACTCCTGATGCCAAAGCGCGGTCAGCTCCTGACTATCCAGAATATGGCTTACGATGATGGCACCATGTGCTGGTGGCATCGAGTAAATGCTGCGCACCACGCTCAATAACACAGAGCGGGCTGTTTCAGCAGCCTTGCTGTGCTCAGTCAGCAAGGTACAGGCACCGATGCGCTCACGGTACAAACCAAAGTTTTTTGAGCACGAGCTGCACAAAATCAGCTCCGGCACTTCGGCAGCTAAGTGACGCAGGCCTGCAGTATCTTCCTCCAGGCCAACACCAAAGCCCTGATAAGCCATGTCCACCAACGGCGTAAAGCCACGTTCTTTAGCAAGCTCGGTAAAACGCTGCCACTGCGCAAAGGTCAGGTCCAGACCGCTTGGGTTATGGCAGCAGGCATGCAGTAAAACTACATCACCAGGCTCCACCTCTGCCAACTCGGCAAACATTTGCTCTTCCAGCAAGCCTTTGTTGTTGTAATCGTAGTAGCTGTATTCTTTGACCTTAAGACCAGCCGCCTGAAACAACGAAATGTGATTGGCCCAGGTTGGTGTCATTACCCAGATCGTGGCAGAAGGATTGGCCCGTTTAATAAACTCAGCTGCAACCCGCAAAGCACCGGTACCGCCCGGGGTATGGGCTGTGGTCAAGCGCCCAGCCAATAAAGCCGGATGCTCCTTGCCAAACGCCAACTGCTCAATGTGCCGATTAAAATTCAGATCGCCAGCCATGCCAATGTAGGTTTTGCTGTCTTCTTTGGCCAGGCGCAGTGCTTCGGCTTTTTTCACGCACTTGAGTACAGCCGTGTGCCCTTGCTCGTCTTTGTACACCCCAACACCCAAATCAATTTTATCTGGGTTTGGATCCTGCTGATAAGCAGCCATCAGGCCAAGGATCGGATCTGTTGCCACTGGCTGTAACTGAGAAAACATAGTGCTCACCTGTTTTTATCACTGCATGGTTAGTCTGCTGCAGGCAAATAAGCCGGTACCATCAAGCAAATGGCAATCAGCAAGGCCAGGGCAGCAGGGTTAAAGACGTCTTTTTGAAAAGCTTCGGCATCAATAATGCCAACTATTCTGCCTGATTGGTCAAACAGAGGCAAACAGGCTTCGGCTAAAACTTTAGGATCGCAAGTGTAGTAATCACCGCCCTGCGCCAGGTACTCAGGGATATCGTTAATCACCCGCGCCTTCCCCGTCAACCCAACGGTGCTGTTATTGCTCATGCGGGCAAATTCCGGCGTTAACGGAAACTCAGCCCGGGAGGGGGCACCATAATAAGCAAGCTTGACCAACACCGTTTGCTGCTCCCGATTGGATCGGGCCTGATAAATACCAAACCACTCCATACCGGTGCGGGTTTCAAAGGCCTGACAGAATAACTGCAGTAACTGTAAAGCCTGCTCGGTCTCTGGTTTCTGCCCACCCAGGATGGCGGTTAAATCATAAGGTTGGTCAGCTAACTGACCAAAGAGTGAACAAGCCCCGCCCTCACCGAGTTCAGGAACAAGGTAAGCCCAGCGAACTTCAGGGCGAACAGCCTCATCCAGAAAGTGTTCCAGCCACTGTACTTCCCGCTCAATTTCGTGATCATCCAGCTGCCACACCGTATCTAAGCCCGTTTGCTGAATGTATTGACGGATCAATGGATTATGCTGAGACAATTTAGACATCCAGATTTCTAAAATAATAATGCGCCATTCTAGGCAAAAAATGGCAAAATGCCAACTAGATTTAAAGCCAGACATCACGCGGAGCAAGCATGAACCGTAAAACCTTATCCTTAGCCGACTGGCAACAACAAGCCGGCAAAAACATCAACCCGGCCCCCGTTGCCGGAGAGGATCTGGTGTACAGTACCGATAGCGGTAAAATAGTGGCAGAAAAACCAGTGAAGGCTGAGGGCCAGGCTTATGCCGATGGTAAGCTTCGACTGCAACGTCAGACTAAAAAGCGTGGTGGTAAAGCTGTCATTCTAATCAGTGGCATGGCAGGCAGCCAAGATGAACTGCAAGTAGTGTGTAAAGCATTAAAGCAATTTTGCGCCTGTGGCGGCAGCGTCAAAGATGGCACTATTTTGTTGCAAAACGATCAACGCGCTCAGGTAGAGGCTGCTTTACACAAACTGGGCTACACTACTGTTTGGGCAGGTGGTTAAACGAATCAGGCAATTGAGTGTCTGCTTTTTTTACACAAAGCTGAAAAAACAAAAGCCGCCACCACGGAAGTCACTATAATATTATGATTTTATTTAAGTAATTATTTGAGGAATGAATCTTGCATTAATTTTAACCACTGAAGGTTTCAGGGATGCTCAGTACCTTCGCAGTTCAGTAATCAGTAAAAGGATACGCCAACTATGGGTTTTAACAAATCAGCTGTTTTAGGTTCCGCCGTTGCCATCTTGTTTAGTGCAACAGCCATTGCAACTCCTATTCAGGTAGACACAGGTACTATTTATAACATCAGCAGTGTCAGTGACTTTAGCAATCATCTGGACCTGGATGGTATGAAGGTGACGGCTTGTTTTACAACAGGTAGCTGTGAGCAGGTGGTTTTTAATGGTGCCAATGCTGCCGCTGTTGGAACAGGTTGGTCTCTCTCGCTGTTTGGCGATACATTCATTAACCCATTCTTGTTTTCTACTGATTTGGCCGCCACATCGCTGACACTGAATGCATGGTCTGCCGGGGCCGTCTTTGATATTAAGACGGATAATGCAGGCTCGCCAGGAAGTGAGTTTGGTAGCCCTTATACCATTGAAGATGATTTCATCTTCAATGATGATGCTTTTGGTTGGGCACAGTTTTCCGCTGAAAGTGTTACCTACAGCAATCAGGCCTGGCTCAATGGGCAGTTCTATGGTGATTTATACAGCAGTATGCGGATTGAGTTTGACAGTGCTGGTGTTACCGGCAAGATGTCTTTTATTGCGGATACCGATAGTGTCACCTTTGTCGTGCCGGCTCCAGCCACCACTTTTTTACTTTTGGTTGGCTTGACTGGCCTGGCGATTAAACGCAGATTGCAATTTCGCCAGCGTTAAACACAACAGTTCTCGAAAAAAGGGTGCCGCTATGGCACCCTTTTTTGTGGAAGCAATTTATTGTTGATAACGCTGTTGATAGCGCCGATGCAGCTGCTTATGACGGTTATCCAGATCAACCGGTCGGCCATCAATCCACATCCGTTCAACCCGGTGTCCCAGGTAATCAAAAATATCACCATCGGACACCACCAAACTGGCGCTTTTACCCACTTCAATAGAGCCTAAACGATCGGCCACCCCGACAATGCGGGCTGCATCCAGGGTTAAGGCTTTCAATGCATCAGTCTGGCTCAAGCCATAGCGGGTGACATGACCACTGGCAAACACCAGATTGCGGGTATCCCAGAAACCATCCAGTGATAACGCAAGTCGTACTCCGGCATCACGCAAAATCCCTGGTGCCGCAAAGGCCTGATCATAGGCTTCATCGCCTCGGGTCGGCAAACCAAAGGGAGCCGTGTAAATCACATCGACATTGGCCGTGGCCAGTTCATCGGCCATACGCCAGCTGTCACGACCACCAACAATCACCAATCGTGCCTGATAGTGCTTTGCCAGCAACATCGCCTGGCGGATTTGCCGTGGATCATCAGCATGCACAAACAACGGCAACTCACCTTTGAAAAAGGGCAGCATCCGGTGCCAGCGCGAGTCCAGGCCATGATTCAAACCTGCCTGTTCCGCTTTAAAGTAAGCGTGGGCCTGTTCAAAGTAGCGGTTCAACTGCTGCAATTGCTGTTGCTGCTGCTCCCGCTGCTTTTCCGGGCTCTGACTGGCGCGCCAACCGGTTCGAATAGTCATAGAAGGCCAGTTAATATGCAGCCCAACATCGGATTGCACCAGAGCATCCTGCCAGTTCCAGCCATCGAGTTGCATCAAAGCAGAACGGCCTGTAATCATGGCACCGGATGGATAAATCAGGCTGTGGCTAAAGCCATTGCTACGAATGGTTGGGATCACCACAGAGTCGGCATTAAAGGCCACTTCTACCCGTAAATCCGGATTGGTGTTGCTGGTCTCCCGATCATCCCGGGTGGCACGCACAGCTTCTACCTCAATCAGACCCAGCTGGTTGATCAACGCAATCAAACCTGGATACAAGTGCTTACCGGTCAAGTCATGCAGTTCGGCATCTGCTGGTGCCTGCAATTGCGGACCAATGGCAGCAATCTTTCCATCGACCAGCAATACATCCTGTACCTTCGGCTCAGCGTCGACCACCGTATGCACCAAAGCGTTTTGCAATAGGATAGGGTGCTGCTGAGGGGTACCTGGCACCGGATTAACAGCCAGCACAGGCAGCGCCACTGTCATCGCTACGAACAGAGCCGGCAAACGGCCACAAAGCTTAGAGAAAATTGTCTGCATCTTCATTGGTGTGCTCCTGCATGATGATGTCCTTGATGGTGACCATGGTGACCATGCTGATGGTAGCGCTGATGACCAAAGCGGATTTGCAGCCAGTCTTCGTGATCATCACAATGCCAGATTGGGTCCTCGTCTTTATACCCTACGCTAGTGCCCTGACGCGCTGAGTCACCGGCTGTCAGTACTTTTTGGATCAGTTGTAAGCGCTCCTGCTCCAGCTGTTCGCGCTTCGCGATATCGCTGGCACGATCAAAGTAACGAGCCCCTTCGATCCAGGTTTGCTGCACTTGACTGTATACTGACAGCGGATGACCATCCCACAGCACAAAGTCCGCCCGCTTACCGGTCTCAATCGATCCAACCTGATCGGCAATTTTCAGCTGCATGGCCGGGTTGATGGTGACCATTTTCAAGGCTTCGTGTTCATCCATATCGCAATACATCACTGACTTGGCTGCTTCCTGATTGAGACGGCGCAACAAGCCCGGATCATCCGAGTTTACGCTGACATTCAGTCCTTGCTCGTGCATCAGGCAGGTATTGGTTGGAATGGCATCATTCACTTCCATTTTAAAACCCCACCAGTCGGCAAAGGATGAAACAGAAGCACCATGAGCCTTCATTTCACTGGCAACTTTGTAGCCTTCTAAAATATGCGTGAAGGTCTGAATGCGGAAGCCCATCTCTTCAGCCAGCTCCATCAGCATCAAAATTTCAGATGCAACGTAGGAGTGGGTATGGATGTGACGCTCACCATTGAGTATTTGAACCAGAGTATCCAGCTGATAATCCCGCCGAGGTGGCGCTACCTGGGCCCTGTCACGCCGTGATAAGCGTTCATAGGCCTGCCATTTGGCCTGATACTCTTTCGCTGCCTGGAATTGATCACGAATAAAGGTTTCCACCCCAACCCGGGTTTGTGGATAGCGGCTGCTAAATTGAGCGCCCCAGTTCGATTGCTTGACGTTCTCACCCAGTGCAAATTTAATGCTGGGCGGCGCGTCTTTAAACTTCATACCTTCGGCATCCTGCCCCCAGCGCAAGCTCAGAATTTGCGCCTGACCGCCAATCGGGTTGGCACTGCCGTGCAGCAATTGAACCGCGGTCACACCACCGGCTAAGCCGCGGTAAATATTGATATCATCAGGGTTCACCACATCCCCTAAACGTACCTCAGCCGTATTGGCATGCGATCCTTCATTGACCCCCTGGGCAGTAGCAATGTGGGAGTGTTCATCAATAATACCTGGCGTCAAATGCAGGCCCGTTGCATCAATCACGTTGTACCCTCTGGGCGTAGACAAGCCCTGGCCAATGCGCTGAATACGGCCATCCCTGATAATGACATCGGTTTCCGTTAAGACACCGGCATCGGCAGCTGTCCAAACAGTCGCATTACGAATATGCAGGTTTTGTTGCCTTGGAAGCTCCGCCACCCCAAAAGCACGATTTGGATACGTCAGCTGTGAAATCAGAGGAGCGGCCTCAGTAGCAGACGCAGTCTCTTTCGCAGGCAGAGGCTGCCGGCTGGATTGCACTGCGCTGCGCTGACCATTGGCCTCGAGCCAATGACCCGTTAACTGATTGTCTGTCAGCACCCCACTGAATTGGATGACCTCATTGCGCTCGAGCAGTTCTTTTAAAGCAAGGCTGAACTGCAACTGAGGGCCCTGCTGCTGAAGATGCTCCAGCTTGACGCTCTTATCCGCCAGTTTCAATTCACCTTTGTAAGCCCCGGAGCGACCAGTCAGAGTCAACTCTGCTGGCTGACCAGCTAGCTGTACCGAGTAACTACCACTAAAATCCGGGCCTGGTGCCTGATGCAGCACCGGCTGACCACGCAGCCAGGTCGCGACAATAGCGCCATCATCAAACAGATTGCCACGGCTAACCACGAGATCAGCCCGATAACCCGGTTGCACCTTGCCAAGCTGGCTGGCAATGCCAAGCAAATCGGCTGGTACTGTGGTCAAGGCAGCGAGCGCCTGTTGCTCAGTTAAGCCATGCTGCATAGCACGACGCAGATTCGGCCAAAAGTCTGCGACTTTATCCAGGCCGTGGCTGGTCAGAGCAAAGCGAACACCCGCCTGAGCTACAGCGGCAGGGTTCGCCGGTGCTCGCTCCCAGTGTCGTAAATCTGCCAGGCTGACATCCAACTGGGCATCGACATAGTGCACGTCCGGCGCCGCAGGGAAGCTAAGCGGTAAAACTAAAGTACGGTTACTGGCTTTTACCTGCTCCAACCGGCTGTATTCATGGCCAGAACCAAGCAAAGCGACCCGCTCCAAACCAAACTCGGCCAGCAACTGGTGGGCTCGCAACAAAGACTGCTCATCGCTGGCTTCAAACAATACGCCCTGTTCAGGCAAAGTAGCTAACGCCGCCAAGGCTGCATTGTATTCAATCGGCTGACTATGAAAGCGCAAATCCGTCTTCCCATAAGCACTTTGGTACCAGTTTGCATCCGATAAAGTCTGACGAATAAGCGCCATACTGCCCATCAACGAAGAAGGGTAACTCTGGGTGGAGCTGCCCTTGCTAAAGGACATAAACTGTTTGCCATTGGCTTTTAAGATCACCTCATTAGGCAGACCTTCAGCTAAAGAAGCCACTACGGCTGAACCACGGAAGATGCCATCATGCCGCGCCGCCTGAACTGTGGTAAAACCTTGCTCAATCAGCGGTTTTGCCTGGCCTGCATTTGGTTTGAACTCATCAGCCCAACGACGTTCAGCATGGATGGCAGCATTGCTGGCATTGCCACCTTTACGCTCATTCTGATACTGAGGGGGTTCACCAAAGCGAAAGCCCCCAGCAGCTGTTGCCTGTTCTACCCCATATTGGGTGAAAGGATCGATAAAGCCAGCGTAAACATAGTGGCCACTTAAATCATGCTGTTGATAGCCAGCTGGCACTGAGCCGCCAGAGCGAACCGACTCAATCACACCATTACGAATTAAAATAGTGGCATTGGTTACCGTGCGGCCTGGCTCGGTTATGACTGTGGCATTGGTGAGTGCGACCAGGTTCGGAGTTTTATCCCGGATCCCCAGTTGCGGGGTGGTCTGTGCGGCATAGAGGACAGGCGCTGCCAGGGCAACGGCCACCATACCAACCCAGGGAAGTTGTTTCGTCATTGTTGTGTTCCTGATGTTGGGATCAGTTGATCGTAAATTCCAGTTGATTGAGCTCCTGCTCAGCCAAAGGCATACTAAAGTAATAGCCTTGCACCAAAGTGCAATCATGCTGCTTTAAAAACGCGACCTGCTCGATGGTTTCTACCCCTTCAGCCACCACCCGCAAATTCATTTGCTGTGCCATAGCGAGAATGGCAGATACAATATCCATATCGTTGGTGTCGTCCGGAATATCCTGCACGAACGAACGGTCAATTTTAAGTTCATCGACCGGGAAACGTTTCAAATAGCTCAGCGAAGAATAGCCTGTACCAAAATCATCAATAGATAAAGAGACACCCAGGCTTTTCAGCTGATTTAGCTGATGAATAGCCGCATCGGTATCGCCCATCAGCATGCTTTCGGTAATTTCGAAAATAATTCGCTTAGGCTCTACCCCAGTGCGTTTTAAAATTCGTTCCACCGTTTCTGCCAGGCTGTTATCGCGAAACTGTCTGGCTGACAGGTTGATGGACAGGTCCACATTTAGACCGCGACTGCATTGACGCGCCAGAAAGCGACAGCCCTCCCAAAGGACCCATTCGCCAATTTGTACAATTAGACCCGTGCTTTCGGCTACTGGGATAAATCGAGCTGGTGGCACCAGCTTATTATCCGGTCGCAACCAGCGTATTAAGGCTTCGTAGCCGACAATATGATTGGTGTTCAAATCGATTTTAGGTTGGTAATACAGCATAAACTGGTGTTCGCGAATGGCTTCTCTAAGCTGGCTTTCCAGCTCAAGCCGCTCTTTTGCTGCTTCATTCAGATCCTGACTGAAGAAATGAAAGGTATTCTTACCGCGTGCCTTGGCCTCGTACATGGCTAAATCGGCATGTTTAAGCAACAGCTCCTCGTCACCAGCATCTTCCGGTGCCATGGTAATGCCAATGCTGGCACTGATGGCAACCTCTTGTGAACCCAACTTAACCGGCATAGCAAAGGAATGCTGCAAATTCTCTGCGATCAAAGCAGCCTGTTGCCGGCTTTCAATGCCACTTAAAATTACTGCAAATTCGTCGCCACCGAGCCTGGCGATGGTATCCTCTTCGCGCAAACGGCTAATCAACCGCTTCGCAACCTCTTTGAGCAATTCATCACCTGCATCGTGACCAAGGGTATCATTGATCAGTTTGAACTCGTCCAAATCAAAGTACAGCAATGCAAAGGCATAATGGCCACGCTGCGACATCGCCAGCGCCTTGCGCAGTTGCTCACGGAAATACCCTCGATTAGCAAGGCCTGTCAGGACGTCGAAGTAGGCCAACTGCTCCATCTTCTGCTGACTTTCTTTGATAAATGAAATATCCTGCAAAGCACAGACGTAATTGGTCACGGTACCTTTTTCATCTCGAATCGGCGCAATGGCCATCGACATCCAGCACTGTTGAGTCTGATGTGCCAGCAAAATATCACCGCGCCAATGGTGGCGTGACAGAATGGTTTGCAACATTTCCTCACGCACGAAAGCCATTTCCGTGGCGATTAAGTCGGTGATGGATTTACCTTCAGCCTCTTCTGCAGGCAAAAGCAATAAATCCACCAGAAAGGGGTTGAGGTATTCAATACGCAACTGAGCATCGGTTAATACAATACCTGAGCTGGAAAAGGCTACTGCTTTGGTCAGTTTCTTGGTGGAGCGCTCGGCTTGTTCCTTTTCAGCTATTCGGGTATTTAAACCTTCCAGTAACTCAGCAATTTCCCCCGACATACCTTCGACAGCACGATTCAGCACGCCAATTTCATCACTGCTCTGATCAAGCTTTAAGGTATGGTAGCCCCCCCTACCTAGCCGGACAATAGCATCCGATACCCGGTTCAGACGCTTTAACACCAGCCGGTAGATAAAGAATTGCAGCAGTACAGCCACAATCAAAGCAATCAGCACGAAAAGCACGAACACTTTGGATTGAATGCTTTGCAAGGTTTTAAAAGTGTCGGCTTTAGGCCGATAAACGGTCAAAAACCATCCCAGGCGCTCAATGGGGGCCGCTTGCAATAAATACTGCTCACTACTGGCGCTAAGAAACTGATTACGTTCCGGCTCTGTTAGTAATTGCTGCTTAAAAGCTTTTAGCTCTGGATCTGAAATTTCCATGCCTTGCAGTAAGGTATTCATCCGGGCATCGCGCTGTGGTTGATGCCCGGGAGCAAGTAATAGATTGCCAGATCGCTCAAACACCATCAGTTGGTACTGCCTGGTGAGTAAAGCTTGTGAGGTCAGGTCAGCAAAGAGATCGTCAAGGATATAGTCGGCTCCGGTCACTCCAACGAACCTATCATCAAGGTAGACAGGTACAACCAAGCTGGTCATCCAATGTTGCCAGATGTCATCAAAATAAACGGGGGTCCAGCGCGGTACGCGCGCTGGATTCTCTTCAGGAGTTGCCAGTCTAAAGAATACGTCCTGATCAAAATTGTGTTCCGCCTCGACTTCCAGCGCCCAGTCAGCCGGAGAGATGCGGATAAAATGATCGTGACTGATAAAGTAGAAATTAAAGAAATCCTGCCGCATCATTGCAGCCAGCTCAGGCCAACTGCCCTTACTGGCTGAAAACCAGCGCTCAGCTGATGTGCCAACCTGTGCTGAAGGCAAAAAAGCTCCTGAGAAAGAATCACGGATCCGCACAGCGCCATCCGCTTGCGGCTGCATTGCCATCACAGGTGAACTAACATCTACTGACAAAGCGCGGGTAAAAAGCTGATTGGCAGCCAGCGCTTTTTTTTCTTTTTGCGTGATGAGTTGCTCGACTTGCTTAGCTGTATGCTGAGCCATCTGAGCCAGACTGGCTTGCTCTTGCTCCAATACTACCTCGCGTTGCAAAAACAACACAGCCGACAAAACCGCAATACCTGCGCCAAGCGTACAAATAAATACCACCAGCGCTAATTTAACGCTGAGTGAACGTATTCCTGTGGGTTTTTGCAAATGCAGATCTTTCACTACAAAGGAGCCTGTTGTTGTTTTTGCTGGCCAAAACTGTGGTTAGATCCTGACCACACTTTAAGATACTACACTTTTTGCTACAAGTCCCTTAGTATACTAGAGAACCAGCCAACAGGAGTTACCATGAAAAAAGCTCTCATTTCAATCGCCTTGCTTTGTTCGGGCGTTTTATTAAGCCAGGGCGTTCAAGCCAATGCCTTTGTCAATGGCGAGGATGCGGTAAGCTACCGTCAGGCAGCCTTCCAGACGATTCGCTTTAATCTGGTGGATATCAACGACATGTTTCGCGGCAATGTACCCTACGATCTGGAGCGGGTTCAACGCCGGGCTGAAGCACTGGCCACTCTAACTCAGTTGCCCTGGGAGGCATTTAATATCCCCGGAGCCGATCATGCCAGCGGCAAGGTGAAAGCTGCGCTTTGGCAAAATCTGGACGACTTTAACCAGCGTGGTGAGAAATTCGCCGCCGATGCGGCTGCACTGCATGAAGCAGCTCAGGGGGGTGACCGTCGCGCGATTCAGGGTGCTTTCCGTGAATTTGCGAATAACTGCAAAGCCTGTCACGACAACTACCGGGCTGACTAAGCGTTTGAGGTTTAACAAAAAGGGGCCTTGTTGGCCCCTTCGCTTTGTTAGTAGGATAGCATCCGAATTAAATCCGCCCCTTGCCACCAGTAAAATGCCAGCCAAAAGATCACAACCAGAATAAAGTAACTCCAACCAGCTTTGGGGGTAGGCACTCCCATATCGTTAGGGGCACTCAGCTTGCCATGCAGCATGCCCATAATCACATTGTGATGGCGCCAGCTATGCCAGACAGCAGCCACTACATGCACTGCCACGGCTATCAACAAAATATCAATACCGAGCTTATGCCAGCGAGTGGCTAAAGATACCGTATCACTGGAGACATAACGGACCAAAGGACCATCGGTAAAAATATGGTCGGTGGTCATTAAGCCGGATACAAACTGCAATAAGACCAACAGCAACAAAGCAAAAATCATGTAAGATGAAGCCGGATTATGCCCCATTACAGGCTCCGGTCGACGTAAATAGCGGACCGCTTTTAGCGGGCTGGCAGCAAACTGACTAAAACGGGCACTCTGACTGCCATAAAAGCCCCAGCAAATCCGTGCCAACAGCACCGCAGCCAAGGTATAAGCCAACAATTGATGCCACTCCATCAAGCCTTCGGTACCAGTATACCAGAGCCCGCCCAACAGCATTAATTGGCTCCAGTGAAAAAAACGTACCGCCGGATCCCAAACTTTTTTCATCACCGTCATGCACAACTCCCAGATTATGCTAACCTTCTGATTTAATATCAAAGAGTTTAGCACATGCGCTGGTTAAAATGGCTATTTGGTGGCTTACTGCTGCTGGTTCTGGTCGCTGTTATAACAGTTTATTGGTTGCTGCGTGCCAGTTTGCCCCAGTATCAGGGCGAAGTGCTGGTTCGGGTAGCAGATGAGGTATTGATCAGCCGTGATCATACCGGTTACGTCCAAATCCAGGCACAAACAAGGCAAGATGCCGCTTATGCGCTCGGCTTTGTCCATGCCCAGGAACGTTTTTTTCAGATGGATTTGCTGCGTCGTAATGCGGCCGGCGAACTATCCGCCTTGTTTGGGCCGCTTGCCCTGAGCGCCGACCTGGAGTTACGGCAACATCGTTTTCGCAATCGGGCAAGTGATATTTTGCTGCAACTACCCCTGCCAGAACTGCAGTTACTCACTGCCTACAGTCAGGGCGTCAATGATGGTTTGCAGCAATTGACTGTTCGCCCTTTTGAGTATTTCCTGTTGCAAGCCAAGCCTGAGCCATGGCGCGAGGAGGACTCGTTGTTAACCATTTTCAGTATGTACCTTGAGTTGCAACGAGGACATGGCTTCGATGAGCTGGCGATGGATGCTTTAGCCAAGGCCATTCCTGCGGACTGGCTGGCTTTCTTGCAGCAGCATCATGAGGACTATCAAGCCGCCATAGATGGTAGCACCAAGCCCGCAGTAACGATGCCCTTATCCCCCTACCCAGAGGTGCTGCGCCAACAAGCAACCGCCTGCCGTGATTGTGGCATCAAAGACAGTGTCGATATTGGCAGCAACAATTTTGCCGTGGCTGGCGCTTTGACCGAGCATGGCAGTGCTATCCTGGCCGATGATATGCACCTTGGCATCCAGGTCCCTGCCACCTGGTACAAAGCGGATCTGCACTGGCCAAGTGATCATGGCTCAGAACGTGTTACCGGACTAACCTTGCCTGGAGCACCCTCCATGGTGGTAGGCAGCAATGGCCATATCGCCTGGGGCTTTACCAACAGCACCGCCGATTGGCACGATGTGATTGCCCTGCAACTGAGTGAAGACGGCCAACAATACCTTACGCCTGATGGTTGGCAAGATTTTATCTGGTATGACGAAGTGATTGAAGTCAAAGGCCAGGCAGCAACTCAGCTTAGGCTTAAAGAAACACAATGGGGCCCATTGCTTCCGGCTGCACCCGGGCAACCGCGCTATGCACTTCGCTGGGTTGCTTATGATAGCGAAGCTGTCAATATGCAGCTAATGCAACTGGAGACAGCCCGAACGGTGCAAGAAGCACTTCGCATCGCTCCAATGGCGGGCATACCAGCGCAAAACTTACTAGTAGCGGATTCAATGGGACAAATTGGCTGGGGCCTTATGGGCCCGATACCAAGACGCCAAATCACTGACTGGAACACACCACAGGACTGGAGTACCGGCGATAATAGCTGGCTTGGTTATCTGGCTGCTGATGAACACCCGAAATTAATCAATCCAGAGCTGCATCGGCTGTGGTCTGCCAATGCCAGGGTAGTCGGCGGCCACCCTTATCAACTGCTTGGTAATGGTGGTTATGACATGGGAGCCAGAGGCTGGCAGATTCAGCAACGCTTGCTGGCCAAAACGCAGTTTACTGAACAGGATCTGCACGCTATTCAGTTGGATCATCAGGCAAAAATGCTAAGGCCCTGGCGACAATTGTTGCTCGAGCAGCTAAGCCCGCAGTTTATCCAGCAGCATCAGCTGCAAAGCTATCAACAGGAAGTTGCGGCCAGCAGTGACTATGCCGCCACCGATGCCATCGGCTATACCCTGGTGCGTGCCTTTCGGCTAAAAACGCTGCAGTTGATGTTCGCACCACTCAGTGCTTATCTAGAGTCTGAAGGATTGTACAGCTACCATTTGAAATACCCATTAGCAGCTCCTGGCTGGCAGATGCTGCAACAACGGCGGGACGATACCTTACCAGCGGCTTTTGGTAGTTGGGATGATTTATTGCAAGCGGCTGTGCTACAAAGCTATGCTGAGTTATCCGTTGAACAGCATACATTAAATGAGTTGAGTTGGGGCCAGCAAAACCGGGCGCGCTTTCGGCATCCATTGGCAAATTCCGTGCCGTTGCTTGGACGTTACCTGAATATGCCCGCCGATCCACTGGCCGGTGATAGCCATATGCCGCGCGTACAGCGACCTGGCTTTGGTCAATCACAACGTATGGTGGTTGCCCCCGGCTTTGAACAGCTCGGCATACTGACGATACCAACGGGTCAGTCCGGTCATCCGCTGTCGCCATTTTATCGGGCCGATCATCACTATTGGCTGCACGAACAGGAGTTAGCTTTTCTGCCTGGTCCGGAAAAATACCGTTTGCTGCTGCGACCAGCACATTAGCAGTTGACTTTAGCCATCCAGACTGATAAAAAAACAGAATGAAACGCTATCATGCCAACGCACTCTTTTTTCGTTTTTTTACCACCCGACCTGGGAGGTAGTGTTGCGCGCGTGCAGAACACCAAAAACCTCCCCCGACGGGAGGTTTTTTTTTGCTATCAAATAACAACAATGCAACGAGGATGATCCGTCATGGAACTAACTGAAGTACGACAACAAATCCAACATACTGATCAGGAGTTGCTGCAATTGCTGGCAAAGCGCCGCAAACTGGCTTTGGCGGTTGCCGAAGCAAAGATCAGCCAGAATAAACCCATCCGTGATCAACAGCGCGAAGAAGAGCTATTGCTACGGTTGATTGAGAGCGGCAAAGCATTAGAGCTGGATGCCCACTACGTTACCCGCTTGTTTCATGTGATCATCGAAGACTCCGTACTACAGCAGCAAGCCAAACTACAAGGCGAGCTCCGTGGCATGCAGGGACCCTCAGTCAAAGTAGCGTATCTTGGTGGTCAGGGCTCTTACAGTTACTGGGCTACCCAAAAATACTTTACCCGCCGGGCAGAGCAAATCATTGATATTGGCTGCGACAGTTTTAACGAGATCATCAAGGCGGTTGAAACCGGCCATGCCGATTATGCAGTATTACCGATTGAGAATACCTCCTCGGGGAGCATCAACGAAGTCTATGACTTGCTGCAACACACCCGTTTATCCATTGTCGGTGAGCTCACGCATCCAATCGATCACTGTGTGCTGGGTTTGTCAGGCGCGCCACTGAATCAAATTCGCCAGATTTGTGCACACCCCCAGGTTATTGCTCAATGCAGTCAGTTCCTGCTTGGGCTTACCAATATCAAGGTCGAGTATTGCGATAGCTCATCCGATGCTTTTCAGCGCGTCCAGCAAAAGCAAGATCCAACCATCGTTGCTATTGGCGGTGAAGCTGGCGGTAAAATTTATGGCCTGGAAGTTCTGGCACGCGATCTGGCCAATCAAAAGGACAATGTCAGTCGCTTTATCGTAGTCGCCCGCAAAGCAGTGACCGTTGCCAAAGCCATTCCTGCCAAAACCACCTTCATTATGTTTACCGGGCAACAACCGGGAGCGCTGGTGGATGCATTAACGGTATTAAAACGTCATGGTATCAGCATGGCTAAATTAGAATCACGACCAATTCCAGGCAACCCATGGGAAGAGATGTTTTACGTCGATGTGCTGGCCAATGCCAACGATTATGCCATGACCCGGGCGCTGGAAGAATTAAACCGTATTACCAAGTTTATCAAGGTACTGGGCTGTTATCCCAGTGAAGATATTCAGCCAACGCAAGTACCGGCGTAAGCTGCAATATAGATGCGGATATCAGCGGGAGCCGCTGGTCGCTTTCAATGCAAGGCACCCAGCGACTTTGAAGCTCGCATCTTGCGATTACTTGGGTATAAAAAAAGGCGCCAATCAGGCGCCTTAAATAAACAGGGAGGGTGAATTCAAAAATTAGCTATTGGCACGGGCGCGGATAGCTTCAATGACCGGTGAGCCAGAGAAACCATTGCTTTCTGCCCATTCAATATCACCAGAAGAAGCAACTTGGCTACCTGGCAACTGACGGATGATAAAATCCGCAGTGTCGTTCGCGTTGTGGCGAATGGCGTGACGCACCAGTGGCAAGCCATCACACAGGATACCGTCGTAGACGTTGCGCAGGCGCAGACGGTGATCACTCAAAGTTTTACGTAAATCGTTGCGACTATCCGCTGCAACGTATGAGCAGATAGAAACAGCAAGCTGTTGATCGGCCTGGGCCTGTGAGCTGAACACACCAGTGGCTGCAAGAACAGACGCTAAAGCTACAAATTTCAATTTCATTTTCTGGCTCCAAAACAGTAATTAGTCAGAATCCATTCATCATTGAATGGTGATTAGCTTGTGCTTGCGAAAGGTCGATATGACTACTGCTGTTGCAGTTCACATTAAGGTCAGGACGACGCTTAATGGCAGCCCAGCTATCATGGGAAACTGCGTTTCCGTTAGATCTGAAGCTTTGCGTGATCACCCTTTCGGATGTCTTGCCTTTCGAAGTGCGCACATAATAACCAGCCCAAACGACTTTGGCAATAGCGTCATAAATATTTCATCGTTTAAATCGGACAACCTGCCGTTTCCATTAAAGGCTGATTTGTTGTCCTTGCGTCGCTATGTCGACTTCCAAACCCTGTGCAGCCATTTCCTGCTGCAACACCTGCTGTGCCTTACTTTCACCATGCACCAACCAGAACTTTGGCTGGCCACCAATGGCCTTAGCCCACTGCAACAGTTCACTTTGGCCGGCATGGGCGGAAAAGCCCCCTATGGTGTGTACTTTGGCCTTAACGACAATATCCTGACCAAACAGCTTGATGCGCTGCTCTCCATCGACCAGCCGTCGTCCCAAAGTGCCCTGTGCCTGAAAGCCAACAAAAATCAGATGATTGGAGTTTTTCCATAAGTTGTGCTTAAAGTGGTGAACGATGCGGCCGCCATTGCACATGCCACTGCCGGCAATAATGATAGCCCCTTGTTTAAAGCGGTTGATGGCCATGGAGTCTTCCACCGTTTCCGATAGTTTCAGAATAGGCAGGAAAGAGGCAAGATCGCGCACATTTTGCTGCTTCAGAATGCGGGTATCATCTGGGTCCATACTGTGAAAGAAGCGGTCATAAATTTCAGTGATGCTGATCGCCATTGGGCTGTCTAAAAACACCACTTTTTGTTTTAGCTTGCCCTGATGATACAAAACACCGAGATAGTACAAAATTTCCTGCGAACGGCCCAAAGCAAAAGCTGGAATATAGACATTGCCGCCCGCATCGTAGGCGGCGTCGAGCGCAGCCGCAAACTCCGCTACCGTGTGCTCCACATCCTGATGATTGCGATCGCCATAGGTACTTTCCATCAGTACCACATCGGCGTGATCAATCTGCGCCGGATCGTGCATCAGCACAGTGGCAGGATTGCCCAGATCACCGGAGAATACCAGGTGCCGCATGCCTTGCTTGCCTTTTAGCCATAGCTGCACAATGGCCGAGCCGAGAATATGACCGGCATCGTTAAACTCCAGTTCCATACCCGGCATCGGCACCAGCCGTTTGTTGTAGGGTTGAGGTTCGCATAAATCCACCACCCGTTCGGCATCGCTCAACTGCATCACCGGTTGTATTTCCTTTTTACCGGCCCGCGCAGCTCGTTTGTTTTTCCACTCCAGATCTTTCAAATACAAATGCACCGAGTCTTTTAACAGGACCGGCAGTAACTCAGCGGTGCCCTTGGTGCAGTAAATTTTGCCATGAAAGCCTTTGGCAACCAGTAAGGGCAACAAGCCACTGTGATCAATATGAGCATGGGATAAAATCACCGCATCAATATCTTTTGGCCGAAACTGAAAACGGAACTTGTGCCACTCGCGGATTTGATCGCTGCCTTGCACCATGCCGCAATCAAGCAGTATTTTTTTATCGTTTAAATCCACCAAATAGCAAGAGCCGGTGACTTGTCCGGCTCCGCCGATAAAAGTGAGTTGCGCATTAACTGGCATGAAGTTCTCCTGATTCTGTTTCAGTGGGGACAGCCGCTTGCTGCCGCTCGTAGTGTTGCTGGATCTGGGCTACCCCCAACATCGCCTTAGTGAGGTGATGATCAAAGCGGCGCAGCTCAGCCAGCCGCAGCAACCACTCTCCGCCCTGCCCACTATGCAAAGCAGCATTTAACTGCTCAGGTGCTACCAACTGTTGTTTCTGTTCAACCCGCCACCGACTGATCTCGCGATACAATCCAGAGATCTGTCCGGCACCAGCGGGTAAATTCAAGGTAGCCAATTGACGCCAGAACTCAGCCTCTAACCGAATGCCGGCTCGGTCATGCTCAAAGCGATGTTCCAGCTGAGGCAGCATTTGCAACAAGAGCTCGACCCTCAGCTGACTTTTTGCCAACGCATTCAATAAATCGGACTCACCCGATTGCAGCGGCTGCTGGCCTAGCTGACTGCTGAACTGAGCAATGGTACGTTGCGATTGACGCAGCTCATCCAGCACGGACTGCTCCACGGGTTTACGATCCATGCTACCAGCCAAGCGGCATAACTGCTGCAACACCTGCTGCTGTTCCATGGTCAGAGTTTTAAGTGCAAGCGCTGGTATGGCCAAACTGGACTGATCCAGCATCCGCAAACGGTCACTGGGCTGACGACGAAAACGACCATTTAACCACAGCACCAACCGATCACTGATCGGCCACATCAGCAACACACCAAGCAGGTTAAACAAGGTATGAAACAAGGCCAGACTAAAAGCCGCATGGTGTACATCAAACAACTGGTGCTGCAACCACAGCAACAGCCAAAGTAAAGGCTGTAGCAGCAATAAGGCCACTACAGCGGTAAGCACATTAAAAATCAAATGCAGCATGGCCAACCGCTTGGCTTTAGCTGTGGCAGTTAAAGCGGATAATAAAGCGGTGGAGGTGGTACCAAGGTTGGCACCAATGACAAAAGCAGCACCCAGACTCAGTGGCACTACGCCACTGGCAACGGCGGTAATCACCAGCGCGATCACCGCCGCTGATGCCTGCATAATGGTGGTAAGTAAGGTCCCTAATAGCACTGCCAACAGGATGCCAAGGATGCCAAGCTGCACCAACCAGCCAAACTCAATATTCACAAAAGCCGCATCAAAGCTGTCTTTTAACAGGCCAATGCCCAAAAACATCAAGCCAAAACCAGCCAAGCCCTGACCACTGCCTTGCCAACCCCGTTGCTTCACAAATGACTTTAATAAGATCCCAATGCCAATCAGCGGCAGTGCCAGTGCATCAATTTTAAATTGCAGTCCTACCAGGGCAACAAACCAGCCGGTAAAGGAAGTGCCAACATTGCTGCCGTAAATCACATAGGCAGCATTGCGCAACGACAGCAAGTTGGCATTGACAAAGCCAATCGTGGTGACGGTCACCGCGGTGGATGACTGCACCGCCACAGTGGCACCCGTTCCAATCAGCAAGCCATGGAACGGCTTCCCGGTCCAGCGCTGCAAGCCTGTAACCAGGTTATTGCCAGCTGCTTTTTTCAGGCCGAGTGTCATCCATTCCATGCCCAGCAAAATAAGGCCAAGGGCGCCTAGCGCCATTAATCCATCGGTCATCATCTGGCTGCTACAATCCTTTTGGTTGTGATTGCATCATTGTGACACAACTCAATGCACGTTAATCTTAGTTTAAATCAAAGCAGGTCGCATTCTTTAGGGTATTTGCTTGCTTGAAAAACAACCACTTATCAGGAGTCATTATGTCCAATCACCACCACAATGGGTTGCATCGGCGTCATTTTAATAGTGCACAGGATTCCGTAGATGCCATTAGTCAATTGCAGGATCATGCCTCCTACCGCCTGGCTTTTGCCGATCACAACTTTTTGTTGCAGGATGAATTGCGTCATGTACGGTTACAGCTGGAATACTTGAAACCACAACTGGTGCTTGAGCAGCACGGTATTGATGCTACTCTGGTGGTGTTTGGCAGTGCCCGCTTTCTGGCTCCGGAAGATGCCAGGCATGCGCTTGAGCAAGCAGAAATCGCCCTTAACGCCACACCTACAGACCAGAAGCTGCAACAGCGTGTACAACAGGCCAAGCGCGATCTGAACAATAGCCGTTACTACCAGGCATCGCGGGATTTTGCCTATCTGGTCGCTGAGCACAGCCAACGCAAGCCACAAGAAAAGTTAACCATTATCAGTGGCGGAGGCCCCGGTATTATGGAAGCTGCTAACAGAGGTGCGATGGAAGCAGGCAGTGCCAGCATTGGTCTGAACATTGTGCTGCCAAAAGAGCAGCATCCCAACCCCTATATTACGCCGGAGTTTTGCTTTCAGTTTCACTACTTTGCCATTCGCAAGATGCACTTTTTACAGCGAGCTCGTGCTCTGGTGGCTTTTCCTGGTGGCTTTGGTACTCTGGATGAGTTGTTTGAAACCCTGACCTTACTGCAGACCAAAAAGGCCGAAGCGGTGCCTGTGGTGTTGTACGATGAAGCCTTTTGGCGGCGCTTGATCAACTTTGATTTGCTGGTCGAGACCGGAGTTATCAGTTCAAGCGATCTGAAACTGATTAGCTTTGTTGATACGCCAGAACAAGCCTGGCGCGTGATCCGTGACTTTTACCAACTGACAGACATCTAAGCCTGATAAGCTTAGCTTCTGCCATCGGTTGCTTTTTGCAGCAATTGCCGGCTTTCATCCAGGAACTGGCCGGCCAGCTCACCGAAATAGGCCTTGCCTTTATTAAACTCGGCCATCAGCGCCGATTTATCGGCGCTTTGTACCAGACTCAGCACCTGCGAAAAACGCTGTAAGTAGCGCTCAAGCAACTCCGATGTTTGAACCGAAGACAGCATGATATCGGCATAAAGCTCGGCATTTTGCGCAAACAAACGGCCTATCATCGCCAGCTCCAACCGGTATATTGGCGAGCTTAGCGCAAGCAACTCGCTGAGCTCAGCGTTTTCTTCAGCCAGATGCACGCCATACACCAAGGACGTAAAGTGACGCATGCCCTGGATCAGCTGCATACGTTCATCGTGTACTTCGGCACTTTGCTCAACCAATTCAGCGCCCCAGACCACCAGTTGCTGACGCAGCCAGTCCGAGCGCTCCGCAAAGCGGCCGCCACACACTACAATCACCTGCTTCACCAGATTACTGACATCAGGACCAAACATCGGGTGCAGCCCCAGCACTGGACCAGCATGCTTTGCCAGCATACAAGCCAGCGGTTGTTGCTTAATGCTGGTGATATCAGCCAGCAGGCAATCGGCTGGCAATTCAGGTAACAGCTCAATCAGCTGACACGTTAGGGTAATAGGCGTTGCCAACAGGACCAGGGCTGCGTCCTGGCATAGCTGTGGTGCCTTAGGCCAATCGTCGGCTTCCAGCACCTCAACCTGATAGCCAGAGCGCTGAAACAAGCTAACAAAGCGGCTGCCAAGAGCGCCGGCGCCGCCGACCACCACCACTTTGCCTCCGCCTGGCCGGCAACAAACAAAGCTGTGCTCCTGGGTCTGATAGGATTCACGCATCACCCGGCGCAATACGTCCTCGATCAGCTCGGCTGACAAGCCATGCTGCTGCGCTTGCTCTCGCCTTGCTTGCAATAAGGCCTGCTCGCGCGCTGGCATATAAACAGGTAAACCAAACTGCTGTTTAACCCGCCCTACCTCGGCGGTCACCTGAGCGCGACGGGCCAACAGCTGCACCAGCTCGGTATCAATGGCATCAATCTGCTGACGCAACGGCGTGAGTGCCTGTTGCTCTGGCGTCTGACTCATGCCGCAGCCACCAGCGATTGCATGCTTAGATGACAGTCCGCCAATAACTCAGCCGTGGTCTCCCAATCAATGCAGGCATCGGTAACTGACACACCATACAAAGGTGCTTTGCCATTCACGATGTCCTGCCGCCCGGCATGTAAATGACTTTCCAGCATAATACCAATAATGGCGGCATTACCTGCCTGGCGCTGAGCAATCACTTCTTTGGCAACCAGTCCCTGACGGTTGTGATCTTTATTGGAGTTGCCATGACTGCAATCCACCACTATGGCGGTAGCCAAATCCAGTTTATTCAAAGCCGTAACCGCCTCAGCAATACTGGCTGCATCATAGTTTGGCTTTTTTCCACCCCGCAAAATGATATGGCCATCCGGGTTGCCCTGGGTTTCGACCAGGGCCACTTCACCGCGCTGGTTCATACCAATAAAGCGATGCGGGCTGGCCGCCGATTGCAGTGCATTTAAGGCAATACCAAGATTGCCATCGGTACCATTTTTAAAACCAACCGGCATCGACAGGCCACTGGCCATTTCGCGGTGGGTCTGCGATTCGACAGTACGGGCACCAATGGCAGCCCAGCAAATAAGATCCGACATGTACTGCGGGCTGATTGGATCCAGCGCCTCAGTAGCGGTTGGCAGCTCCATATCTATCAGCTTCAGCAGCAACTCACGCCCCCAGGTCAGACCGGTTTCCAAATCAAAGGAATCGTTCAGATGGGGATCATTGATAAAACCTTTCCAGCCAACAGTGGTGCGCGGTTTTTCAAAGTAAACCCGCATGACGATGTACAGACTATCACTGTACCGCTGCTGCAACTCTTTTAAGCGCTCAGCGTATTCGATCGCGGATACAGGATCATGGATAGAACAAGGGCCGGTCACCACCAACAATCTGGGATCACGACCATGAATAATATCGGCAATGATCTGGCGTGACTGCTGCACAAAGACAGCTCCTTGCTCGGATAGCGGCAAGGCTTGTTTCAACACATTGGGCGGACTTAAAGGTCTTTCTGCGGCGATGCGCAGATCATCTACACGGGTGGTCATAGTCAAAGCTCCTAAAAAGCACCTCTAAGTGTATGGCAGGTTGGCTGCTGATGCCGTCTCATCGGAGCAGACCCAACCACCCGTAAACTTAAAAGTACACTTTGTATTTAATTAATTACATAGTGGGCAGTGTACCCAGATAGGAAGTTAAGTTCAACCCCATAAAAGCCATTATTTGCAAGGCTTTCACAGGGAGAGCCTAAAAATAAAATCGTAATGATTAGTGTACATACGGAAGGCAAGAAGGCCGATTTAACGCAAAGCAGTTTTAAGCTGCTGATAGGCCAGCCGGATCCGGACAAAGTGTTCGGCATCCCCACCACGATCCGGATGATGCTTCAGCGCCAGGGTTCGGTATTGCCGCTTTAAGACTGCCAGCTGGCAAGGCCAATTGAGCTGCAACAATTCACAAGCTTGCTGTCGGCTGAACATCGGCGCTGAGACCACAGCCTGGTTGGCAAACTGCTGCCAGAAATCATCCAATTGCTGCGCCAGAGTGGCAGCATCCATCTGGTAGAAGTTCTGCCAGTCCAGATAGTACTGAGCCCGACCTTGATCCTGTGCCGACAGTTGCTGATCCAGCCATGGTAAAAGCTCGACTTTCGCCAGACCAATGTCCAACCAGGCCACTTCATCGACCAGCCATTGCTGCTGAATGCAATACAATAAATGCTGCAGCACAAAATGGCGCTGAAACAACGCATACTGCGGATCCGAAGGTGCATTAGTTAGCTGCAAGCCCAGACGCTGCAACAGCTGCTGCTCAGTAACAGTGCCACTGCTTTGCAGCAGCATGGTTTCCAACTGGCCTTGCAATAAATGTAGTTGTGGGGTGGGAAGAGGTGCTTGCATAGCAATACAGTGCCAGAGCCATGTCGGCGACGCAAGCCTGCTGCACCAAAAATCGGCTGGCCCGAAGCGGTGTCTACTCTGGATGGCGCCCACAAAAAAGGCCGGCCTTTGCAGGCCAGCCTTTTTGAGTACAGCAAAAAGTGCTTAGTTAAGCTTTTCGCGGATACGCGCTGATTTACCTGAACGATCGCGTAAGTAGTACAGTTTGGCACGACGTACCGCACCGCGACGCTTAACGGTGATGCCTTCTACCAACGGGCTGTGTGTCTGGAACACACGCTCAACCCCTTCACCGTTTGATACTTTACGCACGGTGAAAGAAGAGTGCAGACCGCGGTTGCGCTTGGCAATCACGACACCTTCGTAGGCCTGAAGACGGGTTTTCTCGCCTTCTTTAACACGTACCTGAACCACCACGGTATCACCCGGGGCAAAAGCAGGTACGTCCTGCTTCAGTTGCTCATCTTCAAGCTGCTTGATGATGTTTTGGCTTACTTTGCTCATAACAATCTCTCTTTACCTGGAGTTAACTGTCTTTCTGCTGCAGCGTCTGGTGTTCCTGTTGGAACTCTGCCAGTAACTGTTGCTGCTCCTCAGTCAGAGCCAGGGAATTTAACATATCTGGCCGTCGTAACCAGGTCCTACCCAGGGCCTGTTTCAGACGCCAGCGTCTGACTTTCTCGTGGTGACCACTCAGTAAAACCGGCGGTACCTCTTTGTTTGCCAACACTTCGGGCCGGGTGTAGTGCGGACAATCCAGCAAACCGGATGCAAACGAATCCTGCTCTGCCGATAAATCATGCCCAAGCACGCCAGGCACCAAGCGTGACACTGCATCAATCAATGTCATGGCCGGTAACTCGCCCCCGCTTAACACGTAATCCCCTATCGACCATTCTTCGTCGATTTCGGTTTCTATTACGCGCTCGTCAATGCCTTCGTAGCGCCCTGCAACCAGCAATAGCTTGCTATGCTGTGCCAACTCTTGCACACCTTGTTGATCCAGCTTCCGTCCTTGCGGCGAAAGGTAGATGGTGTGCACCTTGCCCCCAGCTGCTGCTTTAGCAGCGCGGATAGCGTCGGTGAGTGGCTGTACCATCATCAACATGCCAGGTCCGCCACCATAAGGTCGGTCATCGACGGTGCGGTGTTTATCCGTGGTAAAATCCCGCGGATTCCAGCACTGCACATCAATGAGCCCATGGCGCAAAGCCCGTCCGGTCACCCCATACTGCGTAATTGCCTGAAACATCTCTGGGAACAAGGAAATAACCCCGACCCAAAGCTTGCATGATTCCGGCATTAAAACGCGGGATCCCAGTCGACGACAATACGTCGCTCAGTCAGGTTAATGTCTTTAATGACCGTATTGGTTAAAAAAGGCAGCAACCGTTCTTTCTTACCAAATGCATCGGTGCGGTTGGCTTTCACCACCAGCACATCGTTGGAACCGGTTTCCATCATGTCGCTGACCTCACCGAGGTGATAGCCTGCTTCATTCACCACCGCCAGACCCATCAGGTCTTTCCAGTAGTAATCACCCTCGCCAAGCGCTGGCAATACACTGGTTGGTACGGCAATATCGGCATTGACCAGACGCTGCGCCTGATCACGGTCCGAGATCCCTTCCAGCTTGGCAATCAAACCATTGCTATGGCGTTTCCAGCTGGTAACCTGCATTTGTTGTTGACGCCCCTGAACACTGACTACCCAGGGTGTATAATCAAAAATCCCTTCCGGGAAATCCGTATAGCTGTTCACTTTCAGCCAGCCATTGATGCCGTACACCGCACCAAATTTGCCAACCAGAATTAGTTCATCGTTCGAACTCAAGCGACAACTCCACAGACAGTGCTAAATTAAGCCGCAGCTTTCTTAGCTGTTTTTACCAGATTAGCAACACGCTCGCTCAAAGATGCACCTTGTGCAACCCAATGCTCGACGCGTTCCAGGTCCAGACGCAGTTTTTCTTCCGTGCCGCTGGCGATTGGGTTGAAGAAACCAACACGCTCAATAAAACGGCCATCACGGGAAAAACGGCTGTCCGCAACCACAACTTGGTAAAAAGGACGCTTTTTCGCGCCACCACGTTGTAAACGAATAGTTACCATACCGTCCTCTAAGTTTTCGTTCAGGTTTTAAAAAATAACAACACCTCCGACGGTTCGGAGGGCTGGTGCATTGTACGGATTTTTGCCCCGATTGCAAGGAGTTTCGCGGCTTATCGGGGCGGCAGCATCCCAGGTGGCAACTTGCCGCCAAGGCCACGCATCATCTTCATCATGCCACCCTTGCCCGACATCTGCTTCATCATCTTCTGCATTTGGGTAAACTGCTTCAGCATCTTATTGACGTCCTGCACCTGGGTGCCCGAACCGGCGGCAATACGTTTTTTCCGCGAGCCTTTAATCAGATCCGGAAACTGGCGCTCTTTTGGCGTCATCGAGTTGATGATGGCCTCCATCCGGATAAACTGTTTATCGTCCATCTGGCCGGCGACATTAGCAGGCAGGTTCTTCATACCAGGCAATTTATCCATCATCGACATCATGCCGCCCATATTGCGCATCTGGCCCAACTGATCACGAAAGTCTTCCAGGCTAAAGCCTTTGCCTTTCATCATCTTCTGCGCCACTTTGGCCGCTTTGTCTTTATCGACTTTTTGCTCGATTTCCTCGATCAGGCTCAGCACATCGCCCATGCCCAGAATGCGGGACGCTACCCGATCCGGATGGAATGGCTCGAGCGCATCGACTTTCTCGCCCATACCAATAAATTTAATCGGTTTGCCGGTAATGTGACGGATGGATAAGGCCGCACCACCGCGGGCATCACCGTCAGCCTTGGTCAGGATCACCCCGGTCAGAGGCAAAGCATCGTTAAAGGCTTTGGCGGTGTTGGCCGCATCCTGACCAGTCATGGCATCAACCACAAACAAAGTCTCAATCGGCTTAACCGCGGCATGCAGCGCCTGAATTTCCTGCATCATGGCATCATCAATGTGCAGGCGACCGGCGGTATCCACCAACAGCACATCAAACAAGCGGGTACGGGCATGAGCAATAGCGGCATTCACAATGGCGACTGGTTGTTGCGATGCATCGCTTGGGAAACATTCTACCCCAACCTCTTTGGCCAGCGTTTCCAACTGCTTAATCGCTGCCGGCCGATAGACGTCGGCACTGACCACCAATACTTTTTTCTTTTTGCGCTCGGTTAAAAAACGCGCCAGCTTTGCCACTGAAGTGGTTTTACCGGCCCCTTGCAAACCCGCCATTAAAACCACTGCTGGTGGCTGGGTATTCAGCGCCAACTCTTCGTTGGCCTCGCCCATGGCATCTTCCAATGCCTTGCGGACAATTTTGATAAATTCCTGGCCAGGGGTCAGGCTTTTGCTCACTTCCAGACCAACGGCTTTTTCTTTGACCTGCGCCACAAAGTCACGTACCACCGGCAATGCCACATCGGCTTCCAGTAGTGCCATCCGCACTTCGCGCAGAGTGTCTTTAATATTGTCTTCGGTCAGACGCCCGCGACCACTGATGTTTTTCAGCGTGCGGGTCAGGCGGTCTGATAAATTCTCAAACATGGTGTCCATCCAGATTGCGTTGCTTGCTCTCAGTATACCTGAGTCCAGCAGCGGCGTCAGCCACAGAGCCAATTAGGCATTGGTATTCAGCACAAGTTGCAATACAATGGCTATCTGACTGTAATTCAGGGAAAGTTTTGCATGCATTCGCTGTTGTTGCCATTATTTGCCATGCTGGCTTATGCACTGGCGGCAGGCACTATTCTCAGCCGTTTATTTCACCCGGCCGGACCGGCGCTTAAGCTCACCTTCAGCGCGGCCTGTCTAGGCCTGGCTCTGCATGCGATTTCCTTATCGGCCGCTTTATTTACCAGCGATGGCCAGAACTTCAGTCTGCTTAATGTCAGCTCTTTAGTCAGCTGGTTGATTACTATGGCAGTGACGCTGACTGCTCTTCGCTCTCCTTTAGTGCTGCTGCTACCTGTGGTCTATGGCTGTGCTGCTCTGGTGCAACTGGCTGTATTGCTACTGCCACAAGGCACCCAGCTACTACAGATTGATCAAAACCCGCTGTTATTACTGCATATCCTGGTGGCTTTTATTGCTTATGTGATTTTAATTCTGGCGACCTTGTACAGTGTGCAAGTCAGCTACATCAGCTACAAACTAAAACACAAAGCGCTGAGCATGACCTCGCAATTGCCACCGCTGATGCAAGCCGAAGTCCTGCAGTTCCGTTTATTGCTGATTGGCACCGTACTGCTTGGCATCACCCTACTGAGTGGTGCCCTATTTACCAGCGACTGGCTTGGCAAACAAAACCTGCACAAAAATGTGCTCAGTTTGCTGGCTTTTGTACTGTTTGCCCTGCTGAGCTGGGGCCATGCCCGGTTGGGCTGGCGGGGGAAAACCGCCATCAGCCTGACACTGGTAGCCAGTCTGCTGCTGACGCTGGCTTACTTTGGCAGTCGCTTTGTGCGGGAAGTGCTGTTAAGTGGTGCTTTTTGATGTTTTACATCTGCCAGCGCACCGTACATACTATGCAATCACACTCCCTTAGGCCACACAGGTAACCCAGATTTGGACGCGATAGCAACCAGTACCTTATTTATTATTCTTGGTGTACTTATTTTTATCTCCGCGTACTTCTCTGGCTCTGAAACCGGCATGATGTCGGTGAATCCGTACCGCCTGAAGCATCTGGCGAATGAAAAAAACAAAGGCGCACTGCGCGTCAGCCAGCTGTTAAAGCGGCCAGACCGGCTGATTGGCCTGATACTGATTGGTAATAACCTGGTCAATATCGCGGCATCAGCCATCGCGACGGTTATTGGCTTGCGGTTGTTTGGTGATATCGGCATTGCTATTGCGACCTTTGGCCTGACGCTGGTGATCCTGGTATTTGCTGAAGTCACCCCGAAAACCCTGGCAGCCTTGCACCCGGAGCGGGTGGCTTTTCCGAGCTCGGTGATTTTAAAGCCATTACTAAAAGTGCTGTACCCTATGGTTTGGCTGGTGAATCAAGTCACCAACACCTTTTTAAAGCTATTTGGCATCAGCGCCGAGCAGCACAAAGGCAACAGCTTAAGTGCCGAAGAGTTACGTACAGTGGTGCATGAAGCTGGCGCTCTGATCCCAGAGCAGCACCAGAGCATGCTGGTCGGTGTGTTGGATCTGGAGCACGCCACGGTGGAAGATATCATGATCCCACGCAATGAAATCAGCGGCCTGGATGTAAATGATGACTGGAAGCAACTGGTACGACAGCTCGCCAACTCACCGCACAGCCGTTTGCTGCTGTACCGCGATACCATTGATGATGCGCTCGGCTTTCTCAATACCCGCGACTTGGTGCGCCCTCTGCTAAAAAAACAGCTCACCAAAGCCACCTTATTACGCGCTGTACGAGATATTTACTACATACCGGAAGGCACACAGCTGAGCACTCAGTTGCTTAAGTTCCAGGCTTCTAAAGAGCGTATCGGACTGGTGGTGGACGAGTACGGTGATATCCAGGGGCTGGTGACGCTGGAGGATATTCTGGAAGAAGTAGTTGGTGACTTCACCACCGATATCATCGATGACAATCACGAGGAAATCATCGCTCAGCCGGATGGCACTGTGCTGGTGGAAGGCGGTATTAACCTGCGCGATCTCAACCGCGAGTTACAACTGAATTTCCCGACCAATGGCCCCAAAACTTTAAATGGCCTGGTGCTGGAGTATTTAGAAGAAATTCCTCAAGGTAGTCTGAGTCTCAGGCTGGCGGGTTATAAAATGGAAATTGTCGAGGTACAGGACAACATGATCAAAACCATCCGTCTGTTTCCACTATCGAAAAAACGGCGCGAACACTAAGTGCAGCTCCCGCAGCCAGTTTAACAGCTGCGGTCAAGCCAATTTAAAAGCCAATCAAACGGCGGAACCAGCCCCGTTGCAACTCTTTCTCGCAGCTGGCCAACTGAGTTGCATACATCTGAGCACGGTCATCAACCCGCCGCGCCACTGATATCAACCAGGTTTTATTACGATAGGTACCGCGCTGATACCCCCCCCATCCTTCGTGGTAATTCAAATACTGGTTGTAAGCATCCCACTTGGAAACACCATTGATGCGATGGCTTTTATCCATGTACCAGCCCATAAAGTCGATGGCATCGGCAAAGTTGCTACGACTGGCAAAACGACGATTGGTTTCGCGCTGGTAATCGGCCCAGGTCTCGGTTTTTGCCTGGGAATAGCCATAAGCCGAGCTGGCACGGCCATAAGGGATAAAACCTAAAAAGTAGCGCATCGGTGGCCGGGCATTATGCCGGAAACTACTTTCCTGAAACATCATGCTCATCGGCACATGAATAGGCACCCCCCATTTATCGCGGGTATTGGCAGCCGCTTTGTACCAGGAGCGATGCTCTTTAAAAATATCACAGATGTTGCTGCTATTTTGCGGTGGCGGGGTACTGCAACCTGTCAGCAACAACGCTGCAGAAAAAGTACTACCGATTAAAAAAATTTTTGTATTCATCTGAACTTTATAAATCCCTTCGCTTCTAACAAAGTGCAAGGATGCAAATCAAGTTTTACGTTTCCCTGGATTTCAATCCTATATCGCGGTCACCCCTCTCCTGGTGACCGCTTTTTTTTAGTGCTCACTTTCCAATGAACACGGCTTAGGCGCAAAATAGTCGTCCAGGTACTGCTCGAAGCTTAAGGTATCGGCCGCCTCCACCGCAGCTTGCTGCTGATGCGACTCTTTAGCCATCGCCTGCAAGCTCTGTTCATCGTAATACTGATAGCTTCGCGCCAACAACTGCCCACGGTACTGCTCGGCCAATGCCAATGCATAAGGCCCGTTGTCCTGCCCACTGCTAAGCAGTTCGCCAAGTAAACGGCCAGAATAGGTGTTAGCCGGGTCCAGCAGGCTTACATAAAAGCTGCGGATACTATCCTGATAGCTGCTATCGCCATGAGCCTGATCCAGCCAAGCAGCAACATCGGTTAAATCGGCAAAAATCTCCTCGGCCCAATCCTGCATCAGCCGTGGCTGGCCCTGCTGCAATAACTCCAGATTCTGCCGGCGGCCATCAGTGACCACTTTTTTCAGGTTTTGCTCGGTGACCAACTGCTCTTCATGACTTAAATCCGGGCTGTCTTGCAGCAGGCAATAGCACAAAAATACATCCAAGAAGCGCATTTGCTCGGCACTGATACCGACCGGACTGAACGGATTGACATCCAGTGCCCGTACTTCGATGTACTCGACCCCGCGTGCAGCCAACGCGCAGGTTGGTCGCTCGCCACTTTCGGTGGTGCGCTTAGGTCGGATGGTGGAATAAAATTCGTTTTCAATCTGCAAAATGTTGCTGTTCAGCTGCTGATAGCCCTGTTTGGCATCACAAGGAATGCTGGCGTACTCCTCAGATGGCATAGTAATAGCCTGATGCAAGCCCGCTATGTATTCATCCAGCGAGTTGTAAGTGACCTTAAGCCGTGACTGCGCGCTGTTGGTATAGCCTAAATCACTCATCCGCAGCGAGGTGGCATAAGGCAAATACAAGGTCCCCTTACCAAGCGGCTGAAATGGGTACCTGGTTTCCCGGCCTTTGATAAAAGAGCCGCACAGAGCGGGCGAGGCACCAAACAGATACACAATCAGCCAGGCCATACGTTTGTAGTTGCGTACCAGCGCCAGATACTGCTCCGAAATAAAAGCCTGATCAGCAGCTGTCCGACCAGAAATTGTGGCGAAGTGTGGCCAAAAACCCGTTGGGAACGAAAAATTAAAATGCACCCCGCTTATCGCTTGCATCATGCTGCCATAGCGACGTTTTAAGCCCTGACGATAAAGGGTTTTCATCCGGCCGACATTCGAACTACCATACTGCGCCAGCTGAATTTCATCTTCATGTGCTATGTAACATGGCATACTCAGCGGCCATAGACGCTCAGCCGCCAATTGCTTGAGCGTAAAGGTATGCACATCGGCTAACTGCGCCAAGGTAGTATCAATATCGGTTGAAACCGGAGTGATAAACTCAAGCAGCGTCTCGGAAAAGTCCGTAGTAATCAGCGGATGTGTTAAAGCAGACCCTAAGGCCGCTTGATGCGACGTAGCAGCCAGAGTGCCATTGGGTTGAATGCGCAAACACTCACGCTCCAGACCACGGCGAATACCAACAATACTTTGCAAATGCTCGGCAGCAGAGAGTGCAGCCAAACGTTGTTTAAGAAGTGAAT
>NZ_JAFIFQ010000030.1 GCF_020831925.1 Alkalimonas sp.
GGCGTGTCAAGAGCGTCCAGGGATGGATTCACAGCGTGTCCCGGAAAAATGTCCGGAATCCCGGACGCTTGCACCTTGAGCCTTATCCGGATTAAGCGTTAGGAGATCGCCAGCTTCTGACAAAGCCGTAATAACGTCTCCAGCGCCAAACCACTGGCCTGCACCGGACTGTAGGCCAAACCAATCCGTCGCTCCAGCCCGGCCATGGCGATTGGGCGCAGCACCAGGTCCTGACGCTGGCGCAATTGCTCAAAATCCGGCACCAGGGCGCAAGCCACACCAGCCGACACCAAACCCAGCGCATACTCAATGGTATGAATATCGGCCCGAATATCCGGTGTTATACCTTGGCGTACCAACTCCGGATACAGCTTTTGCCAGGCTTCGCAAGGCGTCCGCTTAATCAGGGCCAACCCGTAAAAATCCTGCAAACTGATCCGTTGTTTAAGCGCTAAAGGGTGGCCGGCCGGTAAAGCCAGCTGAAAGTGATCATGGTACATCGGCTGAAATTGCTCGCCGCTTTTTAACAGCTCCGGGGTAATGATGCGGGCATCGCATGGCTGCTCCGGCTCCACCAGTTGCAACTCCAGGCCGGGCAATTGCAGACTGAACTGACGCAACAAATCACTCATCCGCTCCACGCCAAGCGCTCGTATCAGCCCAAGCCGACAGCGAACTTTATCGACCGGCTCGGTAAAGGAGCGCTGCAGCGCCTGAAACTGACCCAGCAGCCGGCAAGCGTGGCCATAGAGACGCTCACCATCCTCGGTTGGAGTAACTCCTTTGGGTTGACGCAGAAACAAGGTGACATTCAGTTGCTGCTCCAACTGGCGAATGGCAGCCGACAGCGATGGTTGGGCAACAAAGCATTGCCGCGAGGCCGCGCTGACACTGCCTTGCTCGTACACAGCGACAAAATACTTCAGATGGCGTATATCCATAGTTTTAAACTATACCAGATACAGAATTAATATATTTTAACTTTACATCAAGGCTGGCTAATCTGGCTAGCAATGCGTTTATTTCTTGAGGAAAAAACACCATGAGCAGAGCCCCATTCAACTGGCAAGACCCGTTTCATTTATCTGAAATGCTAACCGAAGAAGAGCGGATGATCCGCGACAGCGCGCATCAGTATTGCCAGGAGCGGCTGATGCCGCGCATTTTGCTGGCCAACCGTAATGAGCAGTTTGATCGCGCCATTATGACGGAATTGGGAGAGCTTGGCCTGTTGGGAGCTACCTTGCCGGAAGAGTATGGCTGTGCCGGCGTCAACCATGTTTGCTATGGTCTGGTTGCCCGTGAAGTGGAGCGGGTTGATAGCGGTTATCGCAGTGCCATGAGTGTGCAATCCTCCCTGGTGATGCACCCCATTCATGCTTATGGCACCGAAGCTCAGCGCAAGAAATACCTGCCGAAGCTCGCCACCGGCGAATGGGTGGGCTGCTTTGGCCTGACAGAACCAGATGCAGGCTCGGATCCGGCCAGCATGCGCACCACCGCCAGGAAAATTGACGGCGGTTATCTGCTCAATGGCAGCAAGATGTGGATAACCAACTCGCCGATTGCCGATGTGTTTGTGGTCTGGGCCAAACTGGACGGTGAAATCCGCGGCTTTGTGCTGGAGAAAGGCTTAAAGGGTCTGAGCGCTCCCAAAATTGAAGGCAAGTTCTCCTTGCGTGCTTCCATCACCGGTGAAATCGTGATGGATCAGGTGGAAGTATCCGAAGAGGCGCTACTGCCTAATGTCAGTGGCTTAAAAGGCCCCTTTGGCTGTCTGAACAAAGCCCGCTACGGCATCGCCTGGGGTGCGCTCGGCGCAGCCGAGTTCTGCTGGCACGCCGCCAGGCAGTACACCCTGGATCGCACTCAGTTCAACCGGCCGTTGGCAGCAACTCAGCTGGTGCAGAAAAAACTGGCGGATATGCAAACCGATATTAGCTTGGGGCTGTTGGGCTGCCTGCAAGCCGGCCGCCTGATGGATGCCGGTACCCTGGCACCTGAGACCATTTCGCTTATAAAACGCAACTCCTGTGGCAAGGCGCTGGAGATAGCCCGTCAGGCCCGTGATATGCACGGCGGTAATGGCATTGCGGATGAATACCATGTGATCCGCCATGTCATGAACCTGGAAGCGGTCAATACCTACGAAGGCACCCACGATGTGCATGCGCTGATCTTAGGCCGTGCTCAGACCGGCCTGCAGGCTTTTGGTTAAAAGTGCTCTGGGGCTGAAACCAGCCCCAATACGACCCAACAGGAGTTCCGATGGCCAGTTCACAACATCCCTGGCTGCAGGCCTATCTGCAGCGAATTTTGCACCATCAATTACCCGAAGTCGCCCTAAGCCAAGGCGAGCTTGCCCCAGCCCTGCTGTTTCAATTGTTTGAAAGTCAGCTGCAAAGCCGTTTGCTGGATTTACGCTCGCGGCTGATGCAAGCCAAAGGGCAGAGTTTTTACACCATCGGTAGCAGTGGTCATGAAGCCAATGCGGCGGTTGCTGCAGGCCTTCGGCCGACTGATCCGGCTTTTTTGCACTACCGCAGTGGCGCTTTTTTTATCCAGCGCAGCAAACAGGTAGCAGGGCAAACCCCGTTGTACGATATGCTGTTGTCGTTCGCCGCTTCAGCCGAGGATCCCATCTCCGGTGGCCGGCACAAGGTGTTGGGCAGCCTGGCGCTGAATATACCGCCGCAAACCAGTACCATAGCGTCGCATTTACCCAAGGCGGTTGGGACAGCTTTTGCTATAGCGCTGTCCAGGCGTTTGCAGCATGAGGGCAGCTGGCCGGATGACAGCATTGCTTACTGCAGCTTTGGCGATGCTTCGCTGAATCATTCCACCACTCAGGGTGCACTGAATGCCGCTTGTTGGGCTGCTTTTCAACAGGTACCTGTCCCGGTGCTCTTTGTCTGCGAAGACAATGGGCTGGGCATTTCTACTCCAACACCCACCGGTTGGGTGCAGCAAAACCTGAACAACCGCCCTGGTCTGACGTATTTTCATGCCGATGGCCGTGATTTGGCCGGCACCTATCAGGTGGCGCGGCAGGCTGCCGATTATGTACGACGTTACCGCAAACCGGCGGTGCTGCATTTGGCCACAGTGCGGTTGTTTGGCCATGCCGGCTCCGATGCCGAAGTGGCCTATCGCAAGAAAGAGCGCATTACCGACGAGTTGGAGCTGGACCCTTTGCTGTTTAGCACCGCTCAGATCCTGCAGCAGGGCTGGATGAACCCGACTGAACTGAGCGGTTGGGTGCAGGCGCTGGATCAGCGTATTGAGCGCATTGCCGAACAGGCCAGTAGCCGGCCTAAACTGACTTCAGCTGCCGGGGTGATGGCCTCCATTGCCCCAGAGCGGCCTGAAAAGCCATTGCCGATGCTGCCGGATGCGGCTGCACGTGAGGCTTTGTTTGCGTTTGATAAACACAATCAGGGCAAGCCACAACATTTGGCCAAGCTGCTGAACTGGTGTCTGCATGATCTGATGGCGCAGTACCCCGACATTGTGTTGTGCGGTGAAGATATTGCCAAAAAGGGTGGCGTTTATAATGTCACCCAGCATTTGGTGCATGCCTTTGGCTACAACCGGGTGATCAACACGCTGTTGGATGAACAAAGCATCCTGGGGCTGGCCATTGGGCTGGCGCAGCAGGGCTTTGTCGCCATGCCGGAAATTCAGTTTTTGGCCTATGTTCACAATGCCGAGGATCAAATACGTGGCGAAGCGGCTACCCTGCCGTTTTTCTCCAATGGCCAGTACCACAACGGCATGGTGATCCGGATTGCCGGCCTGGCTTATCAGAAGGGCTTTGGTGGTCATTTCCATAACGACAACTCCTTTGCGGTGTTCCGTGATATCCCAGGCTTAATTTTACTTTGCCCGTCCAATGGTGAAGATGCGGCCTTATTGCTGCGCCAGGCCGTGCGGCTGGCGCAGGAACAAAAACGACTGGTGGTGTTTTTGGAGCCTATAGCGCTGTATATGACGCGGGATTTGCTGCAGGCCGGCGATGGCCTTTGGGTGCGTAATTACCCAAGTCCGGAGACGCCGCTGCCAGCTTTGGGCGAGCCTGCGGTGTTTGGTGATGGCCAGGAGCTATGCATTCTTAGCTACGGCAATGGCTATTATCTGTCGCGCCAGGCAGAGCTGGAGTTACGCGACCAGGGCTATAGGTTGCGTTTGCTGGATTTACGCTGCCTGATCCCCCTGCAGCTAGATGCTATCTTGAGTGCCATCGGGCCTTGTCGCAAGTTACTGATTGTCGATGAATGCCGTCGCCGTGGCTCGGTCAGTGAAGAGCTGGTCACTTTGCTGCATGAAGCCAGGCCCGGTCAGTTTCAGCTTGAGCGCATCGCAGCCGAAGACAGCTTTATTCCGCTTGGCGCCGCTGCCTATCAGGTGTTGCCATCGAAAGAACAGATCATCGCCAGGGTACGAAGTATGGCGGATGTAAACATTAGCACCGAAGCACAACCACAGGAGCGCAGAGCATGAAAAAAAACGCTGTGGTGGTCTGCCCGGGGCGTGGCAGTTACAACAAGCCGGAGCTTGGCAGCATTGGCCGTTTGCATGGCGATAAAGCCGCTTTACTGAACGAACTGGATAAAGTCCGCGCTGAACTTGGCCTGGCTGGTATTCGTGAGCTGGATGGCGCCGACCACTATGCCAGTCGTGTGCATCAACAGGCAGAAAACGCTGCTGGCCTTATTTTCAGTGCCGGCCTGCTGGATTATCAGAGCATCAATCAGGCGGAGTTTGACGTGGTGGCTATCACCGGCAACTCCATGGGATGGTACACGGCCCTTGGCTGTGCCGGTGTCTGGCATCCGGCTGCTGCAATGCAGTATGTCTGTCAGATGGCACAGTTCACCGCAGGGGCGGCGGGAGGTCAGTGCATCTATCCACTGGTTAACAACGACTGGCAACCTGATGCAGACAAAATAGCTCTGGTGGATGGGCTGTTGGCTGATTATGCCGGTGAGCTGTTTGAGTCCATTCGTTTTGGTGGCTATGCGGTGCTCGCTGGCAGCGAGGTGGCGATGCAAGCCGTGCTTCGTCGTTTACCCAGGGTTGATGAGCGTTTTCCGCTGTTGTTACCTGGCCATGCCGCTTTTCACTCTCCTTTGATGGCCGAGGCCGCCAGTAAAGCCATGGCAGCCATTCCTGCCAGTGCTTTCGCGCGCCCAGAGCTACCGCTTATTGATGGTTGTGGTCGCATCTGGCAGCCTCTTGCCACTGAGGCGGCGGCGCTCAAGCGTTATACGCTGGATCGTCAGGTGCAGGGCTGTTACGACTTCAGTTTGGCGATTGAAGTGGCAGTGAAAGAATTTGCTCCTGATGTGTTGATCCTGCTTGGCCCAGGCAGCAGCTTAGGGGGCGCTGTAGCGCAAAGCCTAATCCGGCTGAACTGGCAGGGACTTGGCAGCAAAGCTGATTTTAGTGCGCGTCAGCAACAAAACCCACTGTTGCTGTCAATGGGGTTGTCGGAGCAGCGCAGCCTGGTGCTGTAAACTGCTTTTCTCTGTGCACACATCTTGCTTCACACGTCTCTCTGCCGTGCTTGAGCGCTGCCATTTCCCAAAAAACCGCAGTCGGGAGACTGCGGTTTCTTGTAATTTTATTACAGAATAATTAAGCGAACAATGCTGTGGCGTTGGCTAAAAAACAAGCTCTTAGTGAGGTGTTTTGAATAAATATCTGTTTAATATGGATATTTCTATGGTTTATAATGCTTATTTGCTGAGGGTTTTCTGAAAGCCGGTGGTGCCGAGTTACAAAATTTGCTATCATAGCCGCGGTTTTAAAAACGGAGGAGCTATGTTGAACCCATCCTGGCGCAGGATAGTGCTTAAAGTCGGCAGTGCATTAATTGCCCCCGATCCCCAGGCCGGTTGCAGTGAAAAATATTTAGGCCCCATCGCTGATTTCATCCGTCAATGTCGTGACCGCGATATCGAGGTGATCCTGGTTTCATCAGGTAGTGTTGCTGCAGGCAGGCATCATTTTAATTTCAATCACCACCGGGTTCCCATTGCCTTAAAACGGGCCATGGCTGCGGTTGGCCAAAACCAGATGATGAATTTCTGGTCCAATTGTTTTGATTTTCCTTGTGCTCAGGTACTGTTGACGCACGGTGATCTCAGTGATCGGGTTCGTCATGTCAATGTGCGCAATACCTTACGGCGTTTGCTGGATCATCAGGTGTTGCCGATTGTCAACGAAAACGACACCATTGCCACCGAAGAAATCAAAGTGGGTGACAACGATAATCTGGCTGCTATGGTCGCCACCGTTGCAAATGCGGATGCGCTGATCATTTGTTCGGACATTACCGGGCTTTTTACTGCCGATCCTAACAAGGATCCATCAGCCCAGCTGATTCCGGAAGTACGGACCATTGATGAGCGCATTTACAGCCTGGCCGGCGGGGCCAGCTCGAGCGTAGGCACCGGCGGCATGCGGACCAAGGTGCAGGCGGCTGAAAAAGCCACCACCCATGGCGTCGATACACTGATCGTGGATGGCCACCAGCAGGATACTTTTACCCGTTTGCTGGATGGTTTTAATCCGGGCACCATTTTCCATGGCCATAAAGATCCGATGTCCGGTAAAAAGCACTGGGTACGCCATACGCTGCGGGCCAAAGGCGAGATCTGGGTGGATGATGGCTGCATGAAAGCGCTGCGCCATCAGGGGGCTTCCTTGCTGTGCAGTGGCATTGTGCATGTGCAAGGTGAATTTGAGCCTGGCGATGCGGTGATTGTTCGTTGTGGCAGTGGTAAAGTATCCATTGCCAAGGGCGTCAGCCGCTACAGCGCCCGTGAGCTGTTTAGCATCAAAGGTCAGCAGACGAGTGAAATCGCAGAGCACCTGGGGGATATCCTGCCAGGCAGCACCTACGAAGTGATTCACCGTGATGAAATGACATTATTGGAGAGATTATGAGTACCTTTAGCGAGGGAATTAGTGCGGCGACTCTTGCCGCTCAGGCTGCCAAGGCAGCCAAAGCCGTTGCGCATTTATCAACGGAACAAAAGAATTATGTGTTGCAAAGCATGGCCAACGCCATTCGCTCGGCTACTCCGGCTATTTTAGCGGCTAATGCAGCTGAGCTGGAAACGGCCAGAGCCAACCAAACCAGCGCAGCCATGCTGGATCGACTGACCTTAACCCCAGAGCGTATTGATGCGATGGCAGCCGCCATCGAACAAATTATTCATTTGCCCGATCCGGTCGGTAGCAAACGCTTTATTGAAGAGCGTCCCAATGGCATACGCATTGAAAAACGCCGTATTCCACTGGGCGTGATTTGCATGATTTACGAAGCAAGGCCCAATGTCACTGCCGATGCCGGTGCTTTGTGTTTTAAATCCGGTAATGCTGTGATCCTGCGCTGTGGTCGTGAGGCTATTCAGACCAGCCTGGCTATTGCCAAGGCCATGCATCAGGCTCTTGCCGAGCATCAGTTGCCCGAAGATGTGATCACCATAGTACCAAACCCAGATCGCCAGCTGATGTTGGACTTGATTCAGCAAGATCAGTTCATCGACTTAGTGATCCCGCGCGGTGGTGAAGGCTTGATTCGCTTTGTCACTGACAACAGCCGGGTACCGGTGATCCAGCACTTTAAAGGCGTATGCCATCTGTATGTGGATCAAAGCGCCGATCTGAATATGGCGTTGGAACTGTTGTTAAACGGCAAAGTACAGCGTCCGGGCGTGTGTAATGCCTTAGAATGCCTGTTGGTTAATAAACATCAAGCGGCCGATTTTCTGCCGATGGTGGCTGATGCTTTGCGCGCCCATCAGGTGAAAGTGCATGCCTGTGAGCGCAGCATCAGTTACTTTGAGGGGGCCGAGCCCATTGGGGCAGCTGATTTTGGTCAGGAATACCTGGCAGCGGAAATCGCCATCCGGCTGGTAGATGATTTGGACGCTGCCATGGCACACATCGATCAGTTTGGCAGCTACCATACCGAGGTGATCTGCACCCAGGATCAGGCAAGCGCCGATACCTTTATCAATCAGGTGGATGCAGCCGTGGTGATGCACAATGCTTCATCCCGCTTCTCCGATGGTGGTGAACTTGGCCTTGGTGCTGAAATCGGCATCTCGACCAGCAAGCTGCATGCCTACGGTCCGATGGGCTTAGAAGCCCTGACCACAGAACGCTTTGTGGTCACCGGCCAGGGCCAGACGCGTTAAAACGGTTAGATTTCCTGGGACAAGTAAGCCGCCTGTGGGCGGCTTACTGCCGTCTGAGCGCGATGAAAATAGCGGCAAATGACGAAACTGGGGCAGGGGGCTCGACTTGCTGTTTTTCGCTCGCTATAATGCCGCGTCCTATTCAACTACAAGTCTGTTGAGCTGCGGCTCAGGCGAGAATCAGACTCGATTTTTTTCGGCGTGACATCAAGCGCCTGAATTTGATTTTGAGGTAACAAGATGCAAGTTTCTGTGGAAACCACTCAGGGTTTAGAGCGCCGTTTAACTATTACTGTGCCGGCTGATGCGATTCAGTCTGAAGTAAAAAACCGTTTGCGTGATCTGGCTAAGCGCCAGCGCATCGACGGCTTCCGTCCAGGTAAAGCGCCTGTATCTATCATCCAAAAGCGTTATGGTCAGGCAGTATTGCAGGAAGTTGCTTCCGAGCAAATGCAGCGCAGCTTCTACGAAGCTATTATTGAGCAGAAAATCACCCCTGCAGGCTCACCAACTTTTGCCCCTCAGGCATTGGAAGAAGGTAAAGACTTGCAGTTTGCTGCCACTTTCGAAGTCTACCCAGAGGTAGAAGTTCAGGCGCTGGACAAAATTGAAGTCAGCAAGCCAGTGGTGGAAATCACGGATAAAGATCTGGATAAAATGCTGGAAACCCTGCGTAAGCAACACGCTACCTGGGCCGAGAAAAAAGGCAAAGCAGCCAAGAACGACCGCATTATCATGGATTTTGTTGGCAGCATTGATGGCGAAGAATTTGAAGGCGGCAAAGCCAGCGACTTCACATTGGAGCTTGGCCAGGGTCGCATGATTCCAGGTTTTGAAGAAGGTCTGATTGGCAAGAAAGCCGGTGAAGAAACCACGCTGGAAGTGACTTTCCCGGAAGATTATCACGCTGCAAACTTGAAAGGCAAAGCAGCCAGCTTCGCAGTGACTGTGAAGAAAGTTGAGAAGCAGGTACTGCCTGAACTGAACGATGAGTTCGCCGCCCTGTTCGGCCTGGCTGAAGCCACTGTGGATGCGTTAAAAGCTGAAGTGCGCAAGAACATGGAGCGTGAGCTGAAGCAAACGGTTCGTGGCAAAGTCAAAGATCAGGTGATCAAAGGCTTGCTGGCCAACAACGAAGTGGAAGTTCCTAAGTCACTGGTTGCTGGCGAAGTAGACGTACTGCGCAAGCAAGCGATGCAGCGTTTTGGTCAGAACATGGATCCAAAACAACTGCCTGAACTGCCAGCGTCTTTGTTCGAAGAGCAGGCGAAAGATCGGGTGAAAGTAGGTTTGTTGCTGGGTGAAATCATCAAAACCAACGAGCTGAAAGTGGACGATAGCCGGGTTCAGGAACTGATTGCCGATGTGGCTTCTGCTTACGAAGATCCGCAGGAAGTAGTTCAGTACTACAACAGCAATCAGGAGCTGTTGCAAAGCATGCGTAATGTTGCGTTGGAAGATCAGGCCATCGAGCTGGTGCTGAGCAAAGCGACTGTAACTGAAGCCCCTGCCAAGTTTGATGAGATCATGAATCCACAACAGGCTGCCAACTAAGTTAGCTAGTCAACTAAGATTGACTTCTGTTGGTAACGCAGTTTTAATGGCTCGGACAGTTTTGTTCGGGCCATTTTATTTTCAGGCGCCTCGTCGCCAGTCATCAGGAAATCATCTATGTCGTTACACAGCACTCCGCATCAGGATTTAATCAACGCCTTAGTTCCCATCGTGATAGAACAAACCGCCAAAGGCGAGCGTTCTTTTGATATCTATTCCCGCTTACTGAAAGAGCGTGTTATTTTTCTGACCGGGCCGGTGGAAGATCACATGGCCAACCTGATTTGTGCTCAATTGCTGTTTTTAGAGTCCGAGAATCCGGAAAAAGACATCTACATTTATATCAACTCGCCGGGTGGTGTCGTTACTGCCGGCATGTCGATTTATGATACCATGCAGTTTATCAAGCCGGATGTAGCCACTGTCTGTATGGGGCAGGCCGCTAGCATGGGTGCTTTCCTGCTTTCCGGTGGTGCTAAAGGCAAACGTTATTGCTTACCGAATGCCCGGGTGATGATCCATCAGCCGTTGGGCGGTTTTCAGGGCCAGGCTACCGATATTGAGATCCATGCCCGTGAGATCTTAAGTATAAAGGAACGATTGAACCGTTTACTGGCAGAACATACCGGCCAGAGTTACGAGAAAGTGTGTCATGATACTGAGCGCGATAACTTCTTGACCGCCCAGGCGGCGAAAGAATATGGTCTGGTGGACGCAATTTTGACACAACGGGACGCGAAATAACGGCAAATTTTTGCTATGGTATTAAGATACAAAGCGCTCAATGTGTTATTGGGGGCGAAGTGGAAGAGGAAGTTACATGGCTGATAACCGCACTGACGGTGACAAAGGCGGTAAATTGTTGTACTGCTCCTTTTGTGGCAAGTCACAGCATGAGGTGCGCAAGCTGATCGCTGGGCCGCAGGTCTATATCTGCGACGAGTGTGTTGATTTATGCAACGACATTATCCGTGAAGAAATCAAGGATATCTCGCCAAAGCGTGAAGCCGATAAGCTGCCAACCCCGCATGAAATCCGCCATCACCTCGATGATTATGTGATTGGGCAGGAGCATGCCAAAAAAGTACTGGCTGTAGCGGTGTACAACCATTACAAGCGGCTGCGTAATGCTGGCAACAAGCCGGATGTCGAGCTGGGTAAAAGCAATATTTTGCTGATTGGTCCAACTGGTAGCGGTAAAACCTTGCTGGCAGAAACCCTGGCACGCTTGCTGGATGTGCCTTTTACTATGGCCGATGCCACTACGTTGACCGAAGCGGGTTATGTCGGTGAAGATGTAGAGAACATCATTCAAAAGCTATTGCAAAAGTGCGATTACGACGTTGAAAAAGCCCAACGGGGTATTGTCTACATCGATGAAATCGACAAAATTTCACGCAAGTCCGATAACCCCTCTATTACCCGTGACGTCTCCGGGGAAGGAGTGCAGCAAGCCCTGTTGAAGCTGATTGAAGGTACCGTTGCTTCAGTACCACCACAGGGAGGACGTAAGCATCCTCAGCAGGAGTTTTTGCAGGTGGACACCTCAAAAATTCTGTTTATCTGTGGCGGTGCTTTCGCGGGGCTTGATAAAGTGATCGAGCAGCGCTCTGCCAAAGGCGCAGGCATTGGTTTTGGCGCTGAAGTGAAAAGCAAAGAAAGTAGCCGCAGTCTGACTGAATCATTTAAAGATGTTGAGCCGGAAGATCTGGTGAAGTACGGTCTTATTCCGGAGTTTATCGGTCGCTTGCCAGTGGTTGCTACTCTGACTGAGCTGGATGCAGAAGCCTTGGTACAGATTCTTAGCCTTCCTAAGAATGCTTTGGTCAAACAGTTTGCCTCTTTGTTCGATATGGAAGGGGTCGAGTTGGAGTTTCGTGAAGACGCTTTAAAAGCCATTGCGCAAAAAGCGATGGAGCGGAAAACCGGTGCTCGTGGCCTGCGTTCCATTGTGGAAGGAGTGCTGTTGGACACCATGTACGAATTGCCATCAATGGAAGATGTCAGCAAGGTGGTGATTGACGATACCGTTATTCGCGGTGAGTCCGATCCTATTCTGATTTATCAACGTAAAGATCCTGCGGTCGCAGAATCGCATTAGCCCCTCATCGGGCAGCTGGCAGCTGCCCGAGTTTTTCTGGCTTGACACATGCAGATGCAGGAAATCGGCAGCAAGCAATTGAAGTTCTGAAAACCGGCCTCATATAGATACCATATCCTTTTGCAGCTGCATGCAACTTACTCGAGAGTGAAAAATGACTGAACAACAGATTGAACGTCGTCATATGCCGGTGTTGGCCCTGCGCGATGTGGTGGTGTACCCGCATATGGTGATCCCCTTGTTTGTCGGTCGGGCGAAATCCATCAAGTGCCTGGATGCCGCCATGGACAACGACAAGCAAATCTTTTTGGTGGCACAAAAAGATGCCAGCCAGGATGATCCTAAGGCCGAAGATCTCTACGAAATCGGCACTGTCGCGACTATTTTGCAGCTGCTGAAATTACCGGATGGTACCGTCAAGGTTCTGGTAGAGGGCAGCCAGCGTGCTCGTTTGCTGGAGTTTACTGAGACTGAGCACAGTTTTGCGGCTGACATCGAAATGATTGCTTCGCTGGAAGTTGACAGCCGTGAACAAGAAGTCTTCCTGCGCTCTGCCATCAACCAGTTTGAAGGCTACATCAAACTTAATAAGAAGATCCCCCCGGAAGTTCTGACGGCGCTGAGCGGTATCGAAGATGCTGCCCGCTTGGCCGATACCATGGCCGCGCATATGCCGCTCAAAGTTGAAGACAAGCAGAAAGTGCTGGAAATCAGCGATGTTACTGAACGGCTTGAATTTTTAATGGCGATGATGGAAAGCGAGATCGACATTTTGCAGGTCGAGCGTCGTATCCGTAGCCGGGTGAAAAAACAGATGGAGAAAAGCCAGCGCGAGTACTATCTGAATGAGCAAATGAAAGCTATTCAGAAAGAACTGGGTGAGCTGGAAGATGCGCCAGATGAGTTCGAAACGCTGAGCAATAAGATTGAACAGGCCAAAATGCCGGCCGAAGCGGCCGACAAAGCCAAAGCCGAGCTGCAAAAGTTGAAGATGATGTCGCCAATGTCGGCTGAAGCCACGGTGGTGCGCAGTTACATCGATTGGCTGAGCAATGTGCCATGGAAAACCCGCAGTAAGGTGAAGAAAGATCTGGCCGGCGCTGAAAAAATCCTTAACTCGGATCATTATGGTCTGGAGAAAGTCAAAGAGCGCATCATCGAGTATTTAGCGGTGCAGCAGCGTGTTAATAAACTAAAAGGCCCAATCCTTTGCTTGGTAGGCCCGCCGGGAGTCGGTAAAACCTCGTTAGGGCAGTCGATTGCTAAAGCAACTGGGCGTAAATACGTGCGGATGGCATTAGGTGGGGTGCGTGATGAAGCCGAAATTCGTGGCCATCGCCGTACTTACATTGGTTCGATGCCGGGCAAAATCATTCAGAAAATGGCCAAAGTTGGCGTACGGAATCCATTGTTCTTGCTGGACGAAATCGACAAGATGGCGTCGGATTTTCGTGGCGATCCGGCTGCTGCTTTGCTCGAAGTGCTAGACCCGGAGCAAAACACCAGTTTCAGCGATCATTACCTGGAAGTTGACTACGATCTGTCGGATGTGATGTTCGTCGCTACTTCCAACAGTCTGAATATTCCAGCGCCTTTGCTGGATCGGATGGAAGTGATTCGCTTATCGGGTTATACCGAAGATGAAAAGCTGAACATCGCCAAGCAGCACCTGATTAGTAAGCAAATTGGGCGCAATGGCTTAAAGCCTGATGAGATCGTTATTAAAGACGATGCCATTATCGGCATTATTCGCTATTACACCCGCGAAGCCGGGGTGCGTAGCCTGGAGCGGGAAATCTCCAAACTGTGCCGTAAAGCAGTCAAAGAAATTCTGCTGAATAAAGATACTAAAACCGTGGTCATTGAGCAGGCGAACCTGGAAAGCTATCTGGGCGTGCAACGTTTTGATTACGGCAAAGCGGAAGACAACAACCGCATTGGTCAGGTCACCGGCCTGGCTTGGACCGAAGTGGGTGGTGACTTATTGACCATCGAGGCGGCGGCAGTGGTAGGTAAAGGCAAGCTTACCTTTACTGGCTCACTGGGGGATGTGATGAAGGAGTCGATTCAGGCTGCAATGACGGTAGTGCGTAGCCGGGCAGAATTACTCCGTATCAACGATGACTTCTATGAAACCCGCGATATTCATGTGCATGTGCCAGAAGGGGCTACGCCAAAAGATGGTCCTAGCGCTGGTATTGGCATGGTAACGGCACTGGTCTCCAGCTTAACCGGCAATCCGGTACGGGCCGATGTCGCCATGACCGGTGAAATTACACTGCGTGGTGAAGTACTGCCGATTGGTGGCTTAAAAGAGAAGTTACTGGCTGCGCATCGTGGAGGTATTAAACGGGTGTTGATCCCGCACGATAACCTGCGTGACCTAAAAGAAATCCCTGAGAACGTCAAAGCAGACCTGGAAATTAAAGCGGTAAAATGGATTGATGAGGTGCTGGAACTGGCATTGCAAGAGCCGCTAAGCCGCTTCCAGCCTGAAATCTTGCCAAAAAAAGCAGCAAAAAGTGCAAAAATAGAAAAAAATGCCCATTAAAGGCTTTTCATTCTCTATGGCTGTGCTAACTTAAGGAAAGTTCTCCAGCCCTTATTGGATAAGGGCTGGGGCTCAAAGTGGAAAAATAGTTGTAGGATGCTCTCTTCTGCTTGCAAGCGCTCTGAATGCTTGTTATAACATGGGCGCGTACTTACAACATCAATACGTGTAGTTGTTGAAAACAATAACAATTGAAGGGGATGATATTGTGAACAAGTCTCAACTTATCGACAAAATTGCTGCTGGTGCTGAATTGTCTAAAGCGGATGCTGGCCGTGCTCTGGATGCATTTATCGGTGCCGTGACTGATGCACTGAAAGAAGGCGATTCTGTTGCTCTGGTTGGTTTTGGTACTTACTCTGTTCGTGAGCGTGCTGCCCGTACCGGCCGTAACCCACAAACTGGTGCTACCATCCAGATCGCTTCAGCAAAAATTCCTTCATTCAAGCCTGGCAAAGCGTTAAAAGACGCTGTCAACTAAGAATGAGCGTTGCCCGGCGCGCCGGGTAACTCAGCCAGGCAGCAGACTGTTCGCCATCATTGTAAATGAGATGGTCGCGAAGAACCCAGGTTCAGTCGGTAACTGCTTCGCCAAGGCTTCAATCAGAAAGGCGCATCTGTTAAGATGCGCTTTTTTTATGACGTAGCTTCATGATCATGACATAGCTACATGGCATAGTTCATGCGTTGCAAACAGAGATAAAGGCACGATGTTAGAGAAAATCAGAGAAGGTTCACAAGGACTAACCGCCAAGATCATTCTTGGTTTGGTGATCCTGACGTTTGCCCTGGCCGGGGTTGGTGGTTATCTTGGTTCGACCAAGGAGACGCCAGCAGCTGAAGTGAATGGTGAAGGGGTAACCCGTGCAGCCCTGGAGCAGGCCTATCAGAACGAGCGTGCCCGTATGGAGCAGCAGTTTGGCGAGATGTTTGAGATGTTGGCGTCGGATCCTGCTTATATGGCTGGTTTTCGTGCCGATGTACTGGAGCGGCTGATTGACGAAACCTTGCAGAAACAGTATGCCAGGCAGCTGGGTTTGCGTGTCAGCGACGATGCTGTACGTGATTTGATCCGCTCGATGCCAGAGTTTCAGGTTGGTGGTGTCTTTAACAATGATCGTTACCTGGCATTGTTGCGCCAGGCAGGATTACAGACCGCTGAGTTCCGCGATATGTTGCGCGACCAAATGATACGGCAGCAGTTGATCCGTGGTTTGATCCTGTCGGAGTTTGCCACTCCAAACGAATTGCAGCGTTTAATGACGTTGCAACAGCAAAGCCGTGATATCCAGTATATTAAGTTTGCGGCGGAAAATTTCGCTGATCAGGTAGAACTGACCGAAGCTATGCTGGAACAATATTATTATGACAATCTGCTGCGCTATGAAACCGAAGAAAAAATTGCGGTGGAGTACATCGAGCTTTCCATTGAGCAGATTGCCAAAGATGTGATGGTAACTGAAGCCGATGCTCGTGCTTTTTATAATGCCAATCAGGCATTATATAGCACCGAGGAGCGTCGTCAGGTCGCTCATATCTTGTTTGAAAGTATGAGCAGCAATGCTGATATTAAAGCGAAAGCTGAACAAGTGTTGGCGGAGCTAAAAGCCGGAGCGGACTTTGCTGAAGTGGCAGCTCGTGAGTCGGACGATACTTTTTCTGCCGCCGAAGGTGGCGTACTGCCATGGTTAAACCGTGGTGATATGGAGGCTGCTTTTGAAGAAGCCGCTTTTGCGCTGACTGAAGCGGGTGAACTAAGTGCAGTGGTGCAGACTAGCTTTGGTTACCACATTCTGCAATTGCATCGCTTTGAGCCATCAACGCTGCGTGACTTTGCAGAAGTAAAGTCGGAGATTACTCAGGCTTTGCAGCAGGAGCGTGCCTACGATCGTTTCTTTGAAGTTCAGCAGTTATTGGCAGATGTCAGTTTTGATGTGCCAGATAACTTACAGGAAGCTGCTGACGTGACTCAATTGCCGCTTCGTAGTCAGGCACTGTTCTCGCGTCAGCAAGCCGCAGCGCCTTTAAATCATCCTCAGGTACTGCAGCGTTTGTTTAACTTACGCTTTATTGGCGAAGGCTTAAACAGCGAACCACTCGAAGTCGGTGCTCAGCACTTGGTGGTGGCTCGTGTTACTGAACACCAGCCAGCTCGTACTCAGTCGCTGGATGAAGTGCGTGATCAGGTGACAGCCTCTTTGCGCCGTCAGCAAAGCTCTGAGCTAGCGCGTCAGCAAGCGGATCAGATCTTGGCGCAGTTTAAACAAGATGGTGATTTTGCAGCGGCGGCAGCGGCAGCAGGGTTAGAGCCTCAGCTGGCCAGCAATACAGCGCGTTTTGGTGGTAGCCTGGATGCAGAAATTCGTGCCAAAGCCTTTGCTTTGCCTCGGCCAAGTGATGCACAGCCCGTGAGCGCTGATCTGGCCGAGCTGATGAGTGGTGATATGGCCTTAGTTGCAGTCACTGCTGTTCGAGATATCGAAGTCACTGAACAGCCAGATGCTGAAGATTTAGAGCGTTTTGCCAACCAGCATGCCCAGCAAGCCTATGAGGCTATGTTGGCGGCATTAAAAGCGGAAGCCAAAATTAAGCGGCCTCGCCTGGAGATGCCGGAAGATCGCTTCTAAGCAATCGACCATTAAAATGAACCCCGCGACTTTGCGGGGTTTTTTATTGGCAGTGCAGCCAGCCTGGGGCAGCAGCAAAGACTAACTTAAAAGACTAACTCAACCCCATCAATCTACGAGTGTGGGGATGATGAGGCTGTTCTAATAATTGCTCTGTCGCCCCGGCTTCAACTACCTGGCCGTGTTGCATCACCAAACAATGATCGCTGATGTGACGCACCAACCGCAGATTCTTACTGATTAATAAATACGACAAACCCTTTTGTTGCTGCAGCTCCAGCAACAGGTTGACGATTTGTGCCCGCAGGGTTGGGTCCAGAACTGTCAGGGCTTCATCCAGAATCAGAATTTTGGGATCAAGGATTAAAGCTCTGGCTAATGCTACCCGTTGTTGCTGTCCGGCAGAAAACATGTGCGGATAAAAGTTGATGTGTTCATCCATCAGCCCGACTTGTTGCAAACTTTGCAGGATTTTCTGTTGGCGCTGATTCTCATCCAGCACGGTGCTGAAACGAAGTACATCGTCCAGCATGCTACCCACCTTTTGACTGGGGTTCAGAGCCCGCTCTGCATCCTGAAACATATAGCGGATTACATGGTTGTACTTGCGGTAGTGGCTTAACGTCACAGCTTTACCTGCCAGTCGGATTTCTCCCTCATCCGGTTGCTCAATGCCAACCAGCACTTTGGCCAGGGTGCTTTTGCCTGAACCTGTTTCGCCGACCACGGCCAGGGTTTGCGCTGCATCTAACGAAAAGCTCACGTGATCCAAAGCCTGAATTGTGGTTTGGCGGAAAAGACCAAGTTGTTTACGATAGTGTTTGCATAGATTCACCACCTCCAGTAGCTGACTCATTCTGACTCCTTGTACTGCAATGGGAAGTGGCAGCTGTAAAAGTGGTGCTGCTTCCGCTCCAGTGCTGGCGTATGCACACACTCCTTTCTGGCATTGGGACAGCGAGGTCCAAGCCGACACCCAACAGGCAAATGCTGCAAGGTCGGGATGCTGCCAGGCAGTGCATAGAGTTGACTTTTCGGCACCAGTTCAGGTTGAAACTCTGGTACACTTTTAATCAGTGCATTGGTGTATGGATGGAAAGGTTGCGCTAACAGCTTGGCGGTTTCACCGGATTCGACCAACTGGCCGCAGTACAGTACTGATAAACGATGGGTGTAGCGGGCGATACTGTCCAGCTCATTGCTGATTAGTAAGACGGACATGCCTTTGAGCTGATTAAGACTGCTAATCAGGCGAAATAGTTGCGCCTGAGTAGAGGCCTCAAGCGCGGTGGTAGGTTCATCAGCAATCAGCAGCTTCGGGTTTTTGGCGATGGCCATGGCGATCATCACTTTCTGGCATACCCCTTCCGACAACTGATAGGGATAGCTTTCCAGCACCGATTGGTGCTCTTTGATACCGACCTTATGCAGTAAGGCAATGGCTTTCTTACGCTTTTCCCTGGTACGATTCCACCAGCCACCTTTTAACAGCTGATTGGGGATGGACTCATGCAGTTGCTCAGCTATGAGTGCTGTTGGATCCAGGCATTTGCTCGGCTCCTGATAGATCATGGCAATGTCACGGCCGATGATTTTTCGCTGTTGATCGTAAGGGAGTTGCAGCAAGTCGACTCCACACCAGTGGAATCGATCAGCTTTGATCCGCCAGCGTTGATTAAGCACACCGACGATGGCCTTGGCAATCAGGCTTTTACCCGAACCAGATTCACCAACCAGGCCACGGATCTCTCCTTCACGCAAGCTCAGGCTCACTCTGTCCACGGCTCGTATCAAGCCTTGGCTGGTTTCCAGCTCAAGTGTCAGATTGCGGATATCGAGAAGTAACATCAGCTTTCCTGCCGTTTGCGTACCGCGGTTCTCAAACCATCGGATACCAGATTGACGCTTAGCACCGCAATAAAAATCAGTAAACCAGGCAAGGCAATACTCCAGGGCGATAGGTAAATCAGATCCAGTGCATCGGCTACCATCAGACCCCATTCTGCAGCGGGTGCCTGTGCTCCCAGACCTAAAAATCCCAGTGCTGCTATATCCAGTATAGCGGTGGATAACGCCATACTGAACAGGACCGTCAGTTGTTCCCAGGTATTGGGAAAAATAACGTAGCGCAAAATTTGCCAGTTGTTGGCGCCATCCAGGCGGTACGCAATGACATACTCCTGCTCCAGCTGTTGCAAGATGGTGTTGCGGACACCGTGCACAAAATGTGGCAGCAAAGCCAGCATAATGGCCCAGATCGTGTTGATAAGACCCGGGCCAAGAATAGCCACAATAATGATGGCTAATAACAACGATGGGATGGTCAGTGCCAAGTCCAACACATGGTTGAAGGCGCTGGCACGAAAGCCTTTGCTCATGCCTGCTAGAACGCCAAGCAGAAGGCCAAGGAACATGGCTCCCAGCGCTGTGATCAATGCAATACCGAAGGTGTAACTGGCTCCTTTGATCAGTCGTGAGAGTTGATCCCGGCCTAAGTCATCGGTACCAAGTAAGTAGCGTACATCCCCCATATCATCCCAAGACGGCGGTAATAGCAAGGCATCCGGATTTTGCAAGTAGGGATCATAAGGCGTAAGCACAGGGCCAAACAGGGCAATCAGGGCAAAGAAGCCAAATAGCATCAAGCCAATGACTGCCGAGTGCTGTTGACGGAAACTGGCCCAGAGCTGACTAAGTGGTCCATGCTCTGTTTTATGATAAAGCCATTGAAATTTAGCCATTGGCTTGTTTCCTTGCCAGTGGATTAAATAGGGTATGCAACACATCCATCAGGATATTGACCAGGATCACCAAACTGGAAATTACCAGCAATCCGCCCTGAATCGCCGGGTAGTTGCGTTGACTGATGCTGTCGAGCAACCAGAGACCAATGCCTGGCCAGGAAAAAATCAATTCAGAGATCATTGCCAGCGTCACTAGGGTACTAAACTGTAGGCCAAGCTGACGCATGACTGGCAACATGGCGTTACGTAAACCGTGACGATAGAGTACCTGGCTACGGCTTAAACCTTTGGCACGCGCGGTTTTGATGTAGCTTTGTTGCCATACATTCAGCATGGCATCGCGGGTAAAGCGGATCATCACCGTAGTCGGGTAGGTCGCTAACACAAAAGCCGGTAGCCACAAGTGACGGATGGCATCCTGAAAGGCGGCTTGCCAGTATGTTTGGCCAGATAGCAAAATGTCCGGCAGCATAAAACCGGTTACAGAGGGAATTTCATACAGCACACTGATACGGCCTGAAGTCGGAAACCAACCAAGACCGATACTGAACAGCATGATCATCAACAGGGCCCACCAGAAAATAGGCAAAGAGTAGCCAAGCAGGGCGATGGTTGAAATCACCCGCCCAGACCAGTGGCTGGCTTTAATTGCAGCCAGTAGTCCAAGTGGTACGCCTAAAACAAACGAGATCAGCAAGGCATAGGCAACCAACTCCAGTGTGGCAGGGAATACCTGCGTAAGTTCGAACAGTACCGGTTGCTGGCTAGCCAGCGATAAGCCCCAATCTCCTTGCAAAATGCGCTGTAAAAAGGCGATGTATTGCTGCAAATAACCATCATCCAGTCGATACTGTTGCACAAGTACCGGCAGCAGTTCATCATCTGGCTGGCTGATGCCACTGAAGTTCACCAGCGGATCGCCAGGAAACAGGTGCCCTAAACTAAAAGCAAAGCAGGTCAGAGCAAAGAATACGAAAGACAGCAGGAATAATCGTCGGATCAGATAATGCCAGATCATGGCGTGTCCTTATCCGGCCGCTTAAAAGCCGTCGAAAGATCAATGCCGCCATAAGGGTTAATGCCAACGCCTTCAACCCGGTGATTCACAGCTTGAAAACGTTTGGCATGGGCCAGTGGCAGTAGGGGCAGATGTTCAGCCAGATACTGCTGGGCTGCCCAATAATAGCTACGACGAATGGTTTGATTGTCAGTGAGCAGTGCTTGCGCGATCAATGCATCAAAGGCTGGATCGCACCAGAGTGCTCGATTGGTGCCACTGTCAACGCCGTTGCAGCTAAGTAGTGGCCGAAAGAAGTTATCTGGATCGGTGTTGTCGGCATTCCAGCCCAGCAATACAGAGTCATGTTCTCCTTGCCTGAGTTGGCGGCGAAAGGCATTCCACTCCAGAGTAACAATACTGGCACGCACCCCAATTCGAGCCAGATCGGCCTGCATCATTTCAGCCATCCGGGTGGCATTTGGGTTGTATAATCGCTGGATAGGCATAGCCCAGATGGTCATACTAAAACCATAAGGATAGCCTGCCTCTGCTAACAAGGATCTGGCTGCTTCGGGATTGTATGGTACGGGCAGTAGGGTGGGGTTGTGGCCCCAAGAGGTTGGGGGCAATAAAGAGGTTGCTGCTTCTGCCTGATCAAAGTACACCGCTTGCAGAATAGCGTCACGATTAATGGCCATGGACAACGCCCGGCGAACTTTGCTGTTATTGAATGGCTCCTTGCTGGTGTTAAAAGCCCAGAAGCCAACATTCATGCTGGTTTGCTGTTGCACCCGCACATCGTCACGCTTGCTGATAAGTTCTAGTTCCGCCATCCGCGGGTAAGCAATGATGTCGCACTCGTGGGTTAGCAAGCGGGCCATGCGTTTGGCGTTATTGGGTTCAATATCGATCACCAACTGTTCCAGCTGGCTGGGCTCTCCCCAATAGCTGCCGTGACGGTAGTAGCGAATAAATACATCTTTACGGTATTCGCGAAATTTAAAAGGGCCGGTGCCGATGGGGTGCGTATCCAGCCGCTGCCGCTGGTTTTGCTCTATCAGCTGCTCTGCGTATTCGGCTGAATGGATCACGGCAAAATCGGTGGCCAGGTTGGATAAGAAAGAGCTATCGCGCTGACGCAGATAAAAGACCACCTGATCATCTGTCGGAGTGGCGATACGAACAACACGGTTGGCCCAGTCGACGGTCTGAAAATAAGGGTAATCGCCTCCGCTAACAGCATGAAAGGGATGCTCTGTCAGCATGATCCGCTCGAAGCTAAAACGAACATCGGCCGATGTTAATGGCCGGCTTGGGCTAAAGTAGTCGGTTTGATGAAACTGCACATCCGGTCTCAGATAAAAGGTGTAGCTCAGGCCATCTTCGCGACGTTCCCAATGGGTTGCCAGAGCAGGTTTGAATTCGCCGGTGTCTGGATTTATATCCAGCAAACGATCAAATAGCTGCCTGCTGGTAGCGTCAATGGTGGTGCCTGAAGTAACCAGCTGAGGATTGAAGCTTTCCGGAGAGCCTTCACTACAGTACACAAGACCCGAGCGCACTTCGGCTGGCATATCTGGCTGGCAAGCTGCCAGCAACAAAGCAAGCAGGGCTGTTGGTAGGCTACGGCTAATCAATGGCTTCGGCATGCGAGTCCTGTTGGCTGTCCAGTAACTGGTATTTTTTCATATAGCCACGCAACTGATGATAGGTTAATCCCAGGCATTCGGCGGTTTTTTTCTGGTTGTATTGGCAGGTAGCAAGCGCCTGCTTTAGCAGGTTAATTTCAAACTGTTGTGAGACCGCTTTAAAGTCGAGCGGCTGCTCGGGGTTTAACTGAGGCAGCTCGGGCAATATCTGGCCAGTGCCGTTCATTTTCGCTGAGGATTCACTGGTCACCAGCTTACCTGATGGTTCGGCTAAAGCACCGTTCTGCCGATCCCGTGTTTTTACCCGTTGCTTTGGCCGAAATGGCGACTCAAAGGGATCAAGCAGGATCTCATGCACCGGCACATAAGGGTTGTTGGTGCGGTAGACGCTGCGTTCCACCACATTTTTCAGTTCCCGCACATTACCTGGCCAGTGGTAATCCAGCAGGGTTCTTTTGGCTTTGTCGCTGAAGCCACTGAACAGTTCGAACTCCAGTTCGCGGGCCATATTGATGGCAAAGTGCTCAGCCAGCAGCAGAATATCTTCACGCCGCTCGCGCATCGGCGGCAAGGTGATGACATCAAAAGCCAGCCGGTCCAACAAATCGGCACGAAATTCGCCTTGTTCAGCCAGGGCTGGTAAGTCTTCGTTGGTGGCGCAAATTAGCCGTACATCCACTTTCACCGAGCGGCTACCACCGACCCGCTCAAACTCGCCGTATTCAATCACCCGCAGCAGTTTTTCCTGCACCAGACTTGGAGTGTTAGCCAGCTCATCCAAAAATAAAGTACCACCGTTGGCTCGCTCAAAGCGGCCTTCATGTCGCTTGCTGGCACCAGTAAAAGCCCCGGCTTCATGACCGAACAACTCACTTTCCAGCAGGTTTTCGTTCAGGGCAGCACAGTTCAGTGTCAGGTAGTTTTGATCCCAGCGTTGAGATAAAAAATGCAAGCGGGCAGCTATCAGTTCTTTGCCGGTACCGCGTTCGCCAATAATAAGCACCGGCTTGTTCAGCGGCGCGGCTTGCGATACTTGCTCCAGCACAGTCAGAAAGCTGTTGGACTGGCCGATCAGATTATCTTGTTGTTGTGTTCTGCTCATCGGGTAACTTTAGTGAAAATGACCAAATAATAGTGTATTTCATTATAGTGCCTAGCCATAGTTCTTTCTGCTTAATTTATTTTTTTAATAAATTCAATGATTAATGGCTCTGGAAAAGTTGGCAAGGAATGTGAATGTACTCTGTTGTATCCCGACCAATTGAAGAGGTAACTAAGATGGGTATTTTCAGTCGCTTTACAGACATTATCAACTCAAATTTGAATTCACTGCTGGATAAAGCCGAAGATCCGGAAAAAATGGTGCGGTTGATCATTCAGGAGATGGAAGACACCCTGGTAGAAGTGCGTTCATCCTCTGCCAAGACCATTGCCGAGAAAAAAGATCTGCAACGGGCGCTGAATCGCCTGAATGATGAAGTGGCCGATTGGCAGAGCAAAGCCGAGCTGGCATTATCAAAAGAGCGGGAAGATTTAGCCCGCGCCGCTCTGGTCGAGCGGGAAAAAGCCGCTGAGCAAGTCAATGCGGTGGAAACGGATATTGCCCACTTAGATGAGCACATCAATAAGTTGCAGCATGAAGTAGCGCAATTGCAAGAAAAGTTGGCGGATGCCAAAGCCCGGCAGAAGTCGATGCTGATGCGGCAAAAAACCGTGGCCAGTCGCTTGGATGTGAAAAAGACACTGCATAGCGAAAAGTTGAACGATGCGATGCATAAGTTCGAGCGTTATGAGCAGAAAATTGATTCGATGGAGGCGCAGGTCGAATCCTACGATCTGGGTAAGAAAACCCTGAAAGATGAGTTTGCTGAGTTAGCCGCGCAGGATAAAATTGACAATGAACTGGCAGCATTAAAAGCGAAAGTTGTCAGCAAAAAAGACAGCAAAGCAGACTAAGCGGACCAAGCAGACTAGGAGCTAGCTATGGGAATTCAGGAAATGATTTTTGTGCCGATGATCTTATTTATGATCTTTGTGGCACCGCTATGGGTGATTATGCACTACCGTAGCAAAAACAAGATTGGTCAGGGACTGACCGATCAGGAGCTTGGCCAACTCAATGAGCTGGCGCGTAAAGCCGATAAAATGGCTGAGCGTATTAAAACGCTGGAGGCGATTTTGGATGCCGAAAGCCCTCGTTGGAGACAACGTCATGACTAAGCCACGTAAACCGCTGCTGCGTGATGATCGCAATGGCAAAATTGCTGGGGTCTGTGCCGGTGTCGCCGATTACTTTGGCATTGAAAACTGGCTGGTACGAATCATTACCCTGGCAGCTTTATTTCTTGGTATGGGTAGCTTTGTGCTGGTGCTTTATTTTGCTGCCTGGGTGGTCTTGGAGAAGAAGTCCAAGTACGAGGCCAGCCATGGCAGCATTGAGCAGGACAGAGATGAAGACAGTGTCGAGGTAAAAACCCAGGTTTGGCAAAAGGGCGAGCCTCCAAAGCAAGCCTTGCAGCATTTGAACCATAAATTCACCAGCCTGGAGCTGCGGCTGCGGGACATCGAGCGTCATGTGACCTCGAGCACCTTTCAACTGAACCGAGAGTTCAACAACTTGTGAACTTTGGTTGACACTTCGCCACAGGCTTGCCTGGTCATCCGGACAGCAAGCCGTCTGGCTTGCTTCCAATCGCTTTAAATTCTGCTATCTGTAGTGCATTCATCCCTTAGCAGAATAACGAACGGATCGTATGCACAGCGCTTTTAAATCCCCTGCCACTTTATGCATTCATGCAGGCAAAACACGCAATGAACATGGCAGCTTAGCTACCCCTCTGTATCAAAGCTCTACCTTTATTTTTGACAGTGCCGAGCAAGGTGCGGCCCGTTTTGCCGGCGAAGAAGCGGGCTATATCTACACCCGACTGGGTAATCCGACCACCCGCGAGCTGGAACTAAAAATTGCCGCGCTGGAAGGCATGGAGGATGGCGCCGCCACGGCCACAGGTATGGCTGCGGTATCCGCTGCCACTCTGACCTTTTTGCAGCAGGGCGATCACATGATCTGCAGCAAAGCCATTTATGGCTGCAGTTTCGCCTTGTTTAGCCATCAGTTTGCCCGCTATGGTATTGAGGTCAGTTTTGTGGATATGACGGATCATGCCGCAGTGCAGGCTGCACTTCGACCCAACACTAAGTTGCTGTTTGCCGAAACACCCATTAACCCCAATCTGGTGGTGTTGGATCTGGCTTTCTTAGGTGACTTTGCCCGCACGCATGGTTTGCTATCGGTGATTGACAATACGTTTTTAACGCCCTTGTTGCAGCGCCCGGCCGAGTTTGGTATCGATATTGTGATCCACAGTGCTACCAAGTACCTGAATGGCCATGGCGATGTGGTGGCAGGCCTGGTGGTGGGTCGTAGCGCCTTGATCCATCAAATCAAAATGACCACTTTAAAAGACATTGGCGGCACCATCAGCCCGCACGATGCCTGGCTGATCATTCGTGGCATGAAAACGCTGGCGGTACGGATGGAGCGCCACTGCCAGAATGCGCAGCGGGTGGCGGAGTTTTTACAGCAGCATCCGGCGATTGCGACCGTCTATTACCCAGGTTTGTCTGAGCATCCAGGCCATCGTTTTCTTGGTACACAGATGAAAGCCGCAGGTGGTGTGCTGGCATTTGAGCTGCATGGCAGCCTTGAAGATGGCCGCTACTTTATCAATCAATGCCAGCTGCTCAGTCTGGCCGTCAGCCTTGGTGATGCCGAGTCGCTTATTCAGCATCCTGCTTCGATGACACACAGTCCCTACACAGCCGAAGAGCGTGCCATGGCGGGTATCAGCGATGGTCTTATCCGGGTATCGGTTGGGCTGGAGCAAGTGGAAGATATTGTTGCTGATCTGGCTCAGGCGCTGGCCGCCATGCAGTCGCAGCAAGCCCGTTCAGCCTGATCTCAGGCCGCTTACCACGCACCTGTTGTAATTTATTCTTTACGGCCAGCCGCACGCTAAGTTGCGCTGGCCCGATTAACAGCCGAACCCATTTCGACTAGTATCGGTCACAGCTACAAGGGCTGGTCCCAAATCAGAATATAAGCAACAGGGTATCTATGAGTAAGTCAAGCAACTATGTTTCGAGGCAGTCCGGCGAGCATGGTGTTATTGCCTGGTCGGACGAAGAAAATCAAATCTGGCATGAGCTGATTACACGTCAGCTCGGCTGTATTGAAGGCAAAGCCTGCGATGAGTTTATGGCCGGATTGGAGCGCCTGCAACTGCCAACCGATCGTATTCCGCAACTGGAAGAAGTAAGCAAAGTGCTGCGTGAAACCACGGGTTGGGAATGTGCCGAGGTGCCGGCACTGATCAGTTTTGATCGCTTTTTTGAGCTGTTGGCCAACAAGAAGTTTCCGGTAGCGACCTTTATTCGCTCGCGCGAAGAGTTCGATTATCTGCAAGAGCCGGATATTTTCCATGAAATTTTTGGTCATTGCGCCATGCTGACCAACCCGGCTTTTGCCGAGTTCACCCATGCCTATGGCAAAATTGGTCTGGCTGCCAGCAAAGAAGACCGGGTCTATTTGGCGCGCCTGTACTGGTTCACCATTGAGTTTGGTTTGCTGCAAACCAAAGACGGCCTGCGCATCTACGGTGGCGGTATTTTATCTTCTCCGGGTGAAACCATTTATGCCCTGGAATCGGAAAAACCAGAGCGCAAACCTTTCGATGCCATCGATGTGTTAAGAACCCCCTACCGCATTGATATCATGCAACCGATTTATTTTACCATCAGCCAAATCAATGATCTGTTTGATATTGCGCACCTCGACATGATGTCGCTGGTGCAGCAGGCCAAGCAGCTTGGCTTGCATGCGCCTAAATTTCCGCCTAAACAAAAACAAGCAAGTTAGAGAGGACTTGATGTCAGAATTAACCACCATGAAATGCGAAGCCTGTCGTGCTGACGCGCCCAGAGTATCCGATGACGAATTGCCGGTATTGATGCGGCAAATTCCGGATTGGACCCCGGTAGTCCGTGACGGAATTTTGCAGCTGGAGCGCCAATACAAATTCAAAAACTTTAAAGCCGCCTGGGCTTTTCACAACAAGGTTGCAGAAATGGCGGAAGAAGAAGGCCATCATCCGGCCTTGCTGCTGGAGTGGGGCAAGCTAACCGTGACCTGGTGGTCACACTCCATCAAAGGCCTGCACAAAAACGACTTTATCTGCGCCGCAAAAACCGACGCTTTGTTGGCAGAGTAAGTTTGTAGTAAGTTTGTAAAAGGCCGCAGACGATTCACCTTGTCTGCGGTTTTTCTTATCTGGATGCAGGCTCTTAGCCAGCTGCTCCCACTAATAATTGCCCTTAAATGTATTCTGACCCTCTAATGTTGCATTCAGCCCCTTTTTCATTGCAAGCCTCCGCATTAGCATCGAAAATCTTCGGCTGGATAGTCAGCGCTCTCGCTCTTGATCGTTGTTGATCCCGATCACGTAAACTTTCGACCATAAACGAACTTCCTACTATTGGACATGACAACATGATAATTTTTTCCTCTTCAGGACTACGGCGGTCGGCACTCGCCAGCGTAGTTGCGATGAGCTTTTTGCTACAGCCCGCATTCGCAGATCAAGACAACAAGAAAGAAGCCAAAGGGTACAGCGAGCTTGTTGCAGAACTCAAGGTTCAGCAAGGTTTGTTCAACTTTTACCGCAACATGGAATCCGGTGAGACTATGCTGTCATTGCGTGAGTCGCAGCTCAATCAGCCGTTTATCTATCATGCTCAGACCATGGATGGCGTGGTTGAGGCCGGTCACTACCGTGGTAATTTTCGGCAGACGCGTTTGATTGAGTTTCGGCGTAACTTTAAACGCATTGAGGTTGTCAGTTGGAACCCACGTTATGTCTTTGATACTGAGAATCCACTAAGCCGCGCTGCTGAGGCTAACCGCAGTGAAGCACTTTTGGCGGTGCTGGATATTGAAGCGAATGAGGATGGTCGTATTCTGGTTAAAGCCGATCCTTTGTTTAAAAGTCAGGCCTTGCATCGCATCACGCCCTGGGCAAACCCAAATCAGACGGGACCACGTTTTTCTCTGGGAACTCTAAACGTGGACCGTTCGCGCATCGCTCGCGAGCGCCTGTATGAGCGAAATATGGATGTGGTGGTGGACTATGTGTTCATCAACGAAGAGCCGGTGGTGTTTGGTTCGGCTGCCATTGCCGATCCACGTTTCATTACCATTAGTCTGCAGCACTCCTTTATTGAAATGCCAGACAATGATTATCAGCCCCGCCGGGATGATCCCCGGGTTGGCTACTTTACCCAACAGTTCGATCAGATGACCAACCCAGAGTGGACGCCATGGGGCGATGTGATCAATCGCTGGAACCTGGTGAAAGAAGATCCTCAGGCCAGGCTGTCTGAGCCGGTACAACCCATAGTCTGGTGGATAGAGAATACCACGCCTCATCAGTGGCGAAGTGCCATTCGCCAAGGCGTGGAAGACTGGAACATTGCCTTTGAAGCGGCTGGCTTTAAGAATGCCATTGTGGTGAAAGAGCAGCCAGATAATGCGGATTGGGACGCAGGGGACGTCAATTACAATGTATTGCGCTGGACCTCGTCACCACGCCCACCTTTTGGCGGCTATGGCCCGTCTTTAGCGAACCCGAAAACCGGTGAAATCATCAGCTCCAACATCATGCTTGAGTTTGTCTTTATGTCGAACCGTTGGACCCTGGGTGAGCTCTTTTCAGGTGGCGCGAACCTGATGGCTGATCATCACTCGGCTGATGATCATCAGTTACATTGCAGCCTGGGCCATTCCTTGCAAATGGGGCATATCGTGGCGCGGCTTGCCTCGGATACACGCATGTACGACAACATCGACGATGATCCAATTTTGGAACAGGCATTACGCCACCTGATTATGCATGAAGTGGGTCATACCCTGGGGCTGAATCACAACATGCGTTCACACAGTTTGTGGAATAATCAGCAAGTGCATGATGCAGCACTGACACAAGGGGTGCTATCCGGCTCAGTGATGGATTACAACCCGGTGAATATTGCACCAGTCGGTGTGGAGCAAGGGGATTATTACAGTTATAAACCAGGCCCCTACGATATCTGGGCTATTGAGTATGGCTACTCTACCGGCCTTGATGATGCCGAAGCGGAAGAGCAGCGACTGCAAACCATTTTAAGCCGCTCGCATTTGCCTGAGCTTGCTTTTGGCAATGATGCGGATGACATGCGTGCACCCGGCCGGCACATTGATCCGCGCGTTATGATTGGTGCTATGAGCTCGGATCCCATTGCCTATGCGCAGGATCGTTGGCAGCGTGTCAACCATGAATTTTCCCAGTTGTTGGAGAAAGGACGTGTCGATGGTGAGTCTCACCAACGTGTTTTAACCAGTGCCAACATGCTGTTTGGTCAGTACGCAGGCCAGGCCAATGTTGTTAGTCGGTACATTGGTGGTGTCTATGTTGAGCGTGCTTTTATTGGTCAGCATGACGATGTGAAACCCTTTCAACCCGTTCCCCGGGCTACCCAGCGTCAGGCCATGACGGCGCTGAACAGCTATGTGTTTGCCGCCGATACCTTACAAAGCATGCAGCCTGTGTTGGCTTACATGCATGCTCAGCGCAGGGGGTTTAGCCATCGCGGCAACAATGAAGATCCACGCATGCATCGAATGATACTGGGGATGCAGCGCAATGTGCTCGACCATATTCTGCATCAGCAAGTGCTGCAGCGTATTTCCGATACGGCTTTGTATGGCAACGAGTACAGCCTGACCGAGATGCTGAATGATCTGACGAAAGGGATTTTTCAGGGCGAGTTGACCACGCTCAGCCAGAATCTACAGTTGGAATATGTGAATCGTCTGATCAAAATCTCAGGGCTTGAGGATGACTCAGATTATGATCATCTCAGTCAGGCTGCAGCAGTCGGTCAACTGCGCGCCATTCGCAACCTGTCGGCACCGCGCCGGTCGGCTGATGCTGTCCGTAATCATTACCACTACCTGCATCTGCTGATCGATAGAGCTTTTGCCGCTTAATCAGCTCTGTCGAAAACAACCTGTTGAAGTCCGGCTTGGCCGGACTTTTTTATGCCTGTTTTTTCCGATAGCCCCATACAATCATCGCTGCGCCAGAAGCAAACATGATGAGGCTGTAAATCGCCGATGGAATGGCCATGGTGCTGTTGTTCAGCAACATCGGCGAGGTAGCGATGGCGATGCCTAAGGTGCCATTCTGGATACCAACTTCAATGGTCAGTGAGCGGGTTTGCGGGCCACGACAGCCAATGCTGCGGGCCGCTAAATAGCCAGCCAGCATACTCAGCAGGTTCAGTAACAAAGCCGCGATACCAATGGCGAGGAAAAATCCCAGCAAGCGATCCAGTTCGTGCAGTAAAACACCCGCTACCACCGCAACCAAAAAGAATGACGAGAGCCACTTCACCGGCTGCTGGCAGCTTCTGGAAAACTCCGGCCAACGGGCTTTTAACCACATACCCAAAGAGACCGGCAACAGAATAATCACCAACAGCTGCAATACGGTGCGAGGTACTGAAAGTGCCACGTATTGGCCTTCACCCAAAAACAGCAACGATGCCAGGTTGACCAATAACGGTAGGCTGATAATCACCACCAGGCTACTGATGGCAGTCAGGCTGATAGAAAGTGCGGTATCGGCATGGGCTAAATGAGCAATCAGATTGGAGGTAGGGCCGCCGGGGCAGGCGGCTATCAGCACCAGGCCTACCGCCAGCTCGGGCGGCAACTGCAGCAAGTAAGCCAGCAAAAATGCCAGTGCTGGGATAGCGATAATTTGCATCGCAAGGCCAGTCAATACCGGTTTTGGGGTTTGCAAAAGTTGTTTGAAATGCACTGGCTTAAGGGATAAACCCATGCCGAGCATAATCACAGCCAGAGCTACGGGCAGAAAAACCTGGGTAAAAATATTGGCTTCCATAACGACCTTACAACTACTTTGGTTTCGCTACTATGGCAAATCAGACCAGTCAAGACAAGGTGTTCATATTTCTTTACAAAAATTCTGGTCTAATCGAACGGCTTTATCGTATGATGCTGCAACTGATTAAGCGTGAGGTAACACCATCGTTATGCGCCTAGAAATACATTGTCAGGACCGATTAGGAATTGCTCAGGAAATTCTAAATATTCTGGTCAGCTATCAACTGGACTTGCGTGGCATCGAAGTGGACGCCGCCTCCAGCCGTATGTTTGTCTCTTTTCCAAGCATTCATTTTGAACAGTTTCAGGAGCTGATGGCCAAGATGCGTCGCATTCCTGGCGTAGCCGATGTAAAAACTACCGCCTTTATGCCATCGGAGCGCCACCAGAACGAGCTCATCACCCTATTAAAAACCTTGCCAGATGGCATTATAGCTATTGATACCAAGGCACAGGTCAGTGTGATTAATGATGCAGCGCTTGAAGCGCTTGGCGTTGAGCGCAAAGCCATTGAAGGCGAGTTGCTGCCTGGCTTGGTAAAGGGCTTTAACTTTCTGCGTTGGCTGGAAAGCGATGATGTGCTGGCCCAGACCCGGCGGGTCGAAATTCAGGGCAAACATTTCATCGCGGATTTGCTACCCGTGATGGTACCGGACGAAAGTGGCCATGAGGTGCTGGCGGGTGCTGTGATCAATCTGAAATCAGAAAGCCGGCTAGGGCAGCATATGCTGGCCTTTAATAAAGGCAATCAGGAAAGCTTTCAGACGCTGCAGGCGCAGAGCCCGCAAATGCGTAAAGTGATTCGGGAAGCCAAGAAAATGGCGCTGCTGGATGGGCCTTTGCTGATTACCGGTGAAACGGGGACTGGTAAAGAGCTGCTGGCGCGGGCTTGCCATGCAGCTGGTAGCCGGGCTGGTAAACCCTTCTTAGCGGTCAATTGTGCCTCAATGCCTGATAATGTGGCCGAGTCCGAGCTGTTTGGCTATGGTCCCAATGCCTTCGCTGGCTCTTCTGAGGGTAAGAAAGGTATTTTTGAGCAAGCCAATGGCGGCATTGTTTTCCTGGATGAAGTGGGGGAGATGTCGCGTGAGCTGCAAACCAAGTTACTGCGCTTTTTGCAGGATGGCTCCTTTCGCCGTGTTGCCGATGAGAACGAAGTGAAAGTCGATGTAAGGGTGATTTGTACCACACAGAAGGACTTGCCGGCTATGGTACAGGAAGGCAAATTTCGTGAGGATCTGTATTACCGGCTTAATGTCTTTACCCTGGCATTACCGGCCCTGCGCGAGCGTAAGCAGGACATCGTGCCGCTTACCGAGCATTTTGTTGCCCGCTTTGCTGCCCGGCTGGGGCGTAAAGCACCAAAGCTAAGCGATAGCTGTGTTCAGTTTTTACAAAGTTACCCCTGGCCAGGTAATGTGCGTCAGCTGGAAAATGCGCTTTATCGCGCCGTTACCCTGCTGGAAGGCTATCAACTGGATAAAGAGCATCTGCAGTTGCCCAGCTTTACCAGTGATTTTGGCTATCTGGAGCAGGACTTTGATGGCACCTTAGATGAAGCGGTTAAACGCTTTGAAGCCAGCTTGCTGCGCAAGTTGTATCCGGCGTATCCAAGCTCACGGCAACTGGCGAAAAAGCTGGGACTTAGCCATACCGCCGTGGCCAATAAACTGCGTGATTACGGTATTAATCGCAAGACTGTAAAAATTTAATGCCACTTTGTGCTTAAATCGATACTCTGAGCCGCCAGCCCAAGCGGGCTGGTGGCTGCTACTTCCTGAACCCCTCGTAAAAATCCATATTGTATTGCAATCTTTACGCTTTTTACGTGCTAGTGAAATGGGCGCAAAAATGACAGTGGATGTTCATTCTGGTCAAACTAAAGCAAGATAGCGCCAACCGCAGCCAGGCTGCATAGACTGTACATAATTAGTTCGTGGAGATGTCGCATGCAAGACGTGTATAACCCCTTAGGTACCGATGGTTTCGAGTTTGTTGAGTACACTGCCGCTGATGCGGACGGTATTGCCAAGCTAAAAGCCTTGTTTCATGGTCTTGGGTTTACTGAGGTCGCCAAACATCGGTCAAAAGAAGCCTGGCTGTACAAGCAGGGCGATATCAACTTTATCATCAATGCGCAGCCTAACTCCCAGGCCGAAGCCTTTGCTCGTGAGCATGGTCCCAGTGTTTGTGCCATGGCGTTTCGGGTGCAAGATGCCGCCAAAGCACTGCAGCATGCGCTTGCCAATGGTGCCAAAGAATACAAAAACCAGATTGGCCCGATGGAGCTGAATATTCCGGCTGTGTACGGTATTGGCAGCAGCTTGCTTTATTTTGTCGATCGCTACGGTGCCTCTTCGGTGTACGACATCGACTTTAAATACTACGACAACTGGCAAACCGAGATGGCCAAGCATGGTGTTGGTCTGGAAGTGCTGGATCATTTAACGCACAACGTGATGCGTGGCAATATGAATGTCTGGTCTGGCTTTTATGAAAACATCGGTAACTTCCGTGAAATCCGCTACTTTGATATCGAAGGCAAGCTTACCGGCTTGGTGTCCCGCGCCATGACGGCGCCATGTGGCAAAATCCGAATTCCAATCAATGAGTCATCGGACGATAAATCACAAATCGAAGAATTCTTGCGTGAGTACAATGGCGAAGGCATTCAGCACATTGCCCTGACCACCGAAGACATTTATCAGACGGTGCGTACTTTGCGTGAGCGCGGTATGGACTTTATGCCGACGCCAGATACCTACTACGATAAAGTGAACAGCCGGGTCGAAGGGCATGAAGAAGATTTGGATCAGCTACGTGAGCTGCGTATTCTGATCGACGGCGCGCCAATGAAAGACGGTATTTTGCTGCAGATCTTTACCAAAACCGTGATTGGTCCGGTATTCTTTGAAATCATTCAGCGTAAAGGCAATGAAGGTTTCGGCGAGGGTAACTTTAAAGCCTTGTTTGAATCCATTGAAGAAGACCAAATCCAGCGTGGAGTGTTAGCGAATGCGTAAATGGGCCTCTTTTCCACTGCGGGAAGGCGATGTGTCACGTCAGGCACATGCCGACTTCCCGGAACAAGCGATTTATGAGCGCGAGACCGGTCGTAGTGGTTTTTTTGGTCCGGCCACGCACTTTCATCACCGCCATGCCCCAACGGGCTGGAGTGACTGGCAGGGACCTTTGCGTCCCCGACTGTTCGATTTAAACCAGCTAACCGAAAATCAGGTGGCCTCCCCCTGGCAAGTGCCTTTGCTGCTGCACAATGCGCACTGCAAAATGCGCACCTGGCGTGTGAACGAGCGCATGCCTTATCTGGTGCGCAATGCCGACGGCGATGAGCTGTTGTTTGTGCACGAAGGCAGCGCCGATCTTTACTGCGACTATGGTCATCTGGAAATCGTCGAAGGCGATTATGTCGTAATTCCACGCAGCACCATGTGGCGGTTAGAGCCAAAGCAGCCGATGCTGCTGTTGATGATTGAAGCGACCAACGATTCCTACCAGTTGCCGGAAAAAGGCCTGGTCGGTAACCATGCGATTTTTGATCCGGCCATGCTGGACACGCCAAAAATCAACGAGGCCTTCAAAGCGCAGTACTCGGAAGACAGCTGGCAGGTACAGATTAAACGCCATGGCCAGACTTCCGTAGTGACTTACCCCTACAATCCGCTGGATGCGGTTGGCTGGCACGGTGATCTGGCCGTGATGCGCATCAACTGGCGCGATATCCGGCCGCTGATGAGCCATCGCTATCATTTACCGCCATCGGCGCACACCACCTTTGTCGCGCAGCGTTTTGTGGTCTGTACCTTTGTGCCGCGGCCGATTGAAAGCGATCCAGGCGCATTGAAAGTCCCGTTTTACCACAACAACGACGATTACGATGAAGTGTTGTTTTACCATGCTGGCGACTTCTTTAGCCGCGACAATATCGAAAAAGGCATGGTGACTTTTCATCCGGCCGGTTTTACTCATGGCCCGCATCCGAAAGCCTTTCAAGCCGCTCAGGAATACCGTAAAAAGTTTACCGATGAAGTGGCGGTGATGCTGGATACCCGTGATGCGCTGGAAATTGGTGAAGCAGCGCTTGGTACCGAGAATCCGGCGTATGTGAACAGCTGGCAGGTTAAATAATTTGAGCATCTGATGGGTGCACTTTAGATGTTGTGCACAGAGTATAGAGTGCCGCAGTACAAGGATTTAGAATGAAATTTGCAACGTTAAATGATGGCAGCCGTGACGGCCAGCTGGTGTTAGTGAGTCGCGATTTAAGCCGTTGTCTGGCTATTCCGCAGGTTGCTGCTACCTTGCAGCAACTGCTGGATCAGTGGCAGCAAAAAGCACCTCAGGCCGAAGAGTTGTATCAGGCGCTGAATGCTGGCACGGCTGCTGGCAGCATGCCGTTTGAGCAGCCTAAATGCAGCTCCCCTTTGCCGCGAGCTTATCACTGGGCCGATGGCAGTGCTTATGTCAACCATGTTGAGCTGGTGCGTAAAGCCCGTAATGCTGAAATGCCACCCAGTTTCTGGACCGATCCGCTGATGTATCAGGGGGGGTCTGATGCATTTTTAGCGCCCTATGCGCCGATTGAGGTGGCCAGTGAAGACTATGGCATCGACTTTGAAGGTGAAATTGCTGTGATCACCGACGATGTGCCGATGGGGATCCCGGCTGAACAAGCCCGCGATCGTATCCGGCTGGTGATGTTGGTCAATGACGTTTCCTTGCGTGGTTTGATCCCGAATGAACTTGGCAAAGGCTTTGGCTTTTACCAGTCCAAGCCATCATCCAGCTTCAGCCCGGTGGCAGTGACTTTGGATGAATTGGCAGGCGTTTGGCAAGATGCCAAGCTGCATCTGCCGCTGCTCTCCACGTACAATGGCGAAGCCTTTGGTAAACCCAATGCCGGGGTCGATATGACCTTTGATTTTGGCCAGTTGATTGCACACGCCGCCCGAACCCGTCCGCTTTGTGCAGGTACCATTATTGGTTCAGGCACGGTGTCGAACAAGCAAGGCACCGAATATGGCACCGCCATTGCCGAAGGTGGAGTGGGCTATAGCTGCATCGCTGAAATCCGTATGATTGAAACCATTCGTGATGGCAAACCCAGCACCAGCTTTATGAAGTTTGGCGATCGTATTCGCATTGAAATGCTGGACCAACAGGGCCAAAGTATCTTTGGTGCCATCGACCAGCAAGTGGTAGAGTATAACTATCAGGGCTAATGCTTTTGGCAGTGTGTACGAATAAGAGAAGAGCTGCTGTGGCAGCTCTTTTTGTATGAAAGGATAAATCAAGACATGAAACTTTATGGTTACTGGCGCTCATCGGCTGCTTACCGGGTGCGCATTGCCCTAGCGTGGAAGGGTATGACGTACGAGTCCATTCCAGTGCACCTGGTCAAAGAAGGTGGGCAGCAGCATCAGGCAGCTTATCAGACATTGAACCCCGCTGAGCTGGTACCGACCCTGGTGGATAACGAGCTGACCCTGAACCAGTCGCTGGCCATTGTCGAGTATCTGGATGCGATTCAACCAGAGCCGTCTTTATTGCCGGCTGAGCCTAAGCAGACTGCCCTGGTGCGGGCCATGGCGCTGGATATTGCCTGCGATATTCACCCATTGAATAACTTGCGGGTATTGCAGTATCTGACCGGTCCTTTGCAATTATCTGAGCAGCAAAAAATGGCCTGGATCCATCATTGGCTTAACACAGGCTTTCAAGCTCTGGAGCAGCGGCTTCAGCAGTGCGCAGGACGCTTTTGCTTTGGTGATACCGTAAGCCTGGCGGATATCTGCCTGGTGCCGCAAGTCTACAATGCGCTGCGTTTTGGGCTGGATATGGCGCCATACCCAACCATCCAGGCCATATATCAGCAGTGCAATAGTCTGGAAGCTTTCGCATATGCTGCGCCAGAAGTGCAAGCCGATGCGCAATAACTGGATCCCCTGTTTTCCAACACGTTGGCTGAACCGGTCGTTGTTTTTGATCGGCACTGCTGGTATTGCATTGCAGTGGCTTGCAGTGGGCTACGCCTGGTGGCAGGGATTCAGTGTGTCTTTTCATTGGTGGTTTCACTGGCTGGCCCCTTTGCTTTGCGTGCTCTGGGGCACTATCCCGAGACTGCAACTACAGCCAGAGCCCAAGCCCTGATTGCTCTACGTTGTTGTTGCCTTGTTCTTACTGTCGGGGCCGTAAAAAGCTTTTTGGTTCAAGGCCTTTGATGCCAGATTGATCAAAGGTAAAGTCAATCTGGCCGATGTTACGGCTAAAGTGATGCCGAATACCATCAATTTCAATCACAAAGCTTCCTGGCATTCGCAAGCCTTCTTCTTTGTAAAGCTTGATATGATGACCGGCAATTTTAAAATCAAAGCCTATCAGTGGTGCATTCGCAAAATCAGCAACCCAGACGTAATCGCTGTTATGCAGTACCAGGGATAATGAATACTTTTGCGGTACTTGCTGTACCGCCAGCTTATGAGGGCCTGCAATAAAGGTATTGCGCCCGTCAATACGTGTGAACGTAAAACCGAACTCAACCAGCCGGCTGGTGCCATCTTTGAGCTGGACAACGCCGCTACCTTGCACTTCAAAATAAGCCTGGGCCGGGAAACTGAAGATCAGCCCGAACAAAATACTTAACAGTACGATTCTCATCCAGGCGTCCTCCGCTTTTAAGATTGGGTTACATCCACCAACAGGCGAAGCTGTTGTCCTGGTTGCAGGTGTTGATCAATGCTCAGCTGGTTCCACTCCAAAATATCCGCCACCTGCACCCGATAACGCTGAGCGATGCGTGACAACGAGTCACCACGGCGTACCCGGTAGTTGATGGTGCGGGTAACACCTGTGGTGGCTGGCTGCGCTGTCGCTGCACTCGTTTGTGCCTGAACAATGACCAATTGCTGACCAGGGCGAATGGGATCGCGTGCTGTCATACCATTCCAGCGTGCCAGGTCGTTGACTCGAACCTGATGCGCCCGGCTAATGTCCCACAGGGTATCACCCTGTTTGACCGTATAGTGCAGCCGTTGTTCCGGATTGGTGCGCTCTTGTGCCTGAGCAATTCGGCCAGGCTGGCTTAATTGGTATGCGTCGGCATTTTTAGCCGATACCGGAACCAGCAAGTGCTGGCCAATTCGAATGGTATGGCCATTCAACTCATTCAGACGCTGAATAGCTGCTACGGAGGTCTGGTACTGTTGTGCGATTTTACCTAAGGTATCTCCGCGCACTACGGTATGGCGCTGCCAGCTTAGCCATTGATCGGTTGGGGTGCTGGCCAGTTGCTCCCGAAACTGTGGTTTGTTATCCAGTGGCAGCACCAGCCGATGGCTGCCATCCGGATCGGTGGCCCACTGATTAAAGGCTGGGTTTAAGGCATGCAGCTCATTTAGACTTAAGCCTGCCATTTCGGCAGCCACAGCCAAATCAATTTGGCGACCAACCTCGACGATACCTATTTGTGGTTGATTCGGGATCGGTTGCCACGCAATACCGTAAGTCTCTGGCTGACGGACTAAATCAACCAGTGCCAGCAGCTTGGGGACATAAGCTGTAGTTTCGCGCGGTAAGTCAAGCGACCAGAAATCGGTTGGCAAGTTGCGGTTTTTATTATGGCGAATGGCCCTAAGCAAGCGACCTTCCCCTGAGTTGTAGGCTGCAATGGCATTGAGCCAGTCACCTTCCAGCCGATCGTGCAGATACTGTAAGTAATCTAAGGCGGCGCGGGTCGACTCAATCACATCACGCCGGCCGTCATACCAGTAATTCTGTTGTAAACCAAAGCGTTTGCCGGTGGCAGGCATAAACTGCCACAGGCCAGATGCGCGGGCATGAGAGTAAGCAAAGGGATCAAAAGCACTCTCAACAATAGGAAGTAAGGCCAGCTCCAGCGGCATATTTCGCGCTTCCAGCTGCTGGACAATGTAGTACAAATAGGGCTCAGCCCGATTGGATACCCGATCCAGATAGGCTTGATTGCGGGCAAAAAAGTTGCGTTGCTCAGCAATTGCCCTTCGCTCAGGGACCTCAAAGGTTAATTGCAGCTGGATGCGCTGCCAGACATCATCCACTTTGGTAACATCCAGTGGTGTTGGCGGTTGCTGCTTTGTGCTGCGGACAGGGGTAAGCAAGCTTGCTGCAATTAGTTCGGCACTGGCTGCCTGTTCAAAAGACGCGTTGGGTGTTTCACTGACTGGTTCGGTCGCAGTTTGTAGTTGGTTGGTGGGAGCACAACCGGCTAGAAGAGCGGTCGCAACAACAGTTAAAACGCGTACTTTCATGCAAGAGTCCTGTCAGTTTTTCTATCAGATTGCATGTTACCTGCTTGCAGACTGATTGCAAGTCAGGATTTAAAGCGGTCTTTCTCTGCTCTTAGTGCTGTAAAAGCGGCCTGCTCAGTGGTACTGGCATATTTTCTTTGCAGATCAGGCAGGTGACAGCGTAAAAAAGGATTAATGGCTTTTTCTGTTGCCAGCTTGCTTGGCAGGGTGGGTAATTGATTATCACGCAGTTGCTGGCATTTGGTCACATGCTCTATCACAGCCTGATTGTCTGGTTCAACGGCTCGGGCAAAGGCTAAGTTGGCTAAGGTGTACTCATGGGCACAGTATATGTGCGTTTCATCCGGCAATACAGACAGTCGTTGCAATGACTGATGCATCTGCTCGGGGCTGCCTTCAAACAAACGGCCACAACCTGCACTAAATAGCGTATCGCCGCAAAACAGCGCGGGAGTTTGGTTCAGCAGTGCAGTGTAATAGGCGATATGGCCTAAGGTATGGCCTGGGATATGTAATACCTTGAACCTCACGCCAAACTCGCTCAGTTCTACGATATCCCCATCGTGCACGGTTTGTGTCAGGCTGTTTATGCGCTCTGCTTCGTACGCTGGCCCGATAACCCGCGCATGCGGCCACAGCTGTTTAAGCGCGGCAATGCCATCGGTGTGATCCCAGTGGTGGTGAGTGATCAGGATGCTGCTTAGTTGTTTTTGAGTGTGGCGGGCAAACTGCAGCACCACATCAGCATCACCTGGGTCGACCACAACCAAGGCATCGCTATCCGGTTTGGTCAGACACCAGATATAATTGTCCTGAAAAGCGGCTAATGGCGTGATGGTCAGTTTCTCTGGTTGCATCTGGTATACTCAATCGGATGATAGAACTTTTTAAGGTAGCAAGTTTTGATGAAACCCGCCTTAAGTGCCAGTAACCGGCCTGGGCCTGCCAATTGGCAGCAGATCCCTCAGGGTGAAGCGCTGCGCGCTGCTACTGAGCAGTTGCTAGCAGAGTGGTGGCCACAGATCTTTGGCTATTACCTGCTGAAGGTGGGAGACCTCAGTTGCCAGCTTGATACCTCCGCTAGCCCTATTAAGCATCATATTCATCTTGGGATCAAGGCAAGCCAGTGTCAGGTTAAAGCCGAATCGGATGCCTTGCCCTTGCTGGATCTGAGTGTGGATGCGCTCTTGCTTTGCCATGCCCATGAGTTTTGCAGCGATCCGCATCACCTGATGCGGGAGATGCACCGGGTTTTGCGAGCGGATGGCTACCTGTTGCTTAGCGGATTCAACCCCTTGAGTCTGGCCGGCTTACTAAAACTCAATCCTTGGTTTAAAAATAAAGCACCTTGGAATGGCCGCTTTTTTACCTTATCGCGTTTAAAAGACTGGTTGTACTTGCTGGGCTTTGAGGTGGTGATGGAGCAACGTTTTTATGCGTCCAGTTTGCTGGGTAAAGAGCCTGCCGCTAGTCGTTGGCGTAGCTTTGTTGCTCGGTGCTTTGGCAGTAGTTATCTGCTGGTTGCTCGAAAGCGCGAACTGCCGCTAACGCCAATCCGGCCAAAATGGCAATTGGCCAGCGATTACCCACAAACAGTGCGAGGCACCCTGACCACCAATAGACTGAACAATCAAAAGTCAAAGCTTTGATTTTTAGAGTTTATGGCATGAAGCTTTTCAAAGTGCCTGACAATTTTATGTAGCCCAATACCATTCGAGGCTTTAAATACCAGTAGGTCATTATGTTCAAGATCGCGCAGCAGAGCTTGTTGTAATGGCTGTATATCATTCCAGCAGCTGAGGTTTTCTTGCTCCGTAAGCTCTGCTTTCAATGCTGTCATTTCTGCTCCTACCAAATACAGTCTATCTGGAACACATTGCTTGATGCCAGGCACCAGAGCTTGGTGATAAGTCTTAACGTTTTCACCTAACTCTAGCATATCACCTAACACTAATAGGAGGCGGCCTTGCCTTGGCAACTGTTGCAGCATCTGAAATAAAGCCTGCATCGATGCCGGGTTTGCGTTATAAGCATCATCCAATAAAGTGATCTGGCCCTGTTCAAGTTTTATGTTTTGCTGATGACCGCGACCTGGTATGGCCCTAAAGTCAGCAAATGTGTTGAGCAGTTCGGGCAAGGCCAGCTGCAAATGACTTGCTACCGCTAAAGCGGCCAGGCTGTTATAGACTTGATGCAAGCCTGGACTGCCCAAACGAAAGCGCAGTCGTTGACCTGACAATATGACTGTTATTTCATCCGAATTAGTGGTTAACAGTCTCACATCCGCTTCGGAGTGACTGCCAAAGCTGAGTATTTTTAGAGCTCTTGCGCTTGCTTCAGCTGCCAGGATTGGCCATTGCTGTATATCTCGGTTGATAACTGCGAGATTGCCAGGCGCCATCTCATGAAAGATGCGACTTTTCTTACGAGCAATATTTTCAACATTTTTGTGGTATTCAAGATGAGCTGGTCCTATGGTGGTAATAATCGCAATACCAGGCCTGGCTAATCGGCTGCTTAGCCGGATGCTACCGATGGCGAGTTCTAAAGCGATAAAGTCGGCATCCCACGGCATGGATGCTAAGTTCCAAGCGACACCCAACGGTAAATTAGCATTTGCTTGGTTACCAACTGTTTTGCCAAACGGCTTTAAGCAGTGTTGCAGCATAGCAATCATAGTACTTTTGCCAGCACTACCCGTAACAGCAATCACACAGCCTTTCATTCTGCTGCGAGCAAAACTACCAAGATCCAGGATAGCCTGCTGGCTATCATGCACACGTAATGTTGGTAGCTCTGTTTGAGCCGCCTCAGTGGATTCAGACAAAGCCGCAGCAATTCTCGCACGATAAGTGGTTAGCTGGGAGGCTTTAAAACCGGCAGCGGTGGCTTCAGGAGCCAACATAACTAATGAATTCTGGCCCAAACCATGCGCACTCACAGCTACACTATCTATCTGAAGATTGGTTGGGGTGTTATTACTCCAGGTACCTCCTGTTGCCATGGCAAGACTTTGTACCGTCCAGCCATTAGCCAAGCCTCTTGCTGAAGGCTCGGGGATGGTCGTTTTTTGTTTGCTTCCAAGGAACCGGCAATAAGCGATATAACCCGATAAGTAATGCTCAATATCATCAATTCGAATTCGAAAGGCGTGATGGCGAATAAAAAAGCTGTGGCAAATTTTATTGGGTGCTCGATAGTACATGGCCAGCTCAGGCCAGAAAAAGCCGTTCAACATGTGCTGTGCACGCTGGTGCATTGCAAAGTAAAACTTTTCAAGATTAAGGCTATGGTAAAGATGGTACAGTTCGGGATGGCTGACTAAATTTTCCAGCAATTGCTGTGCCGCCATCATCAGCTCTAATAAGGTTGGAAAGGTGGTGATGCGTTCAATTACAAAATCCAGATGGCCCATCACATTCTGCAAACCAAACTGAAAGTATTTGGCCTCCGGGCGGTATTTCACCAACTCATTGACACTGTAACTCAGCCAGTGGTCGTGGGCTTTCCAATGTTCTCGTGCAATAAAATCATCAAAGGCCAGCGCAGCTGCATCCAGCCAACGAGTGTCTTGACTGATGGCATAGTAACGTAACAGGGCGAAACAGGCTTCGCCATCGTAGTAGATGATGCGAAAGTCTTGTTTGACGCTAAAATCCTGGCTATTTAGCACATGAACAAAGCGGCCGTTGGATGGATTCTGCATACTCAGGATGCCAGCGGCCAACTGCTGCATCAATGGCTTATAGTGCTCGCTGCTGGTTAATTCGGTGTATTTGCAAAGTGCCAGTAAGCCAAGCGCATTGCCTCCTAACTTAATCTCGTTGTGCTCATCCTGCAAAAACGCCATTTGCTGTCCGTCGACATTGGTTTTATACACGAGCATCTGTTGTGTAAGCGCTTGCAAGGCTCGTTCTATCGCGTTTTTGATTTCCTCTCTGGGATTGAATTCACAGGCTTCGATGAGGGCATAAGTGGAGCTCGCATGGCGCAATGTATTGTAAGTTTGAATAGGCCGATGAAAGCAGGGGAAATAACCGTAGTGATAGCGGCCCTTTGGCTGCACCTGTTTTGCCAGATAGTCGGAGGCATGGTTGATAATGGCGCCAAGCAGTTTATGGGTTAATCCTGGAAGTTGTCGCCTGCTAGCATTAGGTCCTGAGGGGTATAGCAGATGCAACTGACCATCGGAGCCCAAAAAAATCCCCTGAGTTTCCAGTTGCCATATCAGCTGATCAGCTGCGAGTGCACTAGGGTTGGGCAGTTCTTCTGTAAAGCGCCGTTTTTGATAAACACTAAAGTTATGTGAATTGAGCTCACAATAGCTGATCTGACTGCCAGCATAGAGTAAGGCATTGGCGTTTAGTTCTTGCTCGGTATAAAGCTGAAGTAACTCATGATCAAACGCTAGACCATAGCGGTAATAATTGCGCTTGGTATTGCGCAGTCTGTGTATCAGTTCGTGCATTTGCAATGGTGTGGCGTTAGTTACCCAGTCGATGCGAAGGTACAGTACCGCTAACTTTTTGGCTTGAATAAGCTCGATACACTTTTGTTGCAACTGTTGCCAACATAGCTCGAATGTATCAGCAGAGCTATGGACTACCCAGCTGCGTTGTTCGCCATTGGAAACTGCGCAGCAAAAGCAAAATCGATCTATTCCGCTTGCAACGGTAGGGCAGTTTTTTCTTAGTTGATGCCGAAGCAGGCTCCACGGAATGTCAATTTGCATAAACTTGTACAGAAGAATTTCATTGGATCTACTCTAGCATGGTAAAAAAAGATAAACAGCTAAAGCATCTTGTTTGATTTGAAACATACTAACAGTCTTCACATTTGTTGATTTTGTCGCCACTTTGATAGACAATATCGAATGTAGTCGCATGGCCGTAGGCAGTAAAAGGATTTTTTATGTTGAAGCAGTTGGTTACCGTTGAACCGGTTTTGGTGTTGTCTGTTGGCGGTAAAATCTGGCTAAAACAAGCCAATGGAGATTTAGAACTCGTCAGTGTCGGCCAGCAGCTCCCTGCTGACGCTCAAATATTCTTTGAGGAAGGTGCTTCCATCAATGGCGACGAGTTGGTCGCTCTGCAATTGCCCGATGATCCCATACTCGATCCTATTCTTGCCGCCGAAATTGAAGCCATTCAACAAGCCCTTTTGTCAGATCAGGATATTAGCCTGATCCCGGCAGCCGCCGCTGGTGAAAATGCGACAGATGGCACCAGTAGTGCTAGTGTGCTTGACCGCGACGGTAATGAGGTCTTACCAGCTGCCGGCTACGATACCGATATTGCCACTGCCGCACCGACCACCGATACTCAAGCCTTTATTCCTAATTTTGCAGCGTTAGCTGACGATACAACTGAAACTGGTGTTGAACCAGAACCAGAGCCAGAGCCAGAGCCAGAGCCAGAGCCAGAGCCAGAGCCAGAGCCAGAGC
>NZ_JAFIFQ010000031.1 GCF_020831925.1 Alkalimonas sp.
CAGCTCAGAGCGGGCTTGGTCAGTAATCGCGAGTTACTGAACCAAATCAAAGCTCACGGCTTACAAAAAATTTAAAGGGGAGCCGATGGCTACTATCGAATTACTCAATAACGTTGACCATCTTGACGTGAAGATCCGCACTGAACGCAGCCCGGAACTAGGTGACAAACAAATGTTTTGTTTAAGTTTCCCAGCTGAGTTTCGTGCTGCGCAAGCCTATTACCCCATTCTGTTTTACAAAGACGGCAACACCGGGCAGTTTATGCCTGTGTTGCTGTTGGGGTTTCAGGCAGGTGAAAACCTGTTTGTGCAACAACAACGGTGGCAAGCTGGCTACATACCATTAGACATCGCCCGCGAGCCTTTTACCATCGGCTTACAGCATGGTGAGCGCGTGATCCACATTGACACGGCGCACCCGAAAGTGAACCGCACCACTGGGGAGGCTTTGTTTTTGGAATTTGGTGGTCACAGTCCCTACTTACAGCAAGTGGCTGAGCAATTGGAAACCTTGCACCATGGCATTACCGACGCCAAGCAGTTCAGTGAGCAGCTACTGGCACTGGAGTTGATTGAGTCTTTCGTACTCGATGTCACCCTGAACAATGGCCAACAGCACAGTTTGCATGGTTTTTATACCATCAATGAGCCAAACTTAGCTAAGCTCAGTGGCGAGCAATTGACGCAGTTGCAGCAGGCGGGTTACTTAGACGCGATTTACATGATGCTGGCCTCGCAATCACAATTTGCGCGGTTGATTGGTTTTAAAAATCAACTGCTGGACATGAACTAAGATGTGGTCTGCGGCGCAACCGGTAGCCACGCAGTCCGGCGTAACCGCGGATAGCATCAGCACTGCCATGCTCAATAGCACGAAGCCGCTGCACTTGCCTGATTTTGCGGCGCACTGGCCGGCTGTCTGCGCAGCGAAACAAGGTGAGACTGCCATTCGTGATTATTTACTAAGCCATTACAGTGGTGAGCCCCTAACCGCTTATATCAGTGATGCCCAGAGTAGCGGCCGGGTATTTTACAATGCGGATTTCAGCGGTTTTAACTTTCAACCGGTGCACGCCAAGCTTGACCAACTGCTGGCTTCGCCAGATGACGGTGCCCACTGGTATGTCGGGGCTACCTTTGTCCCACGTTGGTTTCCACAGTGGTTGCAACAGCAACATGTCCCAGCATTAGCTCAGCAGGCTGATAATCCACTACCCAGCTTGTGGATTGGCAATCAAAGCCGCGTTGCGGCGCACGCTGACCTGCCACAAAACTTGGCGGTGGTGGTAACCGGGCGTCGTCGCTTTACCTTATTTCCGCCCGAACAATTAGCAAACTTGTACATTGGCCCAATGGATGCTTCTCCCGCAGGCCGAGCGATAAGCCTGGTGGATTTCACCAAGCCAGATTTTGCGCAATTTCCAAAATTTGCCGAAGCCATGACGCATGCGCAGGTGGTAGAACTGGAGCCTGGGGATGCGTTGATCATTCCTAGCATGTGGTGGCATCACGTTGAGGCGCTTAGCCCGCTCAATGTGCTGATGAACTTTTGGTGGCGAGACAGCCCCAGCTATCTTCCTAGCCCGCAACTGGCGTTACAACTGGCGATGCTGAGTATCAACGCTCTGCCGGAAGAGCAAAAAGCAGCATGGCGCGCACACTTTGAGCATTATGTGTTTGGTCACGGAAATGCCGGGCACATACCTGAACACTTACGCGGTTTGCAAGGCCTGTTGACGGAGCCTTTGGCCCGGCAGGTACGTGCTGAACTGTTAAATAAACTCAATAGATAACTCAATAGATAACAACGAGGTCCAAATGCAGTCGCAAGCAATCAAACGCGTGGTGATTGCCGGTGGTGGAACCGCTGGCTGGATGGCGGCCGCCGCCTTTGCCAAACTTATGGGTAAGCATTTACAAATTTGTTTGGTCGAAAGTGACGATATCGCTACCGTAGGCGTGGGTGAGGCGACCATTCCGCCGCTTTTAACCCTGCATAAGCTGCTGGGCATTAACGAAGCTGAGTTTATGGCCGCCACCCAGGCTACCTTTAAATTGGGCATTCAATTTGAGAACTGGCGCGATCAGGGCCAGGACTACATTCACTCCTTCGGTACCACTGGCCAGGATTGCTGGGCAGCGGGCTTTCAGCATTTCTGGTTAAAAGGCCAGCAAGTCGGGCTCGCCAGTGACTACGGTGATTATTGCCCAGAGTTATTGGCGGCAAAGGCTGCTAAGTTTGCCCATTTGCCGAATCGGTCATTAAATTATGCCTTTCACTTCGATGCCGGTTTGTACGCTAAATTTTTGCGCGCCATGGCAGAACAACATGGCGCAACCCGCATTGAAGGTAAAATTGCCAAGGTTGAAACCTGTGAGCAAAGCGGCACTATTACCGCCTTACAGATGACTAACGGTCAGCGCATTGCTGGCGACCTGTTTATTGACTGCACCGGTTTTCGCGCCCTGCTGATTGAACAAACCCTGCACACCGGTTTTGATGACTGGAGCCATTGGCTACCTTGCGACTCGGCGATTGCGGTGCAAACCAGTGCCACGCGTGAGCCAGTGCCCTACACCCGTTCGATTGCCCATGGGGCCGGTTGGCAGTGGCAAATACCCTTGCAACATCGGGTCGGTAATGGCTTGGTGTATTGCAGTAAGCATTGCTCAGATGATGAAGCAAAAGCCTTGTTGCTGGCCAATCTGAGTGGCGACTTGCTGACCGAGCCGCGACTCATCAAATTCCGTACCGGCATGCGCCGCAAGCACTGGAACAAAAACTGTATCGCGCTGGGCTTGGCCAGTGGTTTTATTGAACCGCTGGAGTCAACCAGTATCCACCTGATCCAGCGCAGTATTGTCCGCTTGCTGCAAATGTTCCCACTCAATGGCATCAGCCAGGCGGATGTCGATGAGTTTAATCAGCAAACCGAGCATGAAGTACTGAATATTCGCGATTTTATTATTCTGCACTACCATGTTACCGCGCGCCGCGACACAGCATTTTGGCGCTATTGCCAAAGCATGCCCATTCCGCAGTCACTTGCTCATCGCATTCGTTTGTTTAAGGAAACGGGCCGGGTGTTTAAGGTACCGAACGAGTTGTTTGGTGAAAACTCCTGGACGCAAGTGATGCTGGGCCAAGGCATGGTGCCAGATCAGTATCACCCGATCGTGGAGCTGATGAGTGAGCAGGAGCTGAATCATTTTCTTAGTCAAATCAAACTGCAAAATCAGCGGTTGGTAGCACAATTGCCGAGTCATCAGGCGTTTTTGCAAAGCTACTGCCCAGCGATGGCAAAGTAATAGTCACCACTACTACCCTTGACAACATGCTAGCTTGCCACTTGGCATTTTTTAATTTTAAACCCGTATTGCATTGACCTTGGTCATAAATTGCACTAGCCTAAATGTAAGCGCTTACATTTAGGCTAGTATCACCATTGCTAAATGACAGGTATAGCAACAAAACCAGGAACTCAAGTTATGATTACAACAACAAGATTCAAGCAACTGTCAGCCGCCCTTGTGGTGTGCAGCCTGATTGGTTGTGACGGGGACGTCAATACCAATTCCGATTTCACCGCAGTTGATCCCACCGAGCCAGTCAGCGATTGGCAACTGGTATGGAGTGACGAGTTTGAAGGAAACAGCATTGATTTGCGTAAGTGGACCTTTGAGGTGGATTGCCGGGGCGGCGGTAATCAAGAGCAGCAATGCTATACCGACAGCCCAAACAATGCTTTTGTTTCTGATGGCACTCTGAAGATTATTGCCTTACCGGCGGAAGAAGGCGCAGCCAAGCCTTACACCTCTGCCCGCTTGAATACCAAAAACCAGGGCGATTGGCGTTATGGCCGCATTGAAGTGCGGGCCAAAATGCCCTATGGCCAGGGCAGCTGGCCGGCGATCTGGATGATGCCAACCGACTCCGTGTACGGTGGCTGGCCCAAGTCCGGCGAAATAGACATTGTGGAAGCCGTCAACCTGAAAGTGGCCGATGAAGAAGGCAACGTCGAGTCACGGGTGCATGGTACCCTGCACTATGGCCGCGACTGGCCAAACAATGTTTACTCCGGCAAAGCATACACCCTGCCCGATGGCGCCAACCCAGCCGATGGTTTTCATACCTACGCCATTGAATGGGAAGAAGGCGAAATTCGTTGGTACGTCGATGGCTATCTGTACCAAACCCAGATGGCCTCGCAGCTGCGCTTTAACAGCCGAGGTGAAGTGGTTGGTTTACGTCACCGTGGCTGGTTTGCCGAATACTACAACCAGATCACCGGTGCACTGGAAACCCAGTACAACAATGCACCTTTTGATCAACGCTTTCACCTGATCCTAAACCTGGCAGTCGGTGGCAACTGGCCAGAGAATGTCAATAATGGCGGCATCGATGCCGATGTCTTTGCCGATGGCCAGGTGTTTGAAATCGATTATGTGCGGGTGTACCAGTGTGCCTCCAACCCCAAAACGGGTAAAGGTTGCGCCACGGTGCGCGCTGGCTACAAAGATGAGGATACGCTTGTCACTGGCATGGCCCCTATCCCCTCACCGCCATCGACCGGTATCCCGCAAAACCTGACCATTTTTGCCAATGGCACCACCAACCCGAGCTGGCCTGCCTGGGATTGCTGTGGTGGCTCTACGCCACAACTGGAAGAAGATGCCGAACGTGGCAATGTGTATGAGTTCCTGGTGGGCAACGAGCCAACCGTGAATGGTTTTATTAGCCGCTCAGCTTTTACTGGGAGTCCGGCCGCCTTTGATGCATCGCCTATTCTGGAAACAGGCGCTATCCGCTTTGATATGAAAGTGGTTTCAATGCCTAATAACCCGGATGCAGCCTGGTTGTTCAAGGTAGAAAGCAATGAAAATACCACCTTTGCCGAGCTACCGCTGGATGCCAGCGTCGAAGGCATGATGCCAGTAACAGGCCAATGGCAAAGCTACACCTTCCCGCTGCAAATGCTGGCCGATATGGGCTTGGACGTAAGCTCCATTGATGTCGTGATGGTATTCCCTGCCTGGGGGGTAGGTGCAGGGGCTGTTTATCTGCTGGACCAAGTGGAAATTAGTGGCGCCGAGCAAAGCTTCCCGGAGCTGGTCATTTTCGACAACGCGCAAAACCTGGATTGGCCCATGTGGGACTGCTGTGGTGGCAGCACGCCGATTGAGGTGCAGGATGAAGAACAAGGCCTGGTTGCAGAGTTCCAGATTGGAGCCTCACCAACAGTGATGGGCTTTATTGGCCGGGCGCCCCTGGGTGGTGGCACTCCATTTGATGCCTCTGCGATGCTGCATGAAGGGGTGGTTCAATTCGACTTAAAAGTAGTCAATGCACCATCCAACCCGGATGCAACCTGGCTGTTTAAGATTGAATCCGACAATGCCAGTACAGAGGTTGAACTGCCGCTGGCTTCTGGCAACGCTGGCCAAAATCCCGTCACTGGTGAGTGGCAGACCTATACCTTCAGCTTGCAAGCACTGTCTGATGCGGGTCTTGATCTGAGCGCCATTGATGTTGTGATGGTATTTCCTGCCTGGGGCACCGGTGAAGGTGCCGTGTATCGCATGAACAAGGTGCGGATTTACAACCCCAACGCAGCTGGCAATAACCTGGTGTTGTTTGGCAATACTGTGAATGCGGACTGGAGTATTTGGGATTGCTGCGGTGGTTCTACGCCGACGGTAGAAATGGACGCTGAAAAAGGCCCGAGCGCTCAGTTTGTCATTGGTAGTCAACCTACCGTAATGGGTTTCCTGGCCAATGAAGGCGTATCTTTTGATGCCACCGCACTGCTGGCGAATGGTGCTGTGAGCCTCGATTTAAAAATTGTCGAGCTGCCGAACAATCCGGCTGCCCCCTGGCTGTTTAAAATTGAATCGGTTGGCGCTGCCACTGAAGTCGAGTTGCCTTTGACCGAAGGCGGTGATGCACCTATTGCTGGTCAGTGGCAACGCTACAGCTTCCCGCTGCAGCGCCTGTTTGATGCGGGCCTGGATATCAGTGCCATCAACGTACTGATGGTATTCCCGGCCTGGGGTGAAGGCAATGGTGCTGTCTATCGCATGGCCAACGTCGAAATCTCCAATAACTAAAACAGACCGACAAGAGTAGAATGATGATGAAAGCAAAAATCTTTTCGAAAAACCGCATCGCAGCCGCTGTCTCTGTCGTGCTGTCCACAGCAGCCCTCCAGCCAGTTCTGGCGGGCGAAAATGACGCTACCACGCAAGCCGACGCCATTGAGATCATTGAAGTACGAGGCATTCGCGGCAGCTTAGCGCGCTCCATGGATTTCAAACGGGAAAGCTCTGGTGTGGTGGACGCCATCTCAGCTGAAGAAATGGGCAAGTTCCCGGATACCAACCTGGCAGAATCGCTGCAACGTATTACGGGTGTCTCGGTTAGCCGTGCTAATGGCGAAGGCAGCCAGATCACGGTGCGGGGTTTTGGCCCTGAGTTTAACCTGATCACCTTGAATGGCCGGCAAATGCCTGGCTCCGGCTTCACCCGCTCGTACAATCTGGAGAATTTATCCTCCGAAGGGGTCAGTGCTCTGGAGGTGTATAAAACCGCCCGGGCTGAAAACCCAAGTGGTGGCTTAGGTGCAACAGTGAATATCGTCACCACGCGCCCACTGCAACGGCCAGGTGAACAGTTCGCTATCATGGGGAAGGCGCTGTACGACAGCTCTAATGAAAAAGGCGACGACATCACCCCGGAATTTGCAGCGGTGTATAGCAATACCTTCTTTGATGATCGTTTCGGTGCCGCCTTCACCTTTTCTCATCACCGCCGGGACTTTCAACGCCAACAGGCCAACATTCAGGGCTGGCAAGCCAATGTGCCTTTGCCATCTTTGGATAGTCAGTTTGTCACCGATGCGCGCCCACGCGATGCAGAAGGTAACCCAATCGGCAATCATTTCTTCCCAAAAGACATGAACTACAGCATCGAAGACTTACAGCGTGAGCGCACCAATGGTCAGCTTACCTTGCAGTATGCGCCCACAGATAATCTGACCTTGACCATGGACTACACCGCCAGCCGGTCTTTGACGGGTTTGGAAGTGATTGGTTGGGGTATCTGGAATGAGTTTGGCGGCAACATCAATGCCTATGAGCTGGATGAGCGAGGCACAGCTATTTTTGCCGATATTGGTGGCAATGATGGCTCCTTTACTGCCAGCAAAGGCACCACCGAAGTAAAAGCCCGCTCCATTGGTTTTAACGCCGACTGGCAGCTGCACGATGATTTCCGCCTGCAACTGGATTATCACGACTCCAACAACAAAACCGATAATGGCGCTGATAAAGGCAGCGGTAACTGGGGGCAGGTGATCCTTGGTTCGGACCAACTGATCACCAAGATCTACGATTACCGCACCGGTGATATCCCGCAGATGGAAATTTTATGGCGTAACGGCACCAATGTACTGCAACCAGGTGAAATCGACTCCAACTTCGGTCAGTTTATTCATTCGCCTGGTGAGTCGGAGATCAAACAGCTGCAACTGGACGGCACCTGGTTTAACTCGCGCTTTAATCTGCCGCTGCTGGAAATTAAAGGCGGTGTTGCCCGCACCGAGCAAAACTTTGGTGGCTGGAATGCCTGGAGTGGTCTGCGCGGTGGCCCAGGCTTTAACCCTAGCTTTAGGGAAATCTTCCCGGACAGCATGTTTACACTGAACAGCACCCGTAACTTCCTGGATCAATTCCAGGGCGGTGGCACCAATATGTTGACCAACTATTACTACACCTTTGATTTTGATGAAGCGGTCGCCCGGCAAATGGCATTTTTAACCGCCGATGTTATGGGTAGTGATGCCTTTGTGCCCGATGCCTACTTTAATGGCATTACCAGTCAAAGCTCGGTCAAAGAAGTGACCAACAGCATCTATCTGCAATCAGCCTGGGAGTTTGATGTTGGCTCTTATCCGGTGCAATTAAATGCTGGCCTGCGCTATGAAGAAACCGATGTCACCAGCACGGTACGCCAACGGGTAGAGCGTCAGGTGAACTGGGAAAGTGCATCCGAGTGGATCATGCAGTACGAGCAGGGCGAAGATACCTTCTTAACCCTGACTGGCAAGCATGATGTGTTTTTACCCATGTTTGATGTGCGGGTGGAACTGACCGATGATCTGATTGGCCGTTTCTCCTGGGGTAAAACCATTTCCCGGGCACCTTTGGGGGCTCTGGCTGGTGGCCGGAGTTTAAGCGGTAGTCCGCGCCCTGGCGCGCGCAGTGGCGGACAGGGTAACACCAATCTGCAGCCCTTCGAGTCCAGCAACCTGGATCTGACCTTGGAGTACTACTACGCCGAAGGAAGCTATGCGGCCATTGGTTACTTCCGTAAAAACGTCGACAACTTCATTCAAACCACCATCACCGATATTACCATTGATGGCTTACATGATATCTTGAATGGCCCGCGCTACAACCAGGCAGTGGCCGATATCGAAGCACGTGGCGAGCAGGCCACCAGCACTGCCATTTTTGAGCAGATGCTAGCCAATGGTCATGGCAATGCCGATGGCCGGATTGAGCCCACAGCACAAGATCCGCTGATCGTTTGGAGCATCAGCCAACCGCAGAATACCGACAGTAAGTCGGTCGATGGGGTCGAGATTGCCTGGCAACACCTGTTGGGTGACACTGGCTTTGGCTTTGGTGCCAATGCCACCTTCGTCAATGGCGATGTCAAGTTTGATACCGAAAGCTTGGAACAACAAGCACCACTCAGTGGCCTGAGCGACTCTGCCAACCTTCAACTGTTTTATGAAAAAGATGGCTTGTCGGTGAAAGTGACCTACGCCTGGCGGGATAGTTATCTGATTGGGGTTGGTCAGGCGCAAGGATCCTCAGATGCACCACCACAATTCGCTCGCCAGTACACCCAATGGGATCTGAGTGTGAATTACGACATCAATCCGCAACTGACGGTATTCTTTGAAGGCATCAACATCACCAACGCCACCGAGCGCGGTTATGGCCGCTACGAGGAGCAGTTCCTGTTTGCCCGTCAGTATGGCCCGCGTTATGCGTTAGGCGCCCGTTACCGTTTCTAACGGCCTTCCCTGGAACCATGCAAAAATGCCCGCTGATGCGGGCATTTTTTCGCTGTATCGTGGCTTCGTTAGAAATCGTCGTCCTCATCCGGATCAAAGCCATCTTCATCTTCGAAGTAAGTGCCCCAGCCATCGTATTCAATGCCATGTTCGGCCGCGACTTTCTCCAGTCGGATGGCATCGGCAGTGATCGCATCCGCATCCAGCGACTGTTCGCGAATGGCATCAAACACCCAGGCCAGACTGCCATCATCCAGTTCAATTTCTTCCGCATCGGTCACTTCAAACCCTAACTTAAACACCTCGACCGCCAGTTGCTCCAACTTCTTGAAGTCAGCATGGTAAAAGTGGTGCTCAATGGTATAAAGTGCATCCGGATCGCTGCCGTCTTCCAGCAATGCTGCGATGGTCTCTTCAGTAAATTCTTGCCAGTTTTCCATAGGGTTAATTCCGCGCAGTAAGACTTTGGGCAGTGTAGTCGCTGCTAAGCTCGCTATCAAGCTCGGCCAGCTTATCGGCCATCATTTGATGCACTTGCCTGGTCAGTGGACGAATTTGGGTTTCCGGAGTCACAACAACTGGCTCCAGCATGGCAATGATTACCTTGCCATTGCGCCAGCGATTCAACTTGATGTGCGCTGTCGAACTCATGCAGACTGGTACCACCGGCACCCGGGCTTGCTGGGCAATATGAAAAGCGCCGGTTTTAAAAGGCAGCAGACCCCGGCCGTAGCTGCGGGTACCTTCGGGAAACATCCAGACCGACAATTGCTCTTTACGAATGCGGTCCACGGAGCCCTGCATGGTTCCCACGGCCCGGCTACGGTTGTCTCTGTCCAGCAGAATATTACCGCTTAGCCAATACAACTGACCGAAAAACGGGATCAGTCGCAGACTTTTTTTTCCGATGGTGACGGTGCGATGCAACAAGGCATTCGGCATCAGAAATAGGTCGTAATTGTTCTGATGGTTGGCTACATAGACGCAGGGATGTGCATCAGGCACCGCCGGATGCCGCCTAACTTCCACTTCAACACCAAAGATGCGGCCACACCAGGCATACCAGCGACCGAACAACACCACATTATTGGCGTGAAAAGGCCGGAAGAGGCAGATCACCAAGCCAACCAGAGTGCTGAGTACAATAAAGCACAGCACCAACAACAAACGAACCACAGCAATCACAGGCAATGTCCTGATTCTTTAAAAAGCGCACAGTATAGCCGGTTGCACATCACAGGCTGGTTTGATCACTGCTTGCGGCAGCGCCCGGCAACAACTCCATCTGATCAATGCGTTGCAAGCCACGCGGTAGCTTATTGCCCCGTCGGCCACGCTCACCACGATAATGCTCCAAGTCGGCCGCCTTTAAACTCAGCTTGCGCTTGCCAGCGGTGAGTACCACACCGCCATCGGCCGGTATCACCGTCATCAGGCGGACATACTCTTCCCGGCTGGCCGCTTTAGCAGACGGGATGGACAGCATCTTATTGCCCTTGCCTTTGCTAAGCTGCGGCAAATCCTGTACCGGGAATACCAACATGCGTCCTTCGGTGGAGACACAGACCACCAGATCCGTTTCCGGCTGACGAATGGGCACCGGTGGCAGCACCTTGCTGCCGGTCGGCAGGCTGAGCAAAGCCTTACCAGATTTATTGCGGGTCAGCATGTCATCAAAGCGACCGACAAAGCCATAACCGGCATCGGAGGCAAACAGTAGCAGTTGATCGTCTTTGGCCATAAACACATGCTCAAAGGCCTCACCAGCCACCAGATTAAAGCGACCCGATAAGGGCTCGCCCTGACCACGGGCCGAAGGCAGCTCATGCGCTTCTACCGAAAAACTGCGGCCCGAACTGTCTAAAAAGGCCGCATTTTGATTGCTCTTCCCGCTGGCGGCCGATTTAAAGCCATCGCCAGCCTTGTAACTTAATGTGGTGCCATCAACATCATGGCCTTTGGCGCAGCGGACCCAGCCTTTTTCCGACAGCACTACGGTGACAGGCTCACTCGGTAGCAGTTCTTTTTCAGACAGGGCTTTGGCTTCAGTTCGGGCTACGATCGGGCTACGCCTGTCATCGCCGTATTTCTCTGCAGCTTCCAGGATCTCTGCCCGGATCAGCTTGGTCAGCTTGGCATTGGAGCCCAGGATACCCTGCAGTTTGTCACGCTCTTTGGCCAGCTCGTCTTGCTCGCCACGAATTTTCATTTCTTCCAGCCGGGCCAGGTGCCGTAACTTTAACTCCAGCACGGCTTCGGCCTGACGATCCGAGATGCCAAATCGTTCCATCAACACCGGCTTGGGTTTATCGTGCTCGCGGATAATAGCAATGACTTCATCGATGTTTAAGAAGGCAATCAGCAAACCTTCCAGCACATGCAAGCGGTCCAGCACTTTATCCAGTCGGTACTGCAACCTGCGACGCACCACATCACGGCGGAACACCAGCCAGTCTGTCAGAATGGCTTTTAAATCGCGCACACCGGGTCGGTTATCCAGCCCCAGCATATTCAGATTGACCCGGTAGCTTCTTTCCAGATCTGTGGTGGCGAACAAGTGCTGCATCAGCTGCTCGATGTCCACCCGGTTCGAACGCGGAACCACCACAATGCGGGTTGGGTTTTCATGATCAGACTCATCGCGTAAATCGGTCACCATCGGCAGTTTCTTCGCCTGCATCTGGGCTGCGATCTGCTCCAGGATTTTGGCACCGGACGTCTGATGCGGCAGCGCAGTAATCACCACATCGCCATCTTCCAGCAGATAGCGGGCACGCATGCGGATGCTGCCTCGACCGCTTTGATACATGGCCACTATGTCGTCTTTGCTGCTTATGATCTCGGCATCGGTCGGGTAATCCGGCCCCTGAATATACTGCATTAAATCAGCAATAGAGCTGTCTGGCTGATCCAACAGCAAAGCGCAGGCGTGCGCCACTTCCCGCACATTGTGCGGTGGAATATCGGTTGCCATACCCACTGCAATGCCGGTGATGCCATTCAATAAAATATGTGGCAAACGTGCCGGCAGCACTTTCGGCTCGTCCAGGGTGCCATCAAAGTTGGGCGTCCAATCGACCGTGCCAGCCCCAAGCTCTGATAACAAAACCTCACTAAAGCGTGATAAACGGGACTCGGTATAGCGCATGGCAGCAAAAGACTTAGGATCGTCTGGTGCCCCCCAGTTACCCTGACCATCCACCAACGGATAGCGATACGAAAACGGTTGCGCCATCAACACCATGGCTTCGTAACAGGCGGAGTCACCATGCGGATGGAATTTACCCAGCACATCACCGACGGTACGAGCGGATTTCTTGTACTTGGCAATATGGCTTAAGCCAAGTTCAGACATGGCATAGACAATGCGACGCTGTACCGGTTTTAAGCCATCCCCAATATGCGGCAGGGCCCGGTCCATAATGACGTACATGGAATAATTGAGGTAAGCCTCTTCCGTAAAGCGGCGTAACGACAGCTGCTCTACACCGTCTGCGGTAATGATGGTGTCGGTCATAACGACTTAGTTTCCTCTTGATCATGGGGAGAGTCTGGCGCAGTGTCACGGCGAGCCATGCGCTGCCATAGCAGCAGAATAAACAGCACCAAACTGGTAATAGCAAACACTGCGGTCCACAGCCACTGGATCAGGCGTTTGCGATCAGCTTCCAGCAAACGCAAGGCCTGCAGTTCATTATCTTTCAACAACAAGGCGCGTTCAGCTTGCTCTCGCTCCTGGGCGAAGCTCAGCCGTAAACTACTCAGAGCCAGTTCGCTTTCCTGATTAAACCTTTCCTGGAATAGAAAAAAAACTTCCTGCATCGACTCATAGGCTTGCTCATATTGTCCGAGACTGGCCTGCAAATGTGCCTGCATAAATTCAATATTCAGTCGCATGGAATCACTTTCGCCATCACTGAGTTGTTGCAGATACTGCCTGGCCAGCATGAGCTGTTGCAATGCCATAGAGTGCTGCTGCAAGCCACTATAAATTAATGATTTTTCATAGTAATGCACTATCTCGCTTAGTGGTGATTGCAGCAAATGTTTAAATTCTTCGGCTTTTTGTATGTAGGTCAAAGCGGCGTTGTAACGACCCGATTCATGGCTGCTGATCGCTAATCCAAAATAGGCATAGTACAAATTCAATTGATCATCGTACTGCTGACTGACCGTCAGCATCCGCTGGTAGGTAGCAAACGCCTGCTCGTATTGCTCCAAAAAGCTGTAACTTCGTGCCAGATTGTACAAGACAGCTATCTTGCTTTTACGCCACCCCTTTTCTTTATACATGGCATAGGCTTTATCAAGAAACTGCACCCCTTCCTCTTCAAAGGTGATGGTGGCATACAACAAACCGAGCTCTGCGTTGACCTCCGCTTCCAGCTCCCAATCGTCCAAGGTTTCGACCTGCTGATAGACCTGTTGCAGCAGTGCTAACGCTTCCTGATAGTGCTCCTGGCCACTTAAAGCTGCAGCCTGATTGATCAAGCCCCTTAAGCGCAGCGACTCTTCGCCCAACTGCTCAGCCAGTTTCATACCCTGCTGATAATATTGCTGTGCTTCCAAATAGTTGCTTTGCGTCTCGGTAGCAAAACCAAGGTTGTACATTAACTCCACACGCAAAGTATCAGCGGCATCATCCAGTGCCAGCCCTTTACGGGCATAAGCCAGCTGCTGCTGGTGCTGTCCCATCATGCCAAATAAGGTGGCGAACTCCTGATAGGCTCTGCGCTGCACTTGCCGGGGAAGGGACGGTATGCTGTCTTCGTGCTGTTGCAACAGCGCCAGCATGGCATCAGGCTGCTGCCGCTTCTGCTCATGCACCTGCTGCAACCAGTCCGGCGCACCAGCTGGCATATCCGCTTGCGCCATCAGGCTCAGGCTGTACAGCCCCAGCAGAGCAACCATCAGCTTTGCAGTGATTTTCATCCGTACTCCAGCGAACCAACCTTGTTAACGAGCCAGTATACCTGCATCAGGCAGCTAGGCAAGAATCGCCTTGTCGCCTTTTTGCTCTAGCCACTGGCGGCGGTCGGTGGAGCGCTTTTTCGCCAATAGCATATCCATCAGCTCCATGGTTTGCAGCTGGTCATCGATGGTCAACTGCACCAGCCGGCGGGTGTTCGGATCCATGGTGGTTTCCCGCAATTGCAGTGGGTTCATCTCACCAAGGCCTTTGAAGCGCTGCACATTGACCTTACCCTTTTTCTTCTCAGCTTCAATCCGGTCCAGGATGCCGTTTTTCTCATCTTCATCCAGCGCGTAATAAACATCCTTGCCAATATCGATGCGGTACAAGGGCGGCATGGCAACATAGACATGGCCGGCTTCCACCAAAGCAGGGAAATGGCGCATAAAAAGGGCGCACAACAAGGTAGCAATGTGCAAGCCATCGGAGTCGGCATCGGCCAGAATACAGACTTTACCGTAACGCAGCGCCGATAAATCGGTAGAATCCGGGTCCATGCCAATGGCAACTGAAATATCATGCACTTCCTGCGAGGCCAGAATTTGGCCGGACTCGACTTCCCAGGTGTTCAGAATTTTTCCGCGCAGCGGCATCACTGCTTGAAACTCACGGTCCCGCGCTTGTTTGGCTGAGCCACCGGCCGAGTCCCCTTCCACCAGAAACAGCTCGGCTCGCTGCAAGTCCTGCGCTGAGCAATCCGCCAGTTTGCCGGGTAAAGCCGGGCCGGAGGTGACTTTTTTCCGCACGACTTTTTTCGCTGCTTTCAGTCGCTTTTGGGCATTACTGATGCAGAGTTCAGCCAGCGCTTCAGCTATTTCGGTATGCTCATTCAGCCACAGGCTGAAGGCATCTTTAACAATACCAGAAACAAAAGCCGACGCCTGGCGCGACGATAAGCGTTCTTTGGTTTGGCCGGCAAACTGCGGGTCCTGCATTTTCAGCGATAAAATATAACTGCAGCGATCCCAGACATCTTCCGGTGACAGTTTAATGCCACGTGGTAGCAGATTACGAAACTCACAAAAATCACGCAGGGCTTCCAGCACCCCTTGGCGCAAGCCATTGACGTGAGTACCACCCTGCGCGGTTGGGATCAAGTTGACGTAGCTTTCGTTCACCAGATCACCGCCTTCCGGCAACCACAGCATGGCCCATTCGACCGCTTCCTGGGTGCTGTTAAAGTTGCCGACAAAGGGCTGCTCCGGCAAAGCAACAAAGTCTTTGACCGCTTCGGCCAGATAATCGCGGATGCCATCCTGATAGCACCAGCTATAGCTCTGATGGTTGATCTTGTCTTCAAATTCGATGCTCAGGCCAGGACAGAGTACCGCCTTGGCTTTTAGCACATGCAACAGGCGGGGCACAGAAAACTTGGCCGAGTCAAAGTAGCCGGCATTGGGCCAAAACTGCACCCGGGTACCGGTATTGCGCTTGCCGACAGTGCCGGTAACGGTGAGTTCCTGCGTCTTCGCGCCATCAGCAAACGCCATCTCATAGACATTGCCATCACGTCGAACCGTGACATCCACCCGAGTGGATAAGGCATTGACGACGGAGATCCCAACACCGTGCAAGCCACCGGAAAACTGATAATTTTTATTGGAAAACTTGCCACCGGCGTGCAGCCGGCAGAAGATCAACTCAACCCCAGAGACGCCTTCTTCCGGGTGAATATCCACCGGCATGCCGCGACCGTTATCCACCACCTCCAGCGACTGATCCGGGTGCAGAGTCACTTTAATCTGACTGGCATGTCCGGCCAGGGCTTCATCGACGCTGTTATCGATGACTTCCTGCGCCAGATGATTGGGTCTGGAGGTATCGGTATACATGCCCGGACGGCGCTGCACGGGCTCAAGCCCGGTAAGGACTTCAATCGAATCGGCGTTATAGCTTTGAGCTGTCATGGTCGATACATTACCTGTTGTGTTCGAAATTCATCGGCTTGCAAACAAAAGCGCACGATGGCTGGCAATTGTTGCACGTAATTCTGATAGCTGTGATCGCCGCCCTGCTGCACATCCAATTGGCAGTGCTGATAAAACCGCAGGGCCTGACGGTAATCCAGCACTTCATCGCCACTTTGCAGTAGTACCAGATAATTCGACGGCTTGGCAAGTACTGAAGGCTCCAGTTGCTGCAACACCGCCATGGCGTGCTCAGATACCTCGTAATGGCATTGACGCACCGGGTGAAAATACAGGCCCAGATGCTGACGCAACAGTCGATAAGGGGCCACCGCCGGGTTAATTAAACAAGCACGACAGTCATGCTGCTCCGCCAGCCAGGTGGCAAGAAAGCCTCCTAATGAGCTACCAATCACCGCCGTTGGTACCCGGCCGGCCAACAACTGGCTGATTTCGGCCAAAGCTTCGGTCGGGGTATAGGGTAAATCCGGCACCAGCAATTCAATCTCCGGGTGATGCTGCTGAAAATAAGCCCGGGTTTGCAGCGCTTTATCTGACTGCGATGAGCTGGCAAAGCCATGCAGATAGAGTATCAAACTCATGGCATGATCCTTTTAAAATCAAGTTGAACACTGCCATCGTGATGAAAAGACCAGTCGCACCATTGCGGTCCCTGTGCGTCAGTCTGCCATTCGGTCGTTTGTTGAAACTGCACCGAAGTTGCCGGGCAACCGACCAACTCAATGCCCTGCTGACGATGCCGATAGGCATGATGACAATGCCCATGCGCCAGACCTCGCACCTGAGGATACTGTTGCAACAATTGCCAAAATGGTTCCGCATCCTGCCAACCGTGGCGATCGATTGAACTGCCAATGGGCCAAGGATGATGGTGGGCAAACAGCCAGCCAGGCTGGTTGTGTTTATCCAGCTGCGCTGCCAATTCGGCCCGGCGCTCTGCCGGAAAGTAGCCGGCAGGGGTCGGGCCAGTACTATCCAGCAACAGCAGCTGCCAGCCGGCAGCATACAAACATTTATGTGGTAAAAACGGCGCTTGCGTCAGTAACTCACTCAGCTGCTGGCTATCGTCATGATTTCCAGGCAACCAAAACACCGGCACCGGTACCTGTTGCATCAAAGCCTGCAGATGCTGATAGGACGCCAGGCTGTGATCCTGACTTAAATCCCCCGTCAGCAGTAAAGCATCCGGCCATTCACCAGCCAACTGCTGCAACACAGCAGCAAGTTGTTGATAGGGCTGTACGCCCTGGTACAAAGCATCTGGCTCGGCCAGCAAATGGCAATCTGTTAGTTGTACCAAACGCAGCTGGTCTTGCTCAGGAAAGTGGTAAGCTAGCATCTAACGCTCGTTATCAACTCAGTACCGGTTCAGCCCGAAAGCCTTGTTGCCGGCATAGCCGCAACCAGTCACTGAGCAAACGGTTCACCTGCCGTTTTTCGTCCGGTTGCAGCATCTCGGTATTGGGGTAATCATACACAGCTTTCAAGCCGCGGCGACCATGGCAGCTTATGACCTCGGCCAGGCGGGCGTCGTGGTACAAACGCACATCAAAAGCAGGTTGTGGCACCGGCCAATCACTATGCTGCAGCGGCACAATGCGTAATACAGTGGTATAGGGGCAGACCTCCAGCACTTCGAGCCGGAAATAACTGGTATCGTCCAGCCCTATCAGCTGACGCTCACCCACAGCGTGTTCTGCCGGCAGCAAAGGGCTTAGCTGGGCGAAATTACGTTCGCACAGACTAAGAAAGTCTGGCAGTTTTGGCCGGTACTTTGGCTTTACTGCCGGCTTTGCTGTCGGCTTTGCAGTCATAGTTACTTTGAACACCCCTTGTTGTTAGCTCCAGTCTGCAACACGGCTGCAGACAGTGCGCCGGTCAGGCGGGAAACAGCTGGTTATAATGCAGCGCCAACCACTGCAATGCAATCACTGTTGCTGCATTATCTATGCGGCCTTCTTCAAGCCATTGCAAGGCCTGTCGCCTTGGGAGCAGGTGCACTCGAATATCTTCATGCTCGTGCGCTAAACCAAAAATACCTTCGGTTGGCAAAGTGTCCAGTGTAGCAAAGTACAGTTGAATGCGCTCGGTGGTGCCTCCCGGGCTGGACAAATAACTAAGCATGGGTGTCAGCTCCGTTATGGTCAGCCCGGCCTCTTCACGGCTTTCCCGTATAGCCACTTCTGTCATGGTTTCGCCGGGCGCCACCATGCCAGCAATGATTTCCAGCAACCAGGGACTGGGCGACGATGCTAAGGCACCGGCGCGAAACTGCTCGACCAACACCAGCTGATCGCTGGCTGGATGATAGGGCAGCACAGCGGCGGCATGACCGCGCTCAAAAATCTCCCGCGGCATCCAGTCGCTCCAGCCACCGCCGAACAATTTATGCCGCAAGGTGTAACGATCAATTTTGAAAAAACCCTGAAAAACCGTGCTTTGGTCGCGTATCTCTACATCTTTTTCAGAAAAAACAGGATACTCTATGGCCTTGAATTCTGACATCAGCGTACTCACATTCTGTTACATTTGAAGGGATAACTTTACGGTTTACGGTTTCACACTCAAACCACAAACAGGTTATCATTTACTCAGTTTGATTCACTCAGGATCCCCTGCTCATGCATAAAAAATTAGTCGCTACCCTGTTGTGCTCGTCGTTTGGCGTCTTCAGTCTGCCAGCCCTAGCTGACAACCTGCAAAGCGTTTATCAATTGGCCACGCAAAAAGATCCGGTCATTCAGCGTGCTGCCGCCAGCCGTGATGCCGCTGTTGCCCGTATTGATATCAGCAAAGCCAGTTTACTGCCTGACATTGGCTTTAGCGCCGGTCTAACCCGTGCCGATCAGCGCGACTGGACCTTTGGTGATGACAGAACTACTTTAAGTGCAGGCTTTCGGTTGGATCAAAGTATTTATGATCGACGCAACTGGCAAAACCTTGATATTGCCGAAAAACAGGCACTGCAAGCCCAGACCTTCTACAACAGTGCGGCTCAAGCTCTGATCGTACGAGTTACCGATGCTTACTTCAATGTATTAAAAGCCAAAGACGATTTAACCTTTATTCAGGCAGAAAAACGCTCGATTGAACGTCAGTTGGAACAAACCAAACAGCGCTTTGCCGTCGGTTTAACCGCCATTACCGATGTGCATGAAGCCCAGGCCCAGTTTGATAATGCCGTAGCACGTGAAATCGCCACCGAAAACAATCTGGAAATTGCGCTTGAACAGCTGCGGGAAATCACCGGCCAATACCACAGTCAACTGGCAGGTCTGAATACTGATTTATTCAGCACAGCACCGCTTAACCCTGCCGAGCCGCAGCAATGGCTGAGCATTGCCGAAGAAAACAATTTCGAGCTGCAAGCCCAGCGTATTGGTCTGGAAATCGCGCGTATTGAAATTGATCGCGCCAGAGCTGGTCACTTGCCAACGGTGGGTCTTGAAGCCAATATAGGCAGCAGCAAGGCCCGTGGCTACGACTCGAGTTTTATCGAGCGCGGCACTGGTCCCCGCCAAGATAGCAGTTCAATAGGTATTAATGTCCGGGTCCCCATCTATAGGGGTGGCTCGGTGAACGCTGGTGTGAATGTGGCCCAGGCCAACTTCGTTGAAACCAGCGAGCTGGTAGAGCAAACCTATCGCAGCACCGTTCGTCAGGTTCGTAGCTCCTTCAACAATGTGCGAGCATTAACCTCGTCCATCCGGGCGCTGGAGCAAGCGGTGGTCTCGGCAGAAAGCGCCCTGAAAGCGACCGAAGCCGGTTTTGAAGTCGGTACCCGTACTATTGTCGATGTGCTGGTCAGTACCCGTAACCTATTCGATGCTCGTCGTAACCTGTCACGGGCTCGTTACGATTACATCTTATCGGTGCTGGATCTGAAACTGGCGGCGGGTAATCTGACCGAACAGGATCTGGCAGATATCAACCGCGCCCTGACCTTATAATCGTTACCCCACTTTATTCGCTCAAAGAACGCAGCATCTGCTGCGTTCTTTGTTTTCCGGCGCTAACCTTTTGTCTGACCATAATTTTCCGCTACAATAGCCCCCTTTCTGGCAAACTGAGGGTTTGGGGTGGTTAAAGCGCCGCAATTTCAATGGTCTTTTCTGCATCCCCGCTACTGGGGCATTTGGCTGGGTTGCGCCATGCTGTGGCTGATCAGTTGGTTGCCGTATGCCGTGTTGATGAAGCTCGGCGATGGCATCGGCATTTTGCTGTTAAAGTTGCTGAAATCAAGAGCCAAAGTAGCCAGACGCAATCTGGAACTCTGCTTCCCGGAGAAGACGTCCACTGAACGGGAGCAGTTGCTGCAGGCCAATTTTAAAGAAAGCGGTCGCGCCCTGTTCGATACCATTATCGGTTGGTGGTGGCCTGCCTGGCGTCTGAAGCGCTTTGGTGTATTAAAAGGCTTTGAGCACATTCAGGCAGCCCGCGAGGCAGGTAAAGGCGTGCTGTTGCTGGCTTCACATATGCTGCACTTAGAAGCGGGTGGCCGTATCTTTGGCTTTAGCCTGCCAAGCGTCGGCTTTTACCGGCCGCACAACAACCCCTTGATGGACTGGCTGCAATACCGGGGCCGCATCAAAGCCAACAAATACATGATTGGCAAGCGGGAAGTCAAAGCCCTGTTGCAGGCGCTGGATGAGGGTGAAGTTTGTTTTTACTTACCGGACCAGGATTATGGCCGTAAAAAAGCCGAATTTGTGCCATTTTTTGCGGTCAAAGAAACAGCCACGACTACCGGTACCCTGCTGTTTGCCGGCAATGCTAACTGCCAGGTGATCCCGGTCTATACTCGTCGATTACCTGACAACCAGGGATACGAGATAGAGTGCTTGCCTGCATTTGATAATTTCCCTTCAGGGGATGACGCTGCCGATGTGCGTAGAATCAACGCTTGGGTTGAGCAAGCCGTACTGCGCGCGCCAGAGCAATACATGTGGTTGCACCGACGCTTTAAAACCCGTCCCAATCCGGACGATCCGGGGTTATACTAATGACCAAAGCAGCAGCTGGCATCGATATGGGGTAAGTACAATGTGGTTCTGGATCCGAAGTCTGATTATCACAGTGCTGTTATCCGGCCTGGTGTACTTATTGCTGTTTCGGCCCGACTTTTTTAACCTGGAGCGGGAACAAAGCAATCGCGCTGCCGAGGGGCTGAGCAGCTTTTACGAACGCATCCGCGGTACCATCGCCGATATCCAACTTAGTGACTTTGTCATCAGCCTGCCCGATACCAGCCACCGCTTAACGCAGCAACTGGAGCAGCGGGCACGGCAAGTCTCACCTTTGGCTGAAAACTGGCAAGGCCGTGAAACCGACCGCCGATTTCGCGAAGGCGATACCGTCAAAACCAAACTGGAAGAATACGCCCAGGCCGAAGGCCTGGAACTTTACTGGACGCTGCCGCGGGATTATGTGGTGAAGCAATACTTTCAGACCAATGGCAGCATGACGGCGGCCATCAGCGAAGTAGCGGCGGCTATTGAACCCGACTTCCCCAGCCCTATCCTTAGTTATATTTGCCATAAAGAACGTGCGCTGGTGATTACCGATCAACCCAACCCTTATGTGCAGCAAAACTGCCAGCGTTTAAGCCGGCGCTAGCCCTTAAACAACCTTTGCCAAACTGCCTGCACTGCGGCCTTGGCATCCGCCAGCCCGGATAGCTCCGGGGGCAACACCGGCTGTAGCGTTAGGCGATGCTGCACTGCCCGCATCAACTGATAAGCCTGTTGCAGCCCCTCTACCTCGGCTGCAGATATAAGCCCGGCCTCACCGGCAGCCTGCAGAATACGAATATTGTCGCTGTACTGATAAAGGCCAGCATGGTTGCTGGCATGCGCCAGTACCAGATACTGGCTAATGAACTCCAAATCAATCAAGCCACCATTGGCATGCTTAAGCTGCTCATTGTCACTGCCGTGGTGCTGGCGCAACTTGTCGCGCATGCCAAGTACATCCTGTTGCAAGCTGGCAATGACACGTTCTTTGCTTAAAATCTCAGCCCGGATCTGTGAAAACTGCGCGGCAATCACAGCATCGCCATACACCAGACGCGCTCGCACCAGCGCCTGATGCTCCCAGGTCCAGGCTTCCGTTGCCAAATAGTCGCGGTAGGTATGCAGATGAATGGCCAATAGTCCGGAATTGCCGGATGGGCGTAAGCGGGTATCCACCTCGTACAACACACCACTGGCGGTGCGGGTGGTGCATAAATGCAGAATACGCTGCACCAGTTTCAAATAAAACTGCCGGGAGTCGATGGCTTTATCGCCCGAGGTTGGTGACAGGCTATCGCAATTGTGCACAAACACCAGATCCAGATCGGAGCCATAGCCCAGTTCCAGCCCACCCATCTTACCATAGGCCAGCACTGCAAAGCCTTTGTCACTGCCCATGGCTAAACCTGCCGGATAGCCATAACGAGCCACCATTTGCTGCCAGGCAAGCTCCACCACCTGCTCCATCATGGCCTCAGCGAGCCAGGTCAGATGATCACTAACCTGCATAAGCGGCAAAGCCCCACTGATATCGGCCGCCGCAATCCGCAGCTGCTGGGCCTGTTTGTGCTGACGCAGGCTTTCCATCAACAGCTCCAGATCCTCTTCAGGTACACGCAGCAACCGCTGGCGTACTCTGTCCTGGTAATCCGCTTTGGTTTGCACCTGATACAGCTGCGCCGGGTCAATCAATTCGTCCAACAAAATAGGGTAACGTGCCAGTTGCTCCGTTAGCCACTGACTCTGACTACAGAGGGTCACCAGTTGCTGCAGGGCAGACGGGTTTTCAAACAACAGCTCCAGATAAGCAGTACGGGTCATCACACTGCGAAAAACCAGCAAGATCCGCTCCAGCACCGAGACACCGACCTGGTTGGAGGCCAGCAAATGCAGCACTTGAGGAATAAGGCGGGCTAAATAATCGCGGCCTCTGGGCCCCACAGCACGGCGCTGAGACTCCTGACGAAAATCCAGTACCTGAGCCACCAGCTTGCCAGCCTGTTCGGCGTTCAGCCAATCTACCTGCTCAGCCAACTCTTCAGCACTTTGTGCACTGTCCCACAGCAGCCTGCCGACCAATAATTCATCCGGCTCGGCCGCCTCTTCCGGTTCAATCACCTGCAAAAACTCCTGGTGAATACGGAGCATGGCATCGGTAATTTGTTGCTGCAGCTCGCTCCAGTTGCTGAGCTGCAGCATCGCCAGCAGACAAGCTTGTTGCTCCGTCTGGTCTGGCAAAGTCTGAGTCTGTTGGTCGTCCATGCCCTGCAGTAGCTGTTCAACCCGACGTAAAAACAGATAATCGTTGGTCAGTTGCTGCTGCTGGGCTGCATCCAGCAACCCATGTGTCGTCAGTTGCGGTAACGCCTGCAGAATAGAAGGTGTTTGCAATTGTGGGATGCGGCCACCGCGGATCAGCTGCAGCGTTTGCACGATAAACTCCACTTCACGGATACCACCAGCGCCCAGCTTGATGTTGTCGCTGCGATTACGACGGCGGTTTTCCTGCTCTATCAGTTGTTTCATGCGGCGCAGCGACTCGATGGCCGAAAAATCAATGTAACGCCGGTAAACAAAAGGCCTCAGCAATTGCTTGAGTTCAGCACTGTACTGACCATCCGGGTTCATCACCCTGGCTTTGAGCATGGCGTAACGCTCCCAGTCCCGCCCCTGCTCCTGATAATAATCTTCCATAGCGGCAAAACTCAGCACCAAAGGCCCGCTGTCACCAAAAGGCCGCAAACGCATATCGACCCGGTAAGCAAAACCATCGGCAGTGACCTGATGCAAAGCGGCGATCAACCTCTGGCCAAGCCGTAAAAAGAACTGATGATGTTCAGTACTGCGCCGCCCGCCCTGGGTTTCACCATTGTTCGGGTAGGTAAAAATCAGATCGATATCGGAAGAGAAATTCAGCTCACCACCGCCTAGCTTGCCCATGCCCAAAATTAACAGTGGCATTGGCTGACCACTGTCGGTCAAAGGTGTGCCCCACTGAGGGGTTAATTGCTGGTAGGTCCAATGGTAGGCACTGTTGATGCAGCGCTCAGCCAGTGCCGACACTTCCTGCAAAGCCTGAGCAATAGCTTTTAACTGCAGCAAATCAGCCGCCAGCAGCTGCGCGAGGCTGCGATGGCGAAACAGACGAATGGCTTTAAATACGCTGGCTTCATCCTGCTCAACCAAGCTTGTCAGCGGATCGGTCAAATCCAATGGTGCTGCCAGTACCTGATCGTCCAATAGCAGTTGCATCAGCTCAGGTTGCTGCTGCAAGCAGCGAGTTAAAAAAGGGCTACAACGGCACAACCAGCCTAAGCGTTGTTGCTGTGGTTCAGTCAGCTCGGTAAAACCGGGCAGGTGCTGGCAGAGCGCCAGCGCTTTATTGAATGCATTCATTTGGGGTGTTACTGCTCAGCTATCAGAAAGAACTCCGACAACGCCAGCAGCAGCAAATTGTAGTCGGAGCCATAAAATAGTTGCTGGTCAGCTTTGCTTTGCGCTGCTTTGGCTGAGAGCTGGGTACAGATCGGCTGCCAGCGCTGCAAAGCGGGCTGTGTTTTCAGCCACTGTGCAATCCGGTTCAGCGCCAGCGAAACCGTCAGCATCGCATCCGGACTATGCTCCTGCATATAGCAGGCTTCATTGTGTTGCAGCAGCCGCAGCAACAATACCGGGCTTGCCTCAGATGGCAGCGCTTTGACCTGCAAAGGTTTGGAGCCGGTTAAACGATAGCCCCGCTCGGCTTTGGATTGCACGCCCAATCGTAATGGCAAGGCCGCCACCAATTGCCGGGCCAACACAAAGACCTGGCTGACATCCCCGGATTTCAGTTCAAGCTCCAGCTCAGAAATTGGTTGCTGGCTATCGGCAGTGACTATCTTACCTTCATCCTGCACCAGCTCAATTTGCGTATTCTGTGCCAGCGTTAATAACCAAGGCTGACGGCAAAAATCAGTGCGAAACAATTCGGTCAACTGTTGCTGCAAAGCCTGAACATCGGTGTGCTCCGGCCAAATGGTAGCAGGAAAAGCAGCCAACTGAGGTACGAGCTGGCTGGCCTTCACGTTGTATTCCTGGCGGGCATGCAAGGCACCGTGCTGCTTCCCCGCCAATTTAATGGTGTGCTCTATATCATCGTCTTGCTGGCGGCTACGCAAACCCATACCATGCTGCTGGAACCAGTGCTCTGGCGTATCATAGTAGCCATTGCGCAGATGCAATGCCTTACCGGCTTGCAGCTGCTGCACCATGGGTTTTAACAGGATTTCCAACTCGGTAGCAGGCACCGATTGCAGCAAAAACTTCAACTCAATTTCCATCGCCATGGTCATTTTCCGCCAGCTCTGTTTCTGTTACCTTAAAATAACTGAGCAAGGCCAACAAGACTTTTCCTGCCAGACTTGTCAATTCGATCACAACTCCCTATCATCCTGATACGAACTCAGTAGAACCAAATGATTACCGTCACGGGATGGCCCATGTTCAGAACCACCGCTTTTGTCTGTACACTGCTGTTAAGTGTAGCTCTGATTTTTCCTTCGCACAGCTACGGCGACACTGCCGAACCCGCTTTTATCAGCGATGCCTTGTTTGTTTATGTTCACTCAGGACCAAGTAACCAGTTTCGTATTATCGGTACCGTCAATGCTGGTGATGCCATCCAGCTGCTGGACAGGGATGCAGACTCAGGCTACGTCCAAATTCAGTTTGAAGGTAATCGTCGTGGTTGGCTCCCTGGTCAATACGTTTCAACCTCACCCGGTATGGCGGTACAACTGCAACAACTGAATGAGCAATTAACTGAGCAACAATCAGAACTGAATCAGTTACAACAACAAAACCAGCAGTTAAGCCGCGAACTGTCGACCCGTACCGAAGAGTACAACCGGGTGCGTGATCAGTTGCAGGTTGCCAATAGCGCTTACGAGCAGCTAAAAGTTCAGTTTGATGCCGAACACAGCAGTGTTTGGCAAAACCCCAAAGTACTGGGTGCTGCTATTCTGGGTTTTGGTCTCTTACTTGGCTTGTTGTTGCCGCTGCTAATGCCTCGGCGGAAAAACAGCGAACGCTGGATGTAAGTCGTAAGGCCTGTCTGCAAAGACAGGCCTTTTAAAGCTGTTCGTTGGCTTTAAGCGGCAGTCCCTCGTCTTTTTTCACCTGCTCTATCACCACATAGGTATGATTTTTAATCACGCCAGGTAGGTCGACAATCTCGGCCAGAATGATGCGGTAAGCATCCATATTCGGCAAACGCAGCTTTAGCAAGTAATCAAAACCACCAGCCACCATATGGCACTCCACCACATGGGGAATTTTCAGCACATCTTCTTTAAAGCGATCAAACACATCGCTGGTGGTATTATCCAGCGTGATTTGAATGAATACCGTAGTGCCAAAACCCAGCCGACTGGCGTTAAGCTGGGCGCCATAACGTTCGATATAGCCTTCTTGTTCCAGCTTTTTCACCCGATCAATGCAGGGGCTGGCACTTAAATTCACCCGCCGCGCCAGCTCAACATTGGAAATGCGCCCTTCACGCTGCAGGGTTTCCAGAATATTCATATCTATCCGATCGAGGGCACGTACTTTCACCATGGGCAGGCTCACAGTAATTTTTAGGGCAATTTCGCCATTTGGCCGAATTATATCCGGTTTAAAGGCAAAATAAACCACCCTATTTGGTCAACTTTTTCCTAGAATGCGCGTCATACTTAGCTATGGTTTTTATCGGGAGGTTTTGATGTTATTTCGTGACTCACTGGAGGCCACCAACCCTCTGCGCCAAAAAATTCGTGACTTCTACCGTGCCGATGAAGATCAGGTGCTGGATTTCTTACTGCCTCAGGCCGATGTTGGCAACAATGCCCGTAGCCGGGCCTGGGAGCGGGCCCGCCAAATGGTGCTGGCGATTCGGAAAGCCCAGACAGGTAAAGGCGGTGTCGATGCCCTGCTGAATGAATTCTCTTTATCGACCGAAGAAGGCCTGGTGCTGATGTGTCTGGCTGAAGCCCTGCTGCGGGTACCCGATAACAACACCATGGATCGCCTTATTCGCGACAAACTGGCCAAAGGCAACTGGAGCTCGCACCTTGGCAACAGCTCGTCGATTTTTGTCAATGCCTCGGCCTGGGGCTTGCTGATGACCGGCAAAATGGTCAACTACAGCGATGAGCGTAAAGCTCAGCAGTTTGGCCTGCTAAAACGTACCTGTGGCCGCTTGGGCGAGCCGGTGATCCGCCAGGCAGTGCGCTATGCCATGCAAATCATGGGCACCCAGTTTGTGATGGGTACCACCATCAGCAGCGCCATTGAGCGTGCGAAAGAGCAGGAAAAGCGCGGCTATACCTATTCCTACGACATGCTGGGTGAAGGTGCTCGTACCATGGCCGATGCCGAGCGCTATTTCCAAAGCTATCTGACCGCCATCGAGACCATTGGTAAAGCAGCGGTTGGTAAAGGCCCCTTTAAAAGCCCGGGCATTTCCGTTAAGTTGTCGGCCATTCACCCACGCTACAAATTCGCTCAGCGCGATCGGGTTTTAACCGAGCTGATCCCCCTTCTGAAGCAACTGGCCGTAGCAGCCAAACAGTACAACATTGGTTTTACCGTGGATGCTGAAGAAGCCGACCGGCTCGATTTATCGCTGGATATTATTGAAGCGGTGTTCAGCGATCCGGCACTGGATGGCTGGGAGGGCTTTGGCCTGGCCGTGCAGGCCTATCAAAAACGTGCCATCCATGTGATTGACTGGCTGCGCGAACTCACTGAAAAAGTTGGCCGCAAGATGATGGTACGCCTGGTGAAAGGTGCTTACTGGGATACCGAAATTAAACTGAGCCAGGTTGAAGGCTTGCACGATTTCCCTGTGTTTAGCCGCAAACCTTCCACCGACGTCTGCTACCAGGCCTGCGCCAAAAAGCTACTGGCCTATCGCGACACCATCTACCCACAGTTTGCCACCCACAACGCATACACCGTGGCCACCATTTTGGAAATGGCACCGGATCGCAGCGGTTTTGAGTTCCAGCGCCTGCATGGCATGGGCGATGCGCTGTACGATCAGGTAGTGCGTGATGATAAAGTACCTTGCCGCATCTATGCCCCTGTCGGTGAGCATGCGGATCTGCTGGCCTATCTGGTGCGTCGTTTGCTGGAAAACGGTGCCAACAGCTCTTTTGTCAACAACATCATTGATGAAACCATTCCAGTCGAAAGCCTGCTGGCTGACCCACTGGAAACCGTGCGTAACTGGCGGCAAAAACGCAACCGGCAAATCCCACTGCCCGCTGATGTGTATGGCAGTGAGCGCCTGAACTCTCGCGGCACCGACATCAGCGACTGCGATCAACTGATCCCCATCAAGCAGGCGATGGAGTCCTGGCTGGCGGTGATTGCCAAACTGGAACAGCCAATTAATGGGCATCCGGTCACCAACCCGGCCAATCTGGACGAGGTGGTAGGTTACATTCAATACGCCGATGCCGAAGCCATGCAGGCTATCCTGGCAAGAACCCAGCAAGCCTTTGACAGTTGGTCGCAAACCCCGGTAGCAGTACGTGCTAACTTACTGCGCAAAATCGGCGATGCGCTGGAAAGCCATCAGGACGAATTACTGACTATCTGCATCAAAGAAGCCGGTAAAACCCTGCAAGATAGTATTGCGGAAGTGCGCGAAGCGGTGGATTTTTGCCGTTATTACGCTGCCCGTGCTGAGGAGTTACCAGAAGAAAGCGAAGCGCGTGGTGTGGTGCTTTGCATCAGCCCGTGGAACTTCCCGCTGGCTATTTTCCTTGGCCAGGTCGCCGCAGCTATCGTCACTGGCAATACCGTAGTGGCGAAGCCTGCTGAGCAAACCAGCCTGATAGCAATCCGCACGCTGGAGATTATGCAGCAATGCGGCTTGCCTGAAGGCGTAGTCGAGCTGGTGATCGCCCCGGGCCGTCAGGTCGGTGAGCACATCGTGCCGGACGAACGTATTCAGGCGGTGATGTTTACCGGCTCGACCGAAACTGGTTGCTGGATTGCCCGTAAGCTGGCGGAGCGCGTCGGCGAGCCAGTACCTTTGATTGCCGAAACCGGTGGTCAAAACTGCATGATCGTCGACTCCACTGCTCTGCCAGAGCAAGTAGTGGATGACGTGATAGCGTCTGGTTTCCAAAGTGCTGGCCAGCGCTGCTCGGCACTGCGTGTCTTGTTCCTGCAAGAAGATATTGCCGATGACGTCATCGAAATGGTGGTTGGCGCCATGAAAGAGCTAACGGTAGGCGATCCGGCCTTTCTGTCCAGCGATTTAGGCCCGGTGATCGATGCCAAAGCGCATGAACGCCTGACCAGCCATGTGCAGTACTTAAGCGATAAAGCCACGCTGCATTATGCCTGCCCGATCCCAGAAGGTGATCGTCACTTTTTCTTCGCACCGCACTTGTATGAGATCAGCGATCTGACCTTGCTGGAGCGGGAAGTGTTTGGCCCTGTGGTGCATGTGATTCGCTTTAAAGGCCCAGAGCTGGATAAAGTCATTGAGCAGATCAATGCCACCGGCTATGGGCTGACCATGGGCGTACACAGCCGGATTGAAGAAGTGACTGAGCGGGTTGCCCAGTCGATCAAAGCCGGTAATATCTACGTCAACCGCAACATGATTGGTGCTGTAGTCGGCGTGCAGCCGTTCGGTGGTCGCGGCCTGTCCGGTACCGGCCCTAAAGCCGGTGGTCCTTTCTACTTAAGCCGTTTGGTCAAAGACAATCTGACAATAGAAGATGCTGAACTATCTGAGCAAAAGCGCTCCCTGTTGTTGGCAGAAACCACCAGCCGGGCGGTTGCTTACGCCATGCCAGCGGCAGCTACGGCTCAGGCCATCTGGCAGCAAACACCGATTGTTCAACGTAGTTCGGTATTGCGCCAGTTTCTGGCCTCACTGGCCGCAAATACGGTGGTAGCTAAGCTGGAGCCGGATCTGGAGCAGGTTATTTCTGTTGCCCGCAGTCAATTGCGGTTGATTGAACAAGAACTGGCTCAACCGATTCGCTTGCCAGGACCTACGGGTGAAAGCAATACCCTCTGGCTGGAGCCTCGCGGTACCCTGGCCTTGCTGCGCGACGAGACGGCGGATTTCAGTCACTGGTTACTCAGTGCCCTGACCGCTATTGCCGCAGGCAATGCGGTAATCACCGCCGTGGAGGAACAAGACCTTCCAGAAGCAGAAGCGGTGGTGAAAGCCCTGGTTCAAGCGGGCATGCCGGCTCATTTGATGGCAGTGATCAAGCTAACCAGCATGACCACCTTGCTCTCCGCACCAGACCTGGCGGGTGCCATCGTGCAATCCGGTACAGCCATCAAACCACTGGCCGGTGAGCTGATCGCCAGTCGTGAAGGGGCGATTTTGCCGCTGATCACCACACCGGCGGATCATCGTTTGTTGCATCGTCTGGTGACTGAAAAAACCATCACGGTTAACACCACAGCTGCTGGTGGCAACGCCTCGCTAATGACGATGGCGGATAATATTTAATTGTCCTGCTGAAATAGCAGCCATGTCATTTCGTGCCCTATCCAGCCAGCCCAACCGGGCTGGCTGTTTTTCATTCTGACGGCACTGGCCCCTACTGTTAATTTAGCGTTACTGAGCTACACTATAAACTGACTTGGAGCAGTTTGAGGAACCCCAACCCTATGGCATTACAGGAAGTAACCTTGCAGCAGTTGCAACCGGGTGATTTTGTGGTGCGTGTCAGCCAGCAGACTGGCGATGTGCTCATTAAAGAAGCCGGCCTTGTGCGAAGTAAAAAAACCATAGAGCTGCTACGTAAAAAAGGCGTGCTCCGAGTCTGGATCGATCCGGATCTGGCCGCACATAAGCCACAATCCTCAAATGACGATACTGCAGGGGCTGATAGTCAAACCGCCGAAGCCCCGGATGAGAGCGAATTCACGCGGGTCGACTTTTCCGCCGAGTTACCCAAGGCTGAAAAAACCTGGCAGCAGCTCAAACAAAAGCAAAGCCGGCTGTTTGATAGCTGCCGTCGTCAGCAAAGCATCGATTTGGAGCTGGTACAGGAAGTCAGTTGCGGCCTGGCGGATTCAGTCAGCCGAAATCAGGATGTACTGCTGTGCTTAAGCCGTATCGCTCAAAGCAGTGATGATTTGCTGCAACATGCCATCAACTGTGCCGTCTATATGGCCGCTTTTGGTCAGCAACTGCAACTATCGAAAGGTCAGCTGCAGGATCTCATCATGGCTGCTTTGCTGCACGATATAGGGAAAGTCACACTGGGCGCTGCTACCAGCGATATCGACGCTATCCCAGCTAGCCTAAAACTGCTGGCACCAATGAACCGCTTGCCGGCAGAAGTGTCGTTATGGGTGGCACAGCACTGCGCTCATTTGGATGGCAGCGGCTCCCCTAAAGGTTTAAAAGGCCACCAGATTAGCCAGGGCGGCCGAATGCTGGCCATTGTCAATCAATACGATAATTTGTCGCACCCCATCGGTAAAAAGCCACTGAATCCACAGCTGGCCAGCAAAAAATTACTGGAAAAAACGCCCGATCAGCTCGACAGTGAACTGACTCAGCGCTTTATTCGCTGCATCGGCATTTACCCACCCGGCAGTGTGGTGAAACTACACAGTGGCAAACTGGCGCTGGTGCTGGAAAATAATCCGAAGAAACCGACCCAACCCAAGGTCAAAGTGTTTTATCACAGCCAGCATCAACACCACCTTCCTGCTAAAGTATTGGATTTGGCCAAGCATCAGGAAGAGCACATCGACTACTGCATCGATTTGGAGCAATACGGATTGGAAGCCAGTAATTACCTCTGACTCACCTCGACCATTCACTCAGCGCCGCCATACTGAACTCCTGCTGCCGATAGCGTAATACTACATGGTTTGGATGAATTTCCACCACCTGGATATCGGTGCTCAGCCACTGGCCTTGCTGTAAAGTACGTCCATTCACTTTCACCCAACGCCTGGAAGGGACACTGGCAAACACATGAGCTTCAAAACGCATCGGCGGCAACTGTTGCTGGACCTGTGGCGCCAACTCGGAAATATCCCGAGCTGGGGCATCGTGCACCCGCACATGCTCACGGCGCTGCCCGGCTTGCTCCAACTCATCCACTACCTGAGAAAAGCGTTGCTGCAGCTCTGCCGATACCTCGGTGGCTTCCAACTCATCGAGCGATGGCAAGGCAGCTCGGGCAGGACGAGACTCAGGCTCCGCAGCAATAACAAGTGGTTCAGGCCCCACAGTTACTGGTTCGATGGTCGCTGTTCGCTCTGTAGCAGCGACAGGCTCTACTACCTTAGACTCGCTGGTGGTGACGGGCACTTCGGATAAGGCCGCCAGGATCTGTTGCTGACTAGCCACCACCACTGGCTCAGTGCTCTGACCCGATCCCATTGCTGCAGCAGGCGTCTGCTGCGTCCCGAGCCAATACCCTGCAGCCAGTGCCAGGCTAAGAATAGCGGCACCAGCCAGGACACCCAGCCAGAAAGGTGCTACCCGGTTAGACGCTGTGGTATTGGCAGCGATATTTTGTTGCTGTTTTAAAGCATCCATCAAAATGGACATGCATCACTCCTGCAAAGCCAAACGCTTTGTCCTGCTAGTTGCCATCTAAACACTTGGTTTTAGATGGCGAGGTATACTACCCAAACCACCTAGCCCAATACGCGGGCAAGAATAAAGCCAAGCCCCGCCATGAACGGGATCAGAGCCAGCAACCAGAGCCACTGTCCAGGCTGAAGCGCCGGAGCAGGGCCGGCACTGGCCGGTAAAATTTCGTTGGCGGCCTGCTGCACTTCCGCTTTACCCACCAAGGGTTTCTGGCGGGCAAAAGCCGCCAACATGGCTCTGTCGGCCAGCAAGTTTAGCAAACGCGGAATACCCTGACTGCGCTGATACAACTGGCGAACAGCGGCAGCTTCAAACACCGGCCGCTCAGAGCCCGCCACTTTCAAGCGATAGCTTAAATACTGTTGCACTTCGGCTTCAGTCAGCGGCATCAGATGGTAACGCGCCGTGATGCGCTGCGCCAGCTGGCGCAGGTCAGAACGCTGCAATAATTGCTGCAGCTCCGGCTGACCAATTAAAATCACCTGCAACAGCTTACGGCTGTTGGTTTCCAGATTGGTCAGTAACCGTAGTTGCTCCAGCACCACCGGCTGCAAGTGCTGCGCTTCATCAATGATCAGCAGTGTTTGTTTGCCCGACTGATGATTTTTCAGCAAACGATTTTTAATTTTATCGCCCAACAGCTTCAGACTGGCATCGGATTTTTTGTAACGAATACGCAGTTCGTCGCAAATGGTTGCTAAAAGTTCCAGCTCCGACAAGGTCGGGTTCAGAATAAAAGCCAGTTCGGTGTTTTCATCCAGCTCCTGCAGCAAGGCACGCGAAACTGTGGTTTTGCCAGTACCTACTTCGCCGGTTAACAGCACAAAGCCACCAGCATCACCGAGGCCATAGCGTAAATGCGCCAATGCCTCGGCGTGACGCCCGCTCAGGAACAAAAAATCCGGGTTCGGAGCTATGGAAAAAGGCTGACTGTGCAGGCCAAAAAAGCCGGTGTACATGCGCGCATCCTGTGCTTATCGCTGAAAAATTTCAGTGGTTCGGTATAATGGCAAAAAAAGCGACGTTGGAAAAGCCTGTGCAACTATATCTTGTCGGTGGTGCGGTCCGCGATGAACTGCTTGATTATCCCTTTCACGAGCGGGACTGGGTAGTGGTGGGTGCGCATCCGCAGCAACTGCTGGATCAAGGCTACCAGCAAGTCGGCAAAGACTTCCCGGTATTTCTGCACCCCAAAACCAAAGAAGAGTATGCCCTGGCCCGCACCGAACGCAAACAAGGCTCGGGTTACACCGGCTTTGTGACCTACGCTGCGCCCGATGTCACGCTGGAGCAAGATCTGGCCAGGCGCGATCTGACCATCAATGCCATCGCCAAAGCCGAAGACGGCACCCTCGTCGATCCTTATGGTGGCGTCACGGATCTGAAAGCGCGGGTGCTGCGCCATGTCTCACCGGCTTTTGCCGAAGATCCCCTGCGAGTGCTGCGGGTGGCCCGTTTTTATGCCCGCTATTACCACCTGGGTTTTCAGGTAGCCGACGACACCCTCGCATTGATGCAACAACTAAGTGAGAGTGGCGAGCTGCAGGCGCTCAGCGCCGAGCGGGTCTGGCAAGAGCTGAGTAAAGCCCTGAGCACCCGGCATCCCGAGGCATTTATTGAGCTGCTGAGGCGCTGCGGCGCATTAAAACAGCTGATGCCGGAACTCGATGCGCTTTGGGGCGTGCCCCAGCCTGCCAAGTGGCACCCGGAAATTGATACCGGTGTGCATACCTTGCTGGTGCTGCAGCAGGCAACCCAGCTCTCCGAACGCATCGATATCCGCTTTGCCGCCCTGGTGCATGATTTAGGCAAAGGTGTCAGCCCGCCAGAACACTGGCCATCCCATCATGGCCATGAACACACCGGCCTGCCGCTGATTCAGCAGCTTTGCCAGCGCTTAAAAGTCCCGAACGATTGCCGGGATTTGGCACTCTTGGTCTGCCAGTACCACCAGCTGATCCACCGGGCGGCAGAGCTGAAAGCCAGTACCGTACTAAAACTGTTTGATGGTATTGATCTGTGGCGCAAACCCGAGCGGCTGGATGCCATTATCTGCTGTTGCATCGCCGATCTGCGCGGCCGCACTGGCTTTGAGCAGGCCGACTACCCGGCCGAACAGCTCCTGCCGCAACTGGCCGCGGCCGCTCGCACTGTGGATATCAAACCCCTGATACAGCCTGGCATGAAGGGCGACGCCATCAAGCAAGCTCTACAACAGGCAAGGTTGGAGGCGATTCATCAGGCAAAACGCGTACAGCGTATGGATTGATACCGGCCGGCTGCAGCGTTTTAAAGGGTCCGACATAAGACAATCCCAGCCCCAAATAAACAATAAATTTGCATTTTTGCATCACAAGTTCTAACTTTTAGGTTGGGATAGCACTCGAACAGCAGGGATGACAAAGCATGGAACATGACCCCGTTTCAGCCATCAATGAGCCACTGCAACTAGCCAGAGAGCTGGTGCAGCACACCGGCATGCATTTGTTTCTGACCGGTAAGGCCGGTACCGGCAAGACCACCTTCCTGCGCGAGCTGAAACAACAATCGCCCAAACGCATGATGGTAACGGCACCGACCGGGGTGGCAGCGGTTAATGCCGGCGGTGTGACCCTGCATTCTTTTTTTCAGTTGCCCTTTGGCCCCTATTTGCCGGGCACTGAGTTGCCGCAACAAAACCGCTTTAGTAAGGAAAAAATCAATATTATCCGCAGCCTGAATCTGCTGGTGATCGACGAAATCAGTATGGTCCGGGCCGATATGCTTGATGCGGTGGATGCTGTGCTTAAACGCTACCGGCGCAGAGACCGTCCCTTTGGCGGGGTGCAATTGCTGATGATCGGTGATCTGCATCAGCTGGCGCCGGTCGCCAAAGCGCAGGACTGGACACTGCTGCAAAACCATTATGGCAGCTGTTATTTTTTCTCAAGCAAAGCGCTGCAACAAGCGAAATGGCTGACGCTGGAATTGCAACAGGTCTACCGCCAGTCCGATCCCCGCTTTATCGGCCTGCTTAACCAAGTGCGCGACAATCAACTGGATGACGCCGCCCTGGCATTGCTAAATAGCCGCTATAAGCCAGGCTTCCAGCCAGCGCCCGGTGAGGACTACATCACCCTGACCACCCACAATCACAGCGCAGATGCTATTAATGAACGCCAGCTGGCCACTCTGCCTGGGCCAGAAATGCAGTTTGCTGCTCACATTGACGGCGATTATCCGCCACAAAACTACCCGGTTGCCGACAAGCTGGTGCTGAAAAAAGGTGCTCAGGTCATGTTCCTGCGCAACGATACTACCGAGCAACGCTATTACAATGGCAAGACTGGCGTGATCACTCATCTGGAAAAAGAGCTGGTGCGGGTGCGATGCCCTGGTGAGTCGCAAGACATTCAGCTATCGCCACTAAGCTGGGAAAATATCAAATACGTGTTGGATAAGGACTCCGGCGAAATCAGTGAACAGGTGATTGGTAGCTTTACTCAGATCCCGCTGCGGCTGGCCTGGGCAGTCACCATTCACAAGAGCCAGGGCCTGACCTTCGAGCGCGCCATTGTCGATGGCGAAGCAGCTTTCTCCCATGGTCAGATCTATGTGGCACTGAGTCGCTGTAAAAGCTTCGAGGGGCTGGTGCTAAGCAGTCCTTTGTCGGCCCGCTCGGTACTGACCGACGAGGCCGTCAGCCACTTCAGCCGCCAGCAAACCGCACCGACCAAAGACATAGTGCAGCGCGCCAGAATAGACTATCAGCAGCAGCTGTTACTGGACGCATTCGACTTTAGCCAGTGGAGCCGACGGTTGCATGACCTGGTCAGTGCCCTGCACGAACATCATAAGCTAATCCACTGCACCAGCGCTGCCCAACTGGATGCGATCAACAACAACATCGGCTCCGAAGTACACACTGTAGCTGCCAGTTTTTGTCGCCAGCTGACGTCTTTATTCAGTCAGCATAACGAGCCGCAACAAGATCCACGGGTGCTGGAGCGATTGCACAAAGCAGCGGATTATTTTACCGACAAACTGGCTGATTTACATGTCTGGCTAGACGCTTTTAGTTTTGATACGGACAACAAGGCCATCAAAAAACAACTGAATAAGGCGGCGGATCATCTGCGTCAACTTGTTGCGATAAAGCTAGCCGCGCTTGATTGCATGCGACAGGGCTTTGACAGCTGCCGTTATCAGGAAGCCGTGGCGCGGGCGCACATCGACCAAAGCAAGCAGGCTCCGGCAAAAAAATCCGCCGAGCCGATTCAACTGGCTGATATGCAGCATCCGGAACTGCTGGAAAGGCTAAAAAACTGGCGCGCCGAACAGGCCAAAACCGAGAACCTGGCTCACTTTCGCATACTGCATCAACAGGTGATGCTGCACATTGCCAATGCTCTGCCCGGCAATGTTTCAACGCTGCTAGCTCTGCCGAAAGTAGGCCCTGCTACCGTCGAAAAATACGGTGACGCTATCCTGCAGCTGGTAGCCGATTATTGCCAGCAAAAGGGTTTGGAGCCCAACCAGGCGCCGGTCAGCCCTGAGCAGCCAGTTGCCCGTAAAAACAAAGCCGATACCCGACTGGAAAGCTTCACCCTGTACCGGCAAGGACTTAGTCTGGAGCAGATTGCCGAACGCCGGGGCCTGGTCAGAAGCACCATCGAAAGCCACCTGGCCCATTATGTGGCGCAGGGCGAGCTGGAGCTAACCGAACTGGTGTCAGCAGATAAGATCTCAGTGATCCGCAAGACGGCCGCAAGACTAGGGGATGACAGCCTGAAGGTACTCAAAGAAGCACTCGGCGAGCAGTATTCCTATGGCGAGATCAAACTAGCGCTGATGGCTTGAAGTTCACTGATCTCATGGTTCGCAAAGGGAACGTTTTTGAGTACAAGCTTGTTGAAAAGCACTGGCTAATTTTTCATCTCTTTGCTACCTTACTATAAGTAAGGCAGCATCTAAAAGGAAAGGCAGTCATGACCACAGCAACAGTGACCAGTAAAGGCCAGATCACTATCCCGGCCAGTGTGCGCAACGATCTCAAGGTTGGCCCTGGAGATCGGGTAGAATTTGTAAAAGTGACTGAAGGCCATTGGGAGATGCTTGCCGCTGTTGAGGATATCACCCGGCTACGGGGCATGGTTACACCCAAACGCATGGTCAGCGTTGAGGAAATGAACGCCGCGATCCGACGCAAGGCCGGCCAATGATTGGGCTCGATACCAATGTGTTGGTGCGCTTTTTAACTCAGGATGACCCAATCCAGTCGGCCATGGCCAATAAGCTGATTGAAGATCAACTGACATCGCGCAACCCAGGCTTTATTTCATCCATTGTACTGATTGAGATCATCTGGGTTTTAGAGACCTGTTATGACCAACCAAGAAAGACAATTGAAGACGTTGTCAATGCGCTGCTGACTACAAAACAGCTGGTTATTGACGAGGCCGATTTAGTCTATCTGGCGACCAAGCGCTTCTCAAGCGGTAATGCCGATTTCAGCGATGCGCTGATCGCCGTTATGTGCGAACATCGAGGGTGTTCTTCGATAGTAAGTTTTGATAAGAAGGCACAATCCGTAGGAATGGTTTATTTAGCATCCACCTAAGCCTAGCGACCCGCGCTCATCCATATCAATGAAATCAATGCCATGATCAACTGCCATGCAGTGTCAGTACCAGAATGCTGCCGCCAGCGCGGTCGCGGAACTCCAGATATACCCCGGCCAGGACCCCATATTCAGGCGCACAGCACAGAGCTGGTACTGTGCGTCCTGTAAATGACCGGCCCCTTAACGCACCTGACGTACGTTGGTACTGGTGTCGCGGCTGATCATTTTCACGAACGGGTCAATCCCCGCGAATGCCGGCCGTTCGTCTAGCACCAGCAGAATGCGGTTTTCACCAGACTGGATTCGGTGCCGCTCCAGATACAACACCTCGTTATCGCTGCGTACCCGATCCGGATGCAATTGCAAAGCTCCGATATCGAACCATTCATCCAGCGCCAGCTCGGTTTCCTCCCCCATAGCATCCGCTTCGTACTTGCGGGCTTCAATAACCAGCTCCAGCTGCCATTGGCCGTTATCCAACTGCTCGGCGATGACGCTTTGGGTCTCAAAGTCAAACAGCACGATGCGTTCAAACAAGTCAGTAATAAAGTCCTGCTCGTCGTCATGGGCTTCTGCCCGAATGGCTTTTAACAAATCCGCAGAAGTCGGGTAAGGGGTATGCTGAAAGCGGAACTGCTCGATAAGGTTTCGAATGGCCCGGTTGAGTCGTTCTTCACCCATCCGGTCACGCAGTGCGTACATTACCAGTGAACCTTTCTCGTAATAGATATAAGACTGCATTTCCACATACTTCAGTGGTGTCTCGCCTACTATATCGAACACCCGACGTGACAGGTAACGGTCCAGCTCTCGTTTCAGGAACTGCCGCATGGCCGCTTTGCCATAAGTCCGCTCCATCACCATCAGCGCTCCATATTGCGACAAAGTTTCACTCAGTACCTGGGCACCTTTGACGTTGGCCGGCGTAATCTGATGGCCAAACCACTGATGCGCCACTTCATGGGCGGTCACGTAATAAGCAAAGTCGATATCGTCTTCGTCGCGCAAATCCAGCACGAACCCCATATTCTCGGAAAATGGCACAGTATTGGGGAATGCCTGGGCAAAACTGCGGTAAGGAAACTCGATGATCCGCAATTGCCTGTGCTGATAGGGCCCGAAGTGCTCGGTGAAGTAATCCAGCGAGTCTTTCACACCAGCAATCATTCGCCCCACGTTCATAGCATGACGCGGATGATGGTAGACCTTGATGGCGATATCGTTATGATCTTCGCGGGTAAGCGCCAAATCAGCCGACATGATATTGAAGAAATTCGCGATCGGAGCATCCATTTGGTAACGGAAGTATCGCCGCCCATCGTGCTCCCAACGTCGCTCCAGATATCCCGGTGCCAATGCATGCTGGTCCAGGTTGGTGGATACGGTCACTGCAAAATCAATGAAATGCGACTGACCGGAAAACAGGCTGACACCCAGTTGACTGCTATCATCCAGTTCCGCCATCGGATGTCGCGCCGGCAGATCCCGCTTACGTCGTTCATGCCGATCCTGCAACTCGAAATTGCTTTGATAACCCAGCGACGGCAACAACTCTGAATTGCTGATAAAGGTGCCATTGTAGAGCACGCTGAGGTCAGATCCTTTATCCACAAAGCCTTGATTCACCCGCGCCACTTCGAAGTCCAGGCGTCGCGACTCAGTTGGCTGTAAGGGTGTATCAAACTGCAGCCACAGCACCCCGAAGCGCTCGTCTATATCTTGCACTGAGCCTCCTTCCAGCTGCAGTAGCATGCTACTAGCCCGGGAGTCATGAGGCGGCTTATGCACCAGCATGCGTTCAATCACCGTGTCTGAAAGGTTGGTTAGCATATAATGGCCACGGGCATCTATGCGCCGCTGCTCGGGTATGATATCCACTTCCAAATCGACCGCAGTGATGGATGGTAAAGGCATATCCAGGTAAACCCGATAGTTCTGTTCATAGGCTGCCTGCAAATCCATGCCTTGTTTCGAGGTCTGAAACGCATTCAACACCCTCGTATTGTAATGAACCCAGCTGCCCGCACCGACAAAAAGCAGCAAGCCGATGGTCATGGTCGCCTTTCCGGGCATCGCCAGTTGTGAAGACAGTTGCTGCCAACGGTTGCGCAACCTAGCTTCGTTGCCTCGACGCCATAAACCATAACTCAGAGCCGCCATCACTAATGTAAGGCCACCCCAATACAACATGTACCAAAGGTGCGGCTGCACAAAATGGCCATAGCCGTTAATGTCGCTGTACAGACTATTCGGGCTGGTAGCGAAATGGAACATATGATGCTCCAGACCCAGATTGGACAGCGTCATCCCCACGATGATAAAGAGCACCATCAGGCCGATACCAGCGAACTTGTTTGGGCTTAGGGTCTGAATAAAAACCGCCAGCACCGCCGACATCACCAGCGGCAGTACATACCACAGGCTCAACCGGGTGATGTACTGCCCCAGCTCCAACCAGGTATGACCTTTTATTAACTGGAAGCCGATGGTCATCACCATGCTGGCCAGTGTCAGGCCAAGGATCACAGCCGTCAGGCCGACCAGTTTCGACACAAAAAACACCGAACTGTGAGTCGGCGTGCAGTCGATGATATCGCCCATGCCACTTTGCCGCTCCCGCCACACCGATTCAGCGCTGTAGTAAATAAGGATGACCGTCATCATCAATACAGTCCCATCGATCACCTGACTGACCATAAAGCGGGTAAAGGGCCAGCCGGAAGTGCCATAGGCGCTGCCAAAATTACCTTGCAGCAGACCAGATACGATAAAGAAAACGGTTAACAGCAGCAGAATCACAAAAGGGGCACTCTTGATAATCTGGCTCACTTCAAAACGGCTGCGCAGCAACAACTGCTGCCACCAGCTGCGCCGATCGGTATGAATTTCAGGTGCAGGTAACTCTGTCAGCGCCATGCTGACTGGGGCAATGATTTCAGGATTGCCTTGCTGTTGCTTTTTATGGCGTCGTATTGACAGTGGCCGGCGTGGATCGATCAGCACATGGGTTGCCAGCATAAGAAGTCCAGCAAGTCCAAGCCACAGCAGCCGGTTGGCCAGAATAAGCCCTTCCAGGCCAGGCATCGTGCTGTTGCGCTCCGTCGCTGTCCAGTAGCGGGTGACTTCTGTAAACGAAGACATCCCAAATGGATCCAGCAAGGCGGCAAGTGTCCGGTAATCCGGATCGCTAAGTAAGGCACTGCTGGTCAGGTACAAAATAAAGAAACCGACAACCCCAAGGTACATCCCCATAATGGAGCGACTGGCGACGGCAAGGCTATAGAACAAGGCCGCACAAAACAGCAGGCTAGGAACCACCAGAAAAATAAATGGCCAAATGTAATAGCTGATCACGTTCGGGCCGAAGCGTTCAGCATCGAGCCAGGGCATCCAACTGCCAAGTAACAGACCAAGAGGCACACTGGCAAACACCAGCACGGTGATCGCGAGCGAACCGGTCAAGCGTCCCCACAACCAGGCGCCTTTGCTAACAGGTGTCGCCAGAATAATACCATCCATCCGATTTACAACATCACGAGTCGCGGAATTTCCAACAAAGTTGGCAACCAGGAACATGGCAAAAATACTAAAGACCATCAACGCCATAGCCAGGGACCAGGGTGCGTTCTGATGGACGCTTGGGCCACCGAACGCAATTTCTACATTAGGCACTGCAATGGTCATAAAAGCCAGCAGGAAAAAAAGTGCGGCAGTAATATAAAATGACGGCAAGCGACGCAGGTAACGCGCTTCCGAACGGGCAAGTTGCAACCACATCATAGCAGTTCTCCTTATGCCAGGCAGGCAGTGCTGCCATTCCGCACTTTATGCAAGGTGGCAAAATACACATCTTCCAGATCCGGGGTGACCGCGACAAAGTCGTCCGCTGGTTGCTGCTCAGACAATACATGCAATACACTGCGACCAGCCTGCAAGTGACTGGAAATAACGGTGTGTTGCTGCATCAGAGCTGGCGCTTGCTGCTTGTCAACTACGGTGCGCCATACCTGGCCGTGAAGCTCATGCATTAGGGCTGCAGGTTCCCCTTCCAGCTGGATCCGACCTTGTGCCAGTACCGCCATGCGTGGGCACAGGTCCGCTACGTCCTCAACGATATGGGTCGATAGAATGACCACTTTGCTTTGGCCAATATCAGCGAGCAGGTTGTGAAAGCGATTGCGCTCTTCTGGGTCCAGCCCTGCTGTCGGTTCGTCGACAATAATCAGTTCCGGATTGCCAATCAGCGCCTGGGCAATACCGAAACGCTGGCGCATCCCACCAGAAAAAGAGCTGACCGCTTTTTTGCTAACCTGATGCAGGTTGGTCTGTTCCAACAGGGTATCGACCAGTTGTTTGCGCTGTTTGCTATTGATAATGCCTTTGAGGATCGCAACATGGTCGAGTAAATCCCGGGCGCTGATGCGCGGATAGACGTTAAAATCCTGCGGCAGGTAGCCGAGTGTCGCCCTGATCTGGTCCGGTTGTTCAGCAACCTTAATACCATTAAAAACAATCTCACCATGGTCAGCGGATTGCAGTGTGGCAATGGTGCGCATCAACGAGGATTTCCCTGCGCCATTTGGCCCCAACAAGCCGAACATTCCTACCGGAATATCGAGATTGATAGCATCCAAGGCTTTGACACCGTTATTGTAGGTTTTGGATAGATTACGAATAGTCAGCATGCTGAAGCCCCTCACGCACTTAAATTAGCTAAATCACTGATGATCTCAGTACCAGTAGACCACTATGCCAGAGTGTGGGTTAAGGCAGAATCAATGATTTGTAACAGAGTACTGCAAGGGTGTAATTTCTGAGTGCCTAAGAGGGCTTGCCTGTTAAATCACTGCCATGATCAACGGCCATGCAGTGTCAGCACCAGGGTTCTGCCGCTGGCGCGGTCGCGGTGCTCACCCAGATAAATGCCCTGCCAGATCCCTAAATTCAATCGTCCTTCGGTTACTGGCACAGTCACACTGCTGCCAAGCAAACTGGCTTTGAGGTGTGCCGGCATATCGTCAGGGCCTTCATCATTGTGTTGATAGTAAGGCTCATTTTCCGGTACTGCACGGCTGAAAAAGCGCTCGAAATCACCGCGCACTGTTGGATCAGCGTTTTCGTTCACCGTCAACGACGCCGAGCTATGCTTAATAAACACATGCAGCAACCCCTGCTGCAGTGTCGCTAACTCCGGCAAGGCGCGGATGATATCATTGGTGATCAAATGAAAGCCGCGCCGATAGGGCGATAGCTGAAGCTCTCGTTGAATGTACTGCATAGATCTCCTGTCTGTTGCATGCGGTTGGTTCCGTTTAAAGCAAAAAGACCTGCCGCGGCAGGTCTTTTTAGTAGTGCAGCTGTTGATTACACCGCTTGTTGAATAATCACATTGTCCGCTTTTTTGGTGTACTGCGGCATTTTGTGGAAATTCAGGTAGCGGTAGGTATCTGCCGCGGTGGCATCGATCTGCTTAGCGTACTCTAGGTACTCAGCCACGGTTGGCAGGCGACCGATGATGGAGCTGACTGCAGCCAGTTCAGCCGAAGCCAGGTAGACGTTCGCTCCCTGACCCAAGCGGTTCGGGAAGTTCCGGGTAGAGGTCGATACGACCGTGGAGTTCTCAGCAACGCGCGCTTGGTTACCCATACACAGCGAGCAACCTGGCATTTCGGTGCGGGCACCGACTTTGCCATAGATGCTGTAGTAGCCTTCGTCGGTCAACTGAGCCTGATCCATCTTGGTCGGTGGTGCAATCCACAAACGGGTTGGCAACTGGCCTTTGTATTTATCCAGCAGCTTACCGGCTGCGCGGAAGTGACCGATGTTGGTCATACAGGAGCCGATAAAGACTTCATCAATCTTATCGCCAGCGACTTCCGACAGCAGTCTGGCGTCATCCGGATCGTTTGGTGCACACAGGATAGGCTCGTTGATTTCGCTCAGATCGATATCAATTACCGCGCTGTACTCGGCATCAGCATCCGCTTGCATCAGCTCCGGCTTGGCCAGCCATTCCTGCATCGCCTGAATGCGACGCTCGATGGTACGACGATCGCCATAGCCTTCGGAGATCATCCACTTCAGCATCACAATGTTGGATTCCAGGTACTCAGCAATCGAAGCTTCCGACAGCTTGATGGTACAACCGGCAGCAGAGCGCTCAGCCGAGGCATCAGACAACTCAAATGCCTGCTCGACCGTCAGGTTAGGCAAGCCTTCGATTTCCAGAATACGGCCAGAGAAGATGTTCTTCTTGCCCTTTTTCTCTACGGTCAATAAGCCCTGCTGGATGGCGTAATACGGAATGGCGTGTACCAGATCGCGCAGGGTAATGCCTGGCTTCATCTCGCCTTTAAAACGCACCAGCACCGACTCCGGCATATCCAGTGGCATCACGCCTGTGGCAGCAGCAAAGGCCACCAGGCCAGAGCCTGCCGGGAAAGAGATCCCAATTGGGAAACGGGTGTGCGAGTCACCACCGGTACCGACCGTATCCGGCAGCAGCATACGGTTTAACCAGGAGTGGATGATGCCATCGCCCGGACGCAGCGATACACCGGCACGGTTCATAATAAAATCTGGCAAGGTGTGGTGGGTGTCAACGTCCACCGGCTTAGGATAAGCCGCTGTGTGGCAGAACGACTGCATCACCAGGTCGGCCGAGAAGCCCAGACAGGCCAGATCTTTTAGCTCGTCCCGCGTCATTGGGCCAGTGGTATCCTGCGAGCCGACGGTGGTCATTTTTGGCTCACAGTAGGTACCAGGGCGCACACCGGTCACGCCACAAGCTTTACCGACCATTTTCTGCGCCAGAGTGAAGCCTTTGCCGCTATCGTCTTTCGCGCTTGGACGACGGAACAC
>NZ_JAFIFQ010000089.1 GCF_020831925.1 Alkalimonas sp.
ATCACGAGCCGATCCACATTCTGATGAAGGTGGAAACCCACAACCACCCAACCGCCATTTCTCCTTACCCGGGTGCGGCCACCGGCTCTGGCGGTGAAATCCGCGACGAAGGCGCGACTGGTGTGGGTGCCAAGCCAAAAGCTGGCCTGGTGGGTTTCTCCGTATCGAACTTGCGTATTCCGGGCTTTGAACAGCCGTGGGAAACCGATTTTGGCAAGCCAAGCCGCATTGTCAATGCGATGGACATTATGCTGGAAGGCCCGTTGGGCGGCGCGGCTTTTAACAACGAATTTGGCCGGCCGAATCTGGTGGGCTATTTCCGTACCTACGAGCAACAGGTCAACAGCCACAACGGCGTGGAAGTGCGCGGTTACCACAAGCCGATTATGCTGGCCGGTGGTTTGGGCAACATTCGGGCAGATCATGTGCAAAAAGGCGAGATGAAACCAGGCTCCAAGCTGGTGGTGCTGGGTGGCCCGGCGATGAACATCGGTTTGGGCGGCGGTGCTGCTTCTTCGGTGGCGTCCGGTCAGTCGGCGGAAGATTTGGACTTTGCCTCGGTGCAACGGGAAAACCCGGAAATCGAGCGTCGTTGCCAGGAAGTGATCGACCGCTGCTGGCAGCTTGGTGATGACAACCCGATTTGCTTTATTCACGATGTCGGCGCCGGTGGCTTGTCCAATGCTTTCCCTGAGCTGGTGAACGATGGTGGCGTCGGTGGCCGTTTTGAACTGCGCAAGGTGCCGAACGACGAGCCGGGCATGTCGCCACTGCAGATCTGGTGCAACGAGTCGCAGGAACGTTATGTGATGGCGATCCCACCAGAGCGTCTGGCGGTGTTTGAAGACATTTGTCGCCGTGAGCGTGCCCCTTATGCCGTGGTGGGGGAAGCGACTGCCGAGCAGCAACTGGTGCTGTCGGATCAGCATTTTGGCAACACGCCGATTGATTTACCGCTCAATGTCTTACTGGGCAAAGCGCCGAAAATGCACCGGGACGTGCAAAGCAGCCAGACCGCTGGTGAGCCGTTGCAGCTCGATAGCGTCACTGTGGCTGATGCCACCGAGCGGTTGCTGCGCTTACCGACCATTGCCGAGAAAACCTTCCTCATCACCATTGGCGATCGCTCCGTGACCGGTTTGGTGGCCCGCGATCAAATGGTCGGCCCCTGGCAGGTGCCGGTGGCCAACTGTGCGGTGACGGCTGCGTCGTACGACAGTTACCATGGTGAAGCCATGTCAATGGGCGAGCGCACGCCGCTGGCCTTGCTGGATTTTGGCGCTTCTGCCCGCATGGCCGTGGCCGAAGCCATCACCAACATTGCCGCCACCGATATCGGTGAGCTAAAGCGCATTAAACTTTCAGCCAACTGGATGGCCGCGGCCGGTCACCCGGGCGAAGATGCCGGTTTGTACCAGGCGGTGAAAGCCATTGGTGAAGAGTTGTGCCCACAGCTTGGCCTGACCATCCCGGTCGGTAAAGACTCGATGTCAATGAAAACCCAGTGGCAGCAAGATGGCGAGCAAAAAGCCGTTACTTCACCATTATCCTTGGTGATCACCGCTTTTGCCCGGGTAGAAGACATTCGCAAAACCGTGACGCCGCAGCTGCGCACCGACTGCGGTGACAGCAGCCTGCTGCTGATTGATTTAGGCCAGGGTCAGAACCGCTTAGGTGCATCCTGTCTGGCGCAGGTGTATCAACAGCTGGGGCAAGATGTACCGGACCTGGCGTCGCCAGAGCTGCTGCAACACTTCTTTGATGCCATGCAGCAACTGGTGCGTGAGCAGCAAATTCTGGCCTACCACGACCGCTCCGACGGTGGCTTGTTGCTGACGCTGGCCGAAATGGCTTTTGCCGGTAAGGCTGGTTTTGACGTCGATATCGCAGCCCTTGGTCAGGATGACTTGGCAGTGCTGTTTAGCGAAGAGCTGGGCGCTGTGCTGCAGGTTAGCAATGACAAACTGGCGCATGTGCAGCAAGTGCTGGCCGAACATCAGTTGGCTGCCTGCAGCCACCTGCTGGGTTGGGTTAACAGCAGCGACGACATTCTGGTGCGTCGTGGCGATGCCTTGGTGTATCAGCAAAGCCGCACCAAACTGCGCTGCATCTGGGCCGAAACCACCTATCAGATGCAGGCGATGCGGGACAACCCGGATTGTGCCAAACAGGAGTTTGATGCCAAAGCCGATCAGGCCGATCCAGGCCTCAATACCCGCTTAACCTTTGATCTGAACGCCGATATTGCCGCGCCTTACATTGCCAAAGGCGCTGCGCCCAAAGTGGCTATTTTGCGTGAGCAGGGCGTGAACTCGCATCTGGAAATGGCGGCTGCCTTTAACCGGGCCGGCTTCAGTGCCATTGATGTGCATATGAGTGATATTTTGTCTGGCCGGCGTCAGCTTAGCGACTTTGATGGCCTGGTCGCCTGTGGCGGCTTCTCGTACGGTGATGTCTTAGGTGCTGGTGAAGGCTGGGCTAAATCCATTTTGTTCAATGCACAGGCGCGCGATCAGTTTGCTGCTTTCTTCCAGCGGGACAATACCTTCTCACTGGGGGTTTGTAATGGCTGTCAGATGATGTCGAATCTGAAAAGCCTGATCCCCGGCGCTGATTTGTGGCCGCACTTTGTGCGCAACAAATCAGAGCGTTTTGAAGCGCGCTTTAGCCTGGTGGAAGTGCAGGAAACCCCGTCGCTGTTCTTCAGCGGTATGGCTGGCTCGCGCATGCCGATTGCGGTGTCGCATGGTGAAGGCCATGCTGAGTTTGCCAGCCAGCAGGCTTTTGCTGCCGCCAACAACAGTGGCACTGTGGCGCTGCGCTATCTGGACAACTTTGGCAGGGTCACCGAGCAGTATCCGGCCAACCCGAATGGCTCACCGGCGGGTATTACCGCCCTGACCAGCAGCGATGGCCGTGCTACCATTATGATGCCGCACCCGGAGCGGGTATTCCGCACCGTGGCCAACTCCTGGCATCCGGATGACTGGCAGGAAGACAGCCCCTGGATGCGGATGTTCCGCAACGCCCGGGTCTGGCTGGGCTAATGCTGTGATTGAAAACCCGCGCTGGCGCGGGTTTTTGCTATTTTGGGAGAGCAAAAACATGCAACAGACAGCTCGTTTGGTACTGACTGGGTTGTTGCTGTGGCTGCTTGGCAGTTGCAGCGATGCGGCGCTGGAAGTGCCGATTGCCAAGCTGGTGGCCGAACCGGAGCGTTTTAATGGCCATGTGGTGGTGATCACCGGTCAGGTGCAGTCGTTTGACGACCCCAGACATTATTGGCTGGAAGATGAGGCCCACCGTCGGATCGGCATTCACCCGGACAGTTTGGTCCAGGATTTGGTAGGGCAGCAGGTGCGTATTCGGGGCCGCTTTACCGCAAGCCCCAAAGAAGGCCGCCGGATCCAGGTGCATCAGTTGATCCGGCTGCCTGAGCTGAGTGATTAAAGCAGACTGATTAGAACGCGCAGATCTGTGTCCAGCTTTCGTCCGAGCCAGGCGTCGACTGAGTCCACCAATTAGCGCGGTACAGCACCTGCTGGTGTTGCATCAGATCACCCGAGACGGCATGGCTGGGGTTCCCAGCCCAGTCGTTTTGGGTCCAGTTGGGGTAAGCCGGTGCAGTTGCCGGATCATGCCCCTGGCAATCATCCGGCACCGGGTTGGTTTCACCAGCCCGGATATCCAGATTGACAAAGTAGCTGTTGTCCGACAGGTAAAAACGGTTACTGGCTAAATCCGGACTAAGCTGCACGGCGTTATTGCTTAGCACCCCAATCTGGATCAGCGAGCCATGCTGGGCATTGACCTGATTGGCGATATCAAAGGCCCACTGTTGTGGCAACTGCGCGGCATTGATGGTCCAGCTTTGATCAAGCAGCTCCTGACCCTGGCTGTCAAACACCCGCAGCTGGGCACTATCGCCTGCCGCAACCGGTATTTGCAAATCGACAAAGGCGCCTTTATCAAACCAGGCTGGCGGCGGGTCAACCGGATCGCTGCCGCCACCACCGCCGGTAAAGAGTATATCCGAGCAGTTGTAAAAGCCTTCGCCTACCACATCGTTACGTTGCCAGCGGGTATAGAGAATAGCCGGGCCGCTTCTATCCGCTGGCAATGGCACATCAAACAGGTAATAGCCGGCTTCGGCCGGTGTATTGCCAGTTTCATAAATCAAGTCTAAGTCTTCCCAGTGTAGCGGGCGGGCCGCCGGATCAATGCCGGGCTTGGTCAGGAAAAACTGCCAAAAACTCGGGTTGTGCGGGGTGGTAGCCCGAAAACGTACCGGCAACACCGGGGTTTGAGCTAGGTTAATTTCGGTTTTTTGCCAGTGACTGGAGGCGATGTTCATGCCGGCTTTGCGATCATCATTCGCCGCGCACAGGGTGCCATTCGGGATGGCCGCCCGCACTGCAGCTATGTTGTGGTAGTCCCGGATATTGATAGCAAACTCGTGGTGCTGGGTATACATATAGCCGCCCGATTGTTGAAAGGCCGCGCGGCAGGCCAGGTTCGATACGCCGGAGCCATCGGCCGGCCACCAATAGCCGCCATCTTCTTTACAGATTTGCTGACGGGCCTTGGGGTACTCCACATAGCCATGTGCCAGCAGAGCAGGGCTCGCCAGCAAAGTAGCGATGGTGAGTAGTTGTTTCGAATTCAGCTTAGGGTATGTCATTGCTTTCATGATGGTGCCTCTGTTGAACGATGTAGAAAAGCCCGCTGCAACAGCGGGCGTTGTTTTTATTAAGTTATTGTTCTGAGTGTCCGAGGCCCTGATGCATTGAGTTCAGGATGGCGCCATTATCGGCATCGATTTCCCAAGCGAAAATGCCGCCCAGCTGATGCTGCAATATGTAGCTGCCTTTTTCCCGCACCGAGCGTTTGGTATCCAGGCTGATCAGGGTGTTGGTGGTCGGGTTCCAGACATAACTGGCCTTGGCTTCATCGTCCCAGCCGACAGTAAAACCGTTGATGCCACTGGCTTCCGGACCTCCCATAAAGTCGGTTTCAATGGCTTTGTAGTCCATGATGCCGCGCTCCCAGCCGCCGGTGATGCCATCGCCACCTATGCCGCTGAAGGGGTTGCCATCGACCACACCGCTGACATTGGTCCAGCCACGGCCATACATGGCAGCACCCAGGGCGATTTTTTCTGCCGGTACGCCACGGTTGAGCAGGTACTGCACCGCTTCATCGGCGGAGAAGCCGGCAATGGGCGAGTTGTCGGAAGGGTACAGGCCGGTCATATGGCCCAGAGTGCCGCTCCAGGCGCCATAGTAGTCGTAGGTCATCAGGTTGATGAAATCCATGTACGGATGGGCATCTTCCCAGTCCACTACGCTTAGCTTCTGAACCCCGCCACTCATGGCGGCAGCCAGTTCGTACTCGCGGCCGGTTTCCAGGCTGAGTGCATCCAGCGCTTCACGCAGCTCACGCATTAAGATGGCAAAGCCGGCGCCATCCTGTGGGCTGCCCAGTTCGGGCAGGGCACCACCGCCACCAGGGAACTCCCAGTCGATATCGATGCCATCGAAGAAGTCATAGGTGCGGATAAAGTCGATCA
>NZ_JAFIFQ010000032.1 GCF_020831925.1 Alkalimonas sp.
TGAATCGTACCGGTAAATTCGGAGGCGGATTTGTTTGAGTCATGCTGCCGTATCTTGGGTTAATTGTCGATAGTAGTTTTCCTCATATTCAGCAGGCGGGATATCGCCAATTGAACTCAGCAATCGTCTGTTGTTAAACCAGTCAACCCAGTCCAGCGTTGCAAGCTCAACCTGCTCCAGCCCTCTCCACGGGCCGTCTTTATAAATCACTTCGGCTTTGTACAGGCCGTTAATCGTTTCAGCCAAGGCATTGTCATACGAGTCGCCAACACTACCAACAGAAGCTGTAAAGCCTGCTTCTGATAACCGTTCAGAGTAACGTATCGAGACATACTGACTTCCTCTGTCGCTGTGATGAATGACGCCTTTAGGCTTGCCTCTGGCCCATAAGGCTTGCTCTAATGCATCCAGAATCAACTGTGTCTGCATCGTCTTCATCACACGCCAGCCCACGATTTTTCGGGAGAACACATCGATTACGAAGGCAACGTAAACAAAGCCTGACCACGTAGCAACATAAGTGATATCTGCAACCCACAGTTGGTTTGGCCGGCTGGCACTGAACTCCCGTTTCACCAGATCCAATGGCTTAGCAGCGCTATCGTCAGGGATCGTCGTGATACAACGACGGCCTCGGCGAACCCCTTAGATCCAAAGCGTACTCATCAGTCTGGCAACCGTGCAGCGAGCCACCGTGAAGTCTTCACGCTTCAGTTGCTTCCAGACCTTCCTGATGCCATAGCATTGCCGATTATCCTGCCATACACGCAAGATCTCAGGCTTCAGAGCCATCATCCTGATGGTAACGCTGACAGCGTCGCTCAGGCTGCGCTTCAAGTGACTTGCACCGGTAATACGTTGATGGCGCGATCTGCAACACACGGCACATCGGCTCGACACCATGCAACGCTCGGTGCGAATCAATAAACTGGACTATTTCTTCGGTTTGCGGTCGAGCTCCGCCTGGGCAAAAAATGCAGCGGCCTTCTTCAGGATCTCGTTTTCTTGCTTGAGCTCTTTGTTTTCTCGTTCAAGCTGCTTGATCTTGGCTGCTGCATCCGAAGTAACACCGGGCCTTTTGCCTGAGTCTACTTCGATTCGATTAACCCAAGCCCTCAATGTCTCAGGTGTACAGCCAATTTTTGATGAAATAGACACCAGTGCAGCCCACCGGGATGGGTGCTCATGCTCTGAGGTCAAAACCATGCGAACTGCACGTTCGCGGACTTCTGCGGAATAAGTTGTTCTTTTGTTCATGTGCTAATTCTCTCAAGAAAATTAGCCTCCGACAAACCCGGTGTGATTCATTAAGTGGTGTGGTAAATGAACTAGAGCAAAGCGCACAGGAACTTAAACGACTGTTGTCTCAATTTAAAGTGTAAAAAACATTTTTAAACAACAGCCTGCAACCACGGTGCTTTAGTGAGGTTTTACCTGCTTCTATAGACTCGAATTACTGGTATATACTGAAATCTCGATTGCAGCCAGTTAATTGACTGGTGCTAGACAGATCATTTTCTCAGAGGACAGCCATTGATTAAGAGTGCAAGAGATGAACAGGATGTGCAGCAGCAATTTCTGAACACCTACATTAGCCTGTCAAAAAATGCGGGCGATGAATAAATTTTATAGATCAAAAAGCCTAGATGCCGCGATGAGCCGGAATACATCTTTCATTCAAAAAGTGAGCTTCTGGTGAATGATTCACCAGCTCATTTTACTACCAGAAAAAGAATAAAACAGCGATAGCGGCAAGAGCCACAAAAATCCAGCCCATACGGCGTAAATCACCAATAATCACCTCTTTTTGCGCTAGCAGCTCGCGTAGCTCCTGACTATCCAGGGTGCCACAATCCGGGCACTTGGCTTTTATGTGGTGGTTATATAGCAAGCCGCAGCGCTTGCAGGGGCTTTTTTGGCGCATTTCGCGCATCCAGCGTAGCCGGTCTTCAATGTATAGTGGCATCCTTTTTCTCCATCAGGCTGACAGGCTTTATCATACTGGGGTAGGTTGTAAGCGCAAGGGGTTACCAGGCACAGGCTTACTTGACGGATTGCTGCAGCTCCCTATTTTATCTGGATTTATGGCGTGGCCGGCTTTTCCCTGGTAATGCTCTGATCCTGCTGCAGCAACTCTGGAGAAAGCGCATACACCGGGCAGATGGCTGAGATGTCTTGCCAGAGTTGTTGTTTCTCTTCCTCTTTATCCACTGTACCCAGTAACCAGGCAAGGTGGGTTTTTGCTTGCAGACCGAGATCTTCCTGATCCGCTAAAAACAGCTCAACTTGTTGTGACAGGCTTGCAGGAAGTGATGCTTCTGTTGTCAGCTGCTGCAGTTTGGTTTGGTAGTACACTTTGTGCAACTGGTCACTGAGGGATATATTACCCAACAGCTCATCCCGCTCAATCAGGGTCAGGGCGTGGCTGTAATGCTGTTTTGCAGGCTCGTGATCACCCTGCAGCATATACAGCTCGCCTAAGCTACTCCATACCTGATGAATCGCCACCTCGGGCTGTTTGTCAATTGCGAGCAGTTTGTGCTTAATGGCTTTGTCATAATCCTGTTGCATGTGGTAAAGGTTGCCTAAATTTTCATGCCCGAAATGTGCGTAATCGAAGTGGTTGATTAATGTCTGATAGGTTTGTTCAGCCTGCTCCAGTTCACCATAGCACATTTGCAGCGTACCCAGGTTGGCCAGGATCACTTCATGTTGCTGGCTTGCTTTTGCAAACTGCGCTTTGGCCTGCTGAGAGTCGCCCAGCATAAAATACAAGTTACCTAAACTATTATTAGCCTGCCAATGGCCAGGGACCAACTGAACCGCTTGTTTGGCATAGGCTTCTGCAAGTGGCCCCTGAGGTTCAGGATCGTCCTCACCAAGGCGCGCCATGTGCACTGTGGCTCTGACGGTGAGGGCATCCGCATCGACGGTAGTTAAGGTGACATACTCACTTAGGAGATCTAACGCTTGTTTGGCACGCCCTGTACGTGCCAGTAACTCTGCCTGAGCGGTGATCACTTCCAGTAGCTCTGGTTGTTGTTCTGCGGCCAGCTGGCAGAAGGTGGCTGCTTTCTCAAGCGACGGTGTTTCATCCTGGATCCAACTACTGCGAACATAAATGCGGCATAACTCGGCATTGGCTGCGGCGAAGTTTGTATCCAATTCCAGAGCTTTAAGAAAATGCGATTCAGCGAGCACATAACTGCTGGCTGAATGGCTGATAAATAGCTTATTTTTCCCCTGCAAAAAATGGCCCAGTGCAACGCTGGAGTTTGACAAAATCGGGGCGAGTGGCTCGCCATCAATAAAACGCTGGCTTTGTGTGACAATCGCATCGCGTATCGCTGCGCTTTGTGCTGCAAATTCTGCGTGGTGAAATACGCTTTGATCGATAGTCAGGCTGTGCTGATGTGATGTCAATGTCGCTGTAATGGCCGCGTAAAATTGATCTTTGTGGTGGGCAAGGTGCAAAACGCCATGGGCCTGCCAGCTGCTTAGAACCTCCGTTGCCGGCAGCTGATAAGTCTCTGGCCTACTCAAGACTATGGCTCGGATGGTATCTTTTTCAGACATTTGGCTAGCAACTTGCTCAGCAAGTGGATGTAGGTTGGCTGGAGCCTGCAACACAATTAACACCTTACCTATTGGTGAGATCAACTTGGTGCTGGCTGGTTGCTGAGAAGTATGATCTGCATTGCTCTGTTGCCACCAAATTAGGCCTCCTAGCAGGATCACCAACGCTGGCAGGGCCAGCCAGAGATTATTCTTTGAACGACTGGTTAAAAGGGGCTGTGCGATAGGACTCTGGCTGGAGATTACTTCAGTGAACGGATTGTCATCTTTAGAGAGGTAAATAGTGTGAGCTTCAACCTGCAACGCGTGAGCAATACGGGCCAAATTATGCGGGGATACGGCTTGTTCCCGAAAGACTTTACTGACTAAATCGCAGGGTGGTTTTGAGATGCCTTCATTCTGCGCTATTTGCTGTGCCAGTTCGGCTTGTGTTTCAAAGCCACTCGCCAACATAGCAGCTTCCAGTTTTTCTCTGGATGCTCTGATTCCGCGTTTCCGTTTTCTACCATCCATGTTGAGCTAGTGTGCAGCAAGCAGGTGTTCTGATAGTAGCGAAGCACTGCGCAAATTGCACGTTTACTAACCAAATTTAACCGTCAGTAACTGATCCTTCGTCACTAAGCGCCGGTTAATGGTACTTAAGATCCGATCGAGCCTGATTACGGTTGCATCATCTTAATGATGACTTAAGAATCACCTATGTTGTTTACCAAAACCGCGCACTCTAGTGGCCTTAGATGATTAAGCACAGTTAGTAAACGCAATGCACTAATCAAAAGAAACACTGGGGATGTGTTTACGTTCAATAGGGATATTGGTTGTTGTTTTTGTAGTTGCCAACCCCACTACAAATAGGTGAAATATTATGTTCACATACAGAAAACTCGTTCTTTCGTTGTTCCTTGCATCGCTTGCTTTTGTTTCATTGCCGTTTTCTGGTCCGGCACAAGCCGGCTGGGGTGCAGAAGAAGTCGTTATTTATATTAAAAGGATCCGTGATGAGCAAAATAACTATCTTCGAGACGTAACGCTGGCCACTGCTCGTGCTGTTTCAGAAAGCGGTGAGTTCAAAGCGCTGCCTCATAAGCGTAATGCTAAAGGTCCGGTTATTGAGGTCAGTCCTCCTACTTTTAACTATGCCCAATACCAAGGAGGCATGAATGCAAGAGAAATGACCACTGCCGGCTTAAGTGTTGTTTCCGATGTGAGCAATTTATTTGGATTTGGAAATAGAACCCGGAGATTGAATGAGGTGAACGCACGTTTAAATCGAAACAGTGCAATCCTTGATGCATGGGGCGACAATGATCAGGTTATGGTTACGATGCAATCTCGTGTTTTGCTGTTTGATCAAGTTGCTGGAGTCGAAATCGCTCGTGCTATTGATTATGAAAAAGTGTTTAACTCTAAAAGTGAGTTCCTAGCGCAAAAAGACTCGCTGATTCAAGAGGCTGTGGTAAGTGAGGTTAAAAAAGTGCTGGTTGAGTATTTAGAGGACTCAGGTTTTTAATCGCGGCACCTGAGCACTACCAGCGGATACTATTTATTTCGTGGACTGCCGTACCTGCTTAGCGACTTGCCTGGCAAGCGCCCGTGCTGTGGTCCACTTGCCACCACTGACTGTTAACACTTGCTGTTGCCAGTGCAGGCTATATTCCCGGCTGGCGCGGCTGCTATCGGTACTGCTCTTTAATAAGGGCCGTACACCGGCAAAACTATCCAGAACATCGACTGGCTGTACCTGAGGGTGAAAGTACTGGTTGTACACTGCCAGCAACTCATCGCGCTCTGCTTCAGAGCAGGCAATCGGCTCATGCAGCTGTTGCCGGACCTCCGTCGTGCCCAGCAGGCACTGGTGCTTATAGGGTAAGGCAAAGACGATGCGACGACTGCCCGGTACCTCCAGCATATGGCCGTAGCGACCTAAGGTCGGCAGCAGCAAATGACTGCCGCGCACCAGATCCAGCGATTGCTGCACCGGCAAGCCGGATTGCTGCAGCAAAGCTTCGCTCCAGGGGCCGGCCACATTGATGATGCGGTCAAAGGACTGCCAGCCTGTGCTAAGTAGCAGATCGCCGCTGGCGGCCAGTTTCAGTACTGGTTGGTGCTCAAAAATATCGACCCCGGCTTTGCGACACTGAGCTGCGACCCAAAGTCCTAGCTGATAGTCGTCCATCTGACCATCGAAAAACAAGTAAGCCCCTTGCAAGCCCTCGGCTGTCAGCTGAGGTGAGCAGCGCAGCGTTTGTGCTGCCGTTAACCAGCGGTGGCGACCAATGCCTTTGCGACCGGCAAAAAAGTCATACAGCATAAGGCCAATTTTCAGTTGCCAGCGCGGGCGTCGGCCCTGGCGATACAGTGGGTACAGTAACGGAATGCGGCGGGTCAGCTGGCTGGTCTTATTGAGCCACCAGCGTCGCTCCTGCAGCGCTTCCTGTACCAGACGGAATTCGCCTTGTTCAAGGTAACGCAGGCCGCCGTGCAGCAGCTTGGATGACGCCCGGCTGGTTGCCTGCATCAGTGCATCGCGCTCGAACAATTGCACCTGATGGCCGGCTTTTGCCAATTCCCAGGCCGTGCATAAACCATTGATACCGCCGCCGATCACTGCAATGCGCATGGTGTGTCCAATTACGTTGGGAATGGGATCCATTCCTCTTCATCGCCCGGTACTTTTGGAAAGCGACCTTGCTGCCAGTCTTGCTTTGCCTGTTCAAGCCGCTCTTTGCGGCTGGAGACAAAATTCCACTCCATATAGCGCTTGCCAATGGCTTCACCACCAATCAGGGCGATACGGCTGGGCTTAGTTGCGGTGATCTGCACCCCGTCAGCTGCGCCCAGCACCACCAACTGGTGAGCCGTCACGACAGTATCTTGCAGCTGCAGCTCGCCGCTGGCAAGGTAAAGCCCCCGCTCTGGGCTGCTTGGCAGCGTCAGGCTTTGGCCTGCTAGCAACTCAGCTTCCAGGTAGAGCGTTTGATAAAAGGTTTTGACCGGGGAGTTCAAGCCATAGGCACTGCCAATTAACACCCGCACCGGCACACCATCAATGTGGGTGGCAGGGATGGTGGCCGAGGGGTAATGGTGAAAGGCCGGCTCGGTTTCCTCGTCGGCTTCAGGCAATGCCATCCACAGTTGCAAGCCATGCAGCCGGTGATCGCGGGCGGTCACTTCCGGTCGTTCGCGCTCGGAGTGCACGATGCCTTTGCCAGCCACCATCAGGTTGATATCGCCTGGCGTTATCGGCTGATAGCTGCCGAGAGAATCGCGGTGCAAAATCTCACCTTCAAACAGATAGGTCACCGTTGCCAGATTGACGTGCGGATGCGGCCGCACATTGATGCCGCTGCCAGCGGCAAATTCGGCCGCACCCATTTCATCAAAGAAAATCCAGGGGCCAATGCTGCGCCGCTCACGCACCGGCAGGCTGCGCCGAACAGAAAAGCCTCCCAGATCTTTGGGCTTAGGGTAAATAATCAGCTCGATAGCGGCGCAGCCGTGCTGCACACTGCAATCGGACTCCAGCTGTTTACTTGCTGTACTCATACCATCCTCACTCTCTGTGCTGCGTGAACAGCGGTTGCTTAAATTTAGGTGCTAAGGCCGGGCAAATCAAACCATAAGGCATGCACCGAGCCAGAGCCAGCGATGGCTGTGGCTGGCGACGGATGCATCAGCTTGATGCCATCACCAGGCTGCAGTTGCTCGCCAGCAAGGCTCAGCTCGCCTGTTATCAGATGCAGGTAATAAGCTCTGCCTGATTGCATAGGAAGCTCCAGTTGCTGCTGCTCAGTAAGCCGTAGCTGCGACAGACTGGTATCTTGCCTGATCTGCAAGGTACCATCGCGGCCATCCGGCGTGATCACCGGGGTAAGACCAGGCTGCTCACCAAAGTGCTTTTGCTGATAGTCCGGCTCGCCATCAAGTTGATTGGGTTCTATCCAGATTTGCAAAAATGCCAGCTCATCGTGCTGGCTTGGATTGTATTCACTGTGGTAAATACCGCGGCCGGCACTCATCAGCTGGAACTCACCGGCCGGTAAAATCTGCTCGTTGCCTGCTGAGTCTTTATGCGCCATGGCCCCTTTGAGCACATAACTGATGATTTCCATGTTGCGATGGCCATGGGTATCAAAACCAGCACCGGCACGGACCCGGTCGTCGTTAATCACCCGCAGTTTGGAAAAGCCCATTTGCTGTGGGTTGTAATAATGGCCAAAAGAAAAGGTGTGGCGGCTTTTCAACCAGCCAAAGCTTGCGGTACCGCGTTGCTGGCTACGAATGATCTCAATCATGCTGGACTCCTAAGCTGTTGCTGCAAAGCGGTGCTTTGCGATGCATGCTACTCTAGCTTAGCTTCACGAATGAATATAACGGATAAAATCTAACATTCTGTTCGTATGTATAGAATAAATCATGGTGACCAGTGCTGGGGTTTAGCGCTTAAACAGCCAGCCGGCCAGCAAAGGCACCAATCGCGGCATAATCAGATACACCACCAGACCAACAATCACAGCGGCGCTGAGTAAATGACGCAGCCCCCAGATCCCGAGTGCAGGAGCCAGCTTAAACAGCAGTTGCAGCACCGGGGGGACCAGCATAGTTAGCAGGCAGATCACCAGCGTGGTCACCAGCCACTGCTTCCAGCGCACCGGATGCGGTGCATCGCTATCAAGCGGTTGAAACCACTGATCGATGCCGGTAGACACGCGCACATTTTCAGGTAGCTGCAGTAAGGGCGCAACCTCAGCAATCAGTTGCTGGCGTACTTGCGATTCCAGCCAGCGTCTGGCATCCGCTTCAGAGGAGAAACGGACTGCAATCTCATAATGATGCTGCCCTTTGGCGGGCTTGACGATGGTGACACCCTGATGGCCCGGAAACTCAGCAGCCGCCTGAATAATATCGGCCAGCCAGCCTTCGTAGTGAGCCATTGCATCAGGAACCACCTGATGGTGGATCAAAATCGATGCCCCGGTTGTTGTCGGTGGCTGTTTGGCCATGGTCTGCTCCAATAATACAGCCCCGCAACCGGGAGGCTGCAGGGCTGGGTAGTCAACGAATTTATTTCCCTGAGGTCAGGGTGTTGAAGCTGTTGATCAAATTGCGGTAGTCCGGAATATGGTTGGAGAACAGCTGTCCCAGACCTTTCACATCGTTTCGCCAGTCACGATGCAGCTCACAGGCAACGCCAAACCAGGTCATCAACTGGGCACCAGCATCGGACATCCGCTGCCAGGCCGAATCGCGCGTCAGCTCGTTGAAGGTCCCTGAGGCATCGGTCACCACGAAGACATCATAGCCTTCTGCCAAAGCCGATAAGGTTGGGAAGGCGACGCAGACTTCGGTGACGACACCGGCGATGATCAATTGTTTTTTGCCGGTGGCTTTAATGGCAGCAACAAACTCTTCATTGTCCCAGGCATTGATTTGGCCAGGGCGGGCAATAAAGGGGGCATCCGGGAAGGTTTCTTTTAGCTCAGGGACCAGCGGGCCGTTCGGACCATTTTCAAAACTGGTGGTTAAAATGGTTGGCAGGTTAAAGTAGGCTGCCAGATCGGCCAGTGCCAGCACATTGTTTTTGAATTTATCCGGGTCGATGTCACGTACCAGTGAGAGTAATCCGGTCTGATGATCGACCAGCAGCACCGCTGCATTGTTTTTATCCAGGCGTACATAGGGTTTGCTCATGGTTCGCTCCTTAGCAAGTCACCGGTGGCGGTAGTGCAACCGGTACATTTCGGCTTTAAAGTCTATATGCGGTATGAATGTGACGGTAGACTGCTAAACTGTGATGCAGCGTTCTATTTTAAGAACGATGGCTGGGGGGTCTATGCAGGATTTAAATGATCTTTATTACTTTGTTCAGGTGGTCGAGCACGGTGGCTTTGCACCGGCCAGCCGGGCGCTTGGCATTGCCAAATCCAAATTGAGTCGTCGCCTTGCTTTATTGGAAGAGCGGCTGGGAGTGCGTTTAATTCAGCGCTCCAGCCGGTATTTTCAGATCACCGAGGTCGGGCAGCAGTACCTGGAACATTGCCGGGCTATGTTGGTGGAGGCTGAAGCGGCGCAGCAAGCCATTGACTTCGTTCGGGCGGAGCCTTGCGGGACCATCCGGCTGACTTGCCCGGTGGGTTTGCTGCACTTTCATGTCGGGGCCATGCTGGCTGAATTTATGCTGCTTTATCCTGGCGTCACGGTGCAGCTGGAAGCGACCAACCGGCGGGTCGATGTGCTGGCCGAGGGAGTAGATTTGGCGCTGCGGGTAAGGCCCTTGCCGTTGGAAGACAGTGAGCTGGTGCTGCGGGTGCTGTCGGATCGGGGCCAGTGCCTGGTCGCCAGCCCTGAGTTGGTTGAAGCCCAAGGTGGTTTGCCGGCGGAACCTGCAGCATTAGTAAATTGGCCCAGCATGAGTCGGAGCAGACCCCAGGAAGTGCACGAATGGTGTTTGCAGCATCCGTTGCAGGGGCAGCTAAAGCTGGCATTCCAACCACGTTTTACCACCACCGATATGCTGACACTCAAAACGGCTGCTCTGGCCGGGGTTGGTGTGGCGCAATTGCCACTATTGATGTTGCAGCAAGAGCTGGCAGATGGGCGGCTGCTCCAGTTGCTACCGGAGTGGGAGCCGCGGCGGGAAGTCATTCATCTGGTGTTTCCATCTCGCCGAGGTATGTTGCCAGCCATCCGGGCTTTGATCGATTTTCTGGTAGAACGTTACGCTGAGATCATGGAAGACTGAGTATATCGCGGCTATTAATCCCATTAATTCGAATGTTTTGATTCTAATAATCCAATTTTATCATTCATTGCTCTGTTCTATGCTAGCACCATCGACAACGCATTGGCATGAACGGCCATGGGTCGACATCAATCAATCACAGTGAGGGTACGGCGATGAACAAAGCAATGACATTACTGAAAAAACTAAGTGCAACCGATGCAGGTTGGGGCGCTCTGGCGTTACGGGTTCCTGTCGGCATTATTTTTGCCGCCCATGGCGCGCAAAAGCTCTTTGGCTGGTTTGGTGGCTATGGTCTGGCAGCAACAGGTGGCTGGATGGAAAGCATTGGCCTGGCGCCTGGTGTGCTGATGGCTTTTCTGGCTGGTTCGGCCGAATTTTTTGGTGGCTTGGCACTGATTGCTGGCGTGCTGACCCGACCGGCGGCAGCGGTATTGGCACTGACCATGCTGGTCGCCATTTTCGCCGTGCATTTTGAAAATGGCCTCTTTATGAGCAACAATGGTTACGAGTTTGGCCTGGCTTTGCTGGCTGCCAGTGTCTCTCTGGCTTTCAGTGGAGCTGGCAAAGCATCAGTAGACGCAGCTCTGAGCCGTTCCAACTAAGTGTCCCTTTGAAAACAACCCGGCAAAGCCGGGTTGTTATTTTTTCCTGAAGCAAGGAGCAACACATGGCCCGTTCCACCTTAGAGCAATGGCGTATGTTTAAAGCCGTAGCTGAGCATGGCGGTTTCCATCAGGCTGCTGAAGCCGTGTTTAAAAGCCAGTCCAGCATTCATCATGCGGTGCATAAACTGGAAGATGTGCTGGGCGTCGCCTTGTTCCAAGTCGAGGGACGAAAAACTCAGCTCACAGCCGCTGGTGAACAACTACTGCGCCGCATCAACTTTTTGCTGACTGAAGCCGAGCGCATGGAACAGGTTGCTTTGAACCTGCAGGCCGGGGTCGAGTCGACCCTGAGTATTGCTGTGGATGAAGCTTTTCCACGAGACATCTTGTATCAGACGCTGGCGGCGGTATCGCACGAGTACCCTTTGATCCGCATTGAGTTGATGGAAACTGTGCTCTCCGGCGCCAATGAACTGCTGGCGCAGGGTAAAGCAGAAATAGCGGTAGCGCCTTTTACCCTGTCCGATAACCTCAGTGAAGACATTTGCCAGGTTGAATTTGTTGCTGTAGCTGGTTCGCTGCACCCACTGCATCAGTTGCTGCGTGAATTGACCCTGGAAGATTTAAAAGATTGCCGGCAAATCGTGCTGCGTGACTCCGGCAAAGCCCGTGATAAAGATCACGGCTGGTTAGGCTCGGAGCAGCGCTGGACCGTCAGTCATGTAGGCACGTCTATTGAGCTGCTACAGAAGAATCTTGGCTTCGCCTGGTTACCGCGCCATGCGGTTCAGCCCTATCTGGATACTGGCCAATTGCAGGAGCTGCCTTTACCCAGAGGTAGCAGTCGCAGTATGACCTTTTATCTGAATTTTAACGATGCCGATACCCTGGGCCCAGTGGCTCGTACTTTTTTAGGGCATTTGCGTTATTTGACACAGGGTTAGTTTCAGGCTTGCAGGCCTGGCGGATAGCACCTAGTATGGGATCCACTACCTATTTGCTTGAGGCCTGCGATGAAAACCCAGCTAAATACCGTGCTAACGTTCTGGTTTGAAGAGTTAAACCCTGAGCAATGGTTTGTCAAAGATCCTGAGCTGGATCAGCAAATCCGTGACTGTTTCTCCGGGCTGCATCGGATGGCCGCCCAGTGCGAGTTGTATCCCTGGCGCCAGCAAGCACGTGGGCGCTTGGCTGAAATCATCGTTCTTGATCAATTCTCGCGCAATATATACCGCGATAGCCCTGAGGCTTTTGCTTGCGATCCCTTGGCGCTGGGCCTGGCACAGGAAGCCATTGCCATCGGCGCCGATCAGGAACTGACCCCGACTGAGCAGAGCTTCTTATACCTGCCTTTTATGCACAGTGAGTCTCTGGCTATTCACGATGTGGCGATGCGGTTGTACGATCAGGATGGGCTGGAGGAGAACCTGCAATTTGAAATCAAACACCGCGATATTATAGAACGCTTTGGTCGCTATCCACATCGTAATGCCATACTAGGCCGTACCTCAACGGATGAAGAGCTGGTGTTTTTGCAACAGCCTGGCTCTGGTTTTTAATGGATTTATACAACCGCAGTGTTCGCTGATTAGCTACTGTATTCAGGTGCAGCGAACACCAATTTTGGGATTTTTTTGGCTCATTTTTCAAGACATGACTAAGCTTAATTGAATCGGTTGGTTCATCATCAGCTGATTATAAGCCTTGTCTTTATCGGATAGCACCAAACAAAGCATGGAACTAACGCTGGAAAATATTTTACTGGATGTATCGATGAGCCCTGTGCTGGATGCCGGAGAGCTTGAACAGGCCGAACAGCTGTTGCTGGCGGCCTGCCAGCAAGGTTTGGCTGTATGCCGTGTGGGCATTTGGTTGTATTTGCCAGCGGGTGAAGGCATTGCCTGCCGGGCCCTACTGGATCAGGGACACTGGCAGCCGGTGGAAGATTTGGTGTTAAAGCGGAACGATTTTCCAAACTACTTTAATGCCTTGGATCAACAGCGTGTGATTGCAGCCTGCGATGCCCGCTCTGATGCAGCAACCAGCGAGTTTACCGAGCCTTACCTGTTGCCGCGTGGTATTTTTTCCATGCTGGATGTCCCTATTCGCCATGCGGGTGCCATGATAGGTATTATCTGCTGTGAAGAAACAAAGCAGCCAAAGCAGTGGCTACCGGATGAAACCAGCTTTGTTGCCGCTTTGGCCGATTTGTATGGCCGTGCTTTGTCGGCCAGCCAGAGGCTGCAATACCAAAAAGAGCTGGAAGCTCTGAATGCAGAGCTTGAAGCCAAGGTGCAGCAAAGAACCCAGCGTCTTGAAGCCAATTTGGAGCAGCTCAAAGCGACCCAGGCCCAGTTGGTAGAAGCAGAAAAAATGGCTTCGTTGGGCACCTTGGTTGCTGGTGTAGCGCACGAGGTTAATACTCCGATAGGGGTTGCTTTAACGGCGAATTCGTACAGCAAGGAACTGACTGCACGGTTAGTGGAAAAATTTAAAGCAAATGAGCTGTCCCGTTCAATACTCGAAAAAAACCTGCTTGAAATTGTGGAAAGTCAGACAATTTTGGAGCGCAATCTGTTGCGAGCCGATGAACTCATTAGTAATTTTAAGCAGACTGCCGTTGATCAGGTGCACTACGAGCTGCAGTCTATTAACCTGCATGATTACATTCAGATGGTACTGGTTACCTTAAAGCCTTATACCAAAGAGTACCAGGTCGATTTTGATGTACACTGTCCGGCTGACGTCAGGCTGGTCACCTATCCTGGTGCAATTGCACAGGTGCTCACCAATCTAGTAATCAATGCCTGTGTCCATGCTTTCAGTGACCTGAGCATTCAGCCTAAGATTTTGATCCAGGTCGATCCTTACTGTGATGATCAGGTGCTTCTGGTGGTACAGGATAATGGCCATGGAATGTCGGAGCCGATCAAGAAACGTGTATTTGAACCCTTCTTTACCACCCGGCGCGGTCAGGGCGGCAGTGGTTTAGGTCTGGCCATTGTCTACAACCTGGTTACCAGTACCTTACAGGGACGCATTCAACTGGAGTCCGAATCCGGTAAGGGAGCCAGTTTTCTGATCCATCTGCCCACTCAGCTATCCTGTATCAAACAAGCAAGATAAACGTGGTTGAAGCAGCAAAGTCCGTACCTGTTTTGTTGATAATGTTGATTTTTGCTTATTTTTTCACCAATTTTGTTATTCAGGTCTATACTTGAGTCACGGACGTGGTTATTCCGATGCGGCGATCAGTCTGCAGTCTAGATCGTTACACTAACTTGTCTTTGCCAAGCAGAGGGCTGGAAGATGATAAGACGGTATTTTATAAGCGATGATTTGGATGACTTGGAAGCGATCGAACATGAGTTGGAAGCCAAAGGGATAGATACACCTCAAATTCATGTGCTTAGCGAGCAGGATGCTGAAGTGGAACTGCATCATTTGCCTGAAGTGTCGCCGGTATTAAAAAGCGATGTGGTGCATAGCACCGAAGTTGGAGCTGTGGTTGGTGTGATTCTGGCAGCTATTGTGTTGCTGGTCGCTTATTTTAGTGGCTGGACAGAAACCGCCGCAGGCTGGGTGCCTTTTATTTTTCTGGCCATCGTGGTACTGGGCTTTTGTACCTGGGAAGGTGGTTTTATCGGTATTCAGGAACCCAACATTCATTTTAAACGCTTCCAACAGGTGCTAAGTGAAGGCAAGCATGTGCTTTTTATCGACATCAATCCCGAGCAAGAAGCTGCAGTAAAAAAAGTGGTTCGCAAGCATCCAAAGCTGCAAAATGCTGGTACCGGTGCAGCTGCTCCTGGCTGGGTAGTACGGGCACAAATTTACTTTAAACGCTTTGTTAAAGCCATGCCCTGACTGCCTGCATCTCTGCACAACCAGAGCCTCTTAAAGCGGCTCTGGTTGTTTCAACTCCCACATTTTGTACAAATTTTATGCATTGGCTTGTGCAGCATGTTGGTTTATGACCTATAGTGACTGTACAGACGAAAAAGTGTTCGGTTTGCAGCCATGCGCTGGCTGTACAGTTGCATACCGTGTGTTCTGATGTCCGATTCATCTGTTGAAGTAGTGTCCTGTTACTTTTGCTGATTAAAGGATTATCTGGGTTATGGCGATTGCAATCATTATCCTGCTGCTTATCATCGGTACCGTCATTTTTCACTTCATCAGCCCCTGGTATTTCACTCCTCTTGCCTCCAACTGGTCTGCCATCGACAACACCGTCGAGCTGACATTCTGGATCACAGGGTTTGTCTTTGTGGCGGTCAATTTGTTTCTGGTGTATGTGCTGTTTCGTTACCGCAGCCGGCCAGGCCTTAAAGCGGAGTATGAACCAGAGAACAAAAAGCTGGAGGGGTGGCTAACGCTGGCAACAACCATTGGCATTGCCGCGATGTTGGCACCCGGGCTCTATGTTTGGGGGCAGTTTGTCAAACCACCGGATAATGCGATGCAGGTGGAAGCCGTTGGTCAGCAGTGGCACTGGAGTTACCGTTTTCCCGGTGAGGATGGTGTGCTGGGCAAGGTGGATACCCGGCTAGTCAGTGAAAATAATCCCTTTGGTATTGACCCATCCGATCCTGCTGGTCAAGACGACATTCTGATTTTCAGCAATGAATTGGTGTTACCACTGGAGCAGCCAGTAAAAATGCTGCTACGTTCCAAAGATGTACTGCACAATTTCACCGTGCCGCAATTTCGCGTCAAGATGGACATGGTGCCAGGCATTTCCAGTTTTTTATGGTTTACCCCAACCCGTACAGGTGTTTTCGACCTGATGTGTGAAGAGCTCTGTGGCATTGGCCATTACGCCATGCGCGGACGGGTGGTGGTGAAAGAGCCCGACGAATTTGAACGTTGGCTGGCTCGCCAGGTGACCTTTGCACAAACTCAAAGCCGTACGGCCGGGGATGCGGCGCTTGGTCGGGCGCAGTACATGGTCTGTGCCGCTTGCCATGGTACTCAGGGGGAGGGCAACGAAGGGCTGCATGCTCCTCGTCTGGCTGGCCAGGATCTATGGTACCTGCAGCGGCAGTTGAAAAATTATCAGCAAGGAGTTCGTGGTACCACGGAAGGTGATGTGTTTGGCGGTCAGATGATAGCCATGGCCAACCTAGTGAGTGATGAGCAAAGCATGCAGCATCTGCTGGCCTATATTGGTTCCCTCCCAGAGCCAGTCAGAGCAAAAGCGGACGGTGATCTTCGGCGTGGGCAGCAGTTGTATCGCAATTGCGTGCATTGTCATGGCGAACAGGCTGAGGGCAGTTTTCATATGAATGCGCCTCGGCTGGCGGGCCTGGAGCCTTGGTACCTGAGCCGGCAAATTGTTTACTTCCGCGACCGGGTTCGCGGTGGTCACCCGGATGACTTTTACGGTGCCCAGATGAGCTTGCTGGTGCAGTCCTTGCGCACGGAAGAAGACATCGATGACCTGGTCGCCTACATCAATTCATTGCAACCTGCGCAACTGGCAAGGAGAGACTGATGACACAAACAGCGATTGCCGAGCATGCCGATGAGCATCATCCAACCAGTTTTGTCAGTAAGTACATTTGGAGTCAGGATCACAAAGTCATTGCCATTCAGTACAGCATCACGGCAATTTTTGTTGGCCTGGTTGCCTTAGTCCTGTCTGGGCTGATGCGGTTGCAACTAGGATTCCCTGATCAGTTCTCATTTATCAACCCAGAGTCTTACCTGCAGTTTGTTACCATGCACGGCATGATTATGGTGGTGTATTTGCTGACCGCTTTGTTGCTGGGTGGCTTTGGCAATTACCTGATCCCACTGATGATTGGTGCCAGGGACATGGTGTTCCCGTTGCTGAATATGCTGAGCTACTGGACCTATTTGCTATCAGTTATCGTGCTGCTGGCCAGCTTTTTTGTGCCGGGCGGGCCTACTGGGGCAGGCTGGACTTTGTACCCACCGCAAGCCATTTTACCCGGTACGCCAGGGGCAGACTGGGGCATCCTGCTGATGTTGATTTCGCTCGGTATCTTTATTGTTGCCTTTACCATGGGCGGGCTGAATTATGTCTGTACCATTTTACAAGCCCGCACCAAAGGCATGACACTGATGCGGATGCCACTGACCATCTGGGGCATTTTTGTCGCCACCATTATGGGCTTGCTGGCGTTTCCAGCTCTGTTGGTTAGCGCCATTATGATGATGATGGACAAGGTGGTTGGCACCAGCTTCTTTATGCCGGCCATAATATCCATGGGAGAAACGCTGGATCACACCGGTGGCAGCCCGATTTTGTTTCAGCATCTGTTCTGGTTTTTTGGCCACCCCGAGGTTTACATTGTTGCCTTGCCGGCTTTTGGCATTGTGTCCGATATTCTGGCGACCCATGCCCGCAAAAATATTTTTGGCTACCGCATGATGGTTTGGGCCATCGTGGTGATCGGCTTACTTAGCTTTGTGGTTTGGGCCCACCATATGTATGTCAGTGGTATGAACCCTTACTTTGGTTTCTTCTTTGCCACCACGACGCTGATTATCGCTGTGCCGACCGCATTGAAGGTATACAACTGGATCCTGACGCTCTGGAAAGGCAACATTCATCTGACTGTGCCGATGTTGTTTGCAATAGGCTTTATTTTTACTTTTATCCATGGCGGCTTAAGCGGCCTCTTTCTTGGCAATGTGGTGATTGACTTGCCCTTATCCGATACCTACTTTGTGGTCGGCCACTTTCATATGGTGATGGGCTTATCACCAATCCTGGTGCTGTACGCTGCTTTGTATCACTGGTTCCCGAAAGTCACTGGCCGTATGCTGCATACCGGCCTGGGCAAGATCCATTTTTGGACCACCTTAGTAGGTGCCTACTCAGTGTTTTTACCGATGCACTATCTAGGTATTCTTGGCGTGCCAAGGCGCTACTTTGGTATGGCTGGTACCGACTATATTCCTGAGTCGGCACAGCTGCTCAATGCCAATATCACTGTAGCTGCGATCATTGTTGCTGTGGTGCAGTTGGTATTCATTGTTAATGTCATCATTAGTTTGCGTTCAGGCGAAAAAGCGCCTGCCAATCCGTGGGGTGCAACTACGCTCGAGTGGCAAACACCGGATAACCCACCCAAGCACGGCAACTGGGGGCCGGAAGCACCGGTCGTGTATCGCTGGGCTTATGATTTCAGCGTACCTGGCGCCAAAGATGACTTTATTCCCCAGAATGTGCCCAACAGTGCAGTGGAAGTAACTGATGCTGCCGCTTTTGCGGAGGCTGGCAAATGAGTATTTTCAGTAAATTGACGGAAAAACCCTGGCTGGCTCAACCTGAAGGCATGGATCCATCCTTATTGCAGCCTGCAGCTACTTACTGGCCTGCCCGCACCGCCTTGCGATTTTTTCTCGCTACGGTAACGGTGATTTTTTTACTTTTTATTATGACGATGCTGGGTCGTTCTCAAATGGGCGATTTTCATGCCCTGGCCGGGGAGCCTTGGTTGCCTTTTGATCGACCGGTGCAGTTGTGGTGGAACACCGGCATTTTGCTGTTGAGTAGCCTAGCCATGCAGGTTGGCCTTTGGTTGGCACGCAAGGACCAATTGCAGGCATCGTTGCTGGCAGTCATGCTGGCAGTTCTCTTTGTGTTGGGATTTATGTTGGCGCAATGGTACGTCTGGCAGCAGTTGGCGCTGGCCGGTTTTGGTCTGACCACCAACCCAGCCAGCAGCTACTTTTATTTACTGACAGCAGTGCATCTGGCGCACTTATTCGGTGGCGTGGTTGCGCTTGGTGGTTTGTTGCAGCGTTACTGGCGGCGGCAGAGCAGTGACAAAGTGGTTGCCAGCCTGGCACTCTGTACCACCTACTGGCATTACTTGTTTGGGATTTGGCTGGTGTTGTTTGCCTTACTAACCAGCTCGGCCGGTACCATTGATTCACTCGCTGCCTTGTGCGGCTTCTAAGGAGGAAGCGATGAGCACTGAACCAAATCCATCGTTTTCAGACAGACCCGACGGCTGGCAGGGGGTAGTTGCCGATTGGTCGGCTGATCAGCAAGCTTTTCGGATGTCCTGGGGCAAGTTGATGATGTGGGTATTCCTGCTGGGGGATACCTTTATTTTTAGTATTTTCCTGATTGCCTATATGAATGTGCGTTGGTCTGCCGCCGAAGCCTGGCCCAATGTCAGTGAAGTCTTTGCCCTAACGGTTGCCGGGCAAACGATTCCGCTGCTGCTGATTGCCATTATGACTTTCATCTTGATTACCAGTAGCGGCACCATGGCGATGGCGGTGAGCAGCGCCTACCGGGGCATGCGCAAACAGGCAGTCTGGCTGATGCTGGCGACCGCTGTGCTGGGAGCCATGTTTGTCGGCATGCAGGTGTTTGAGTGGAGCAAGCTGATAGAGGATGGGGTTCGGCCTTGGGGCAATCCGATGGGAGCCGAGCAGTTTGGCGCTGCCTTTTTTATGATCACCGGTTTCCACGGGCTCCATGTAACGGGTGGCGTGATCTATCTGTTGATCGTGGCTTGGCGTCTGCATAAAGGGCATTACGATAAAAAGGGCTATGAGATTGTCGAGATTACCGGTCTCTATTGGCATTTCGTCGACCTGGTTTGGGTGTTTATTTTTGCATTCTTCTATCTCTGGTGAGGTGAAACATGACGCAGGACGTGAATCAACAGCATCCGGTCAGTATGTACCTGAAAGTCTGGGGCTGGCTGTTTGTACTGAGTTTTTTTTCTTACATGGTCGATTACATGGAGCTGCAGGGGCTATTACGCTGGAGTCTGATTTTATTTTTTATGGTGATTAAAGCCGGCGTGATTTTAAGTGTCTTTATGCATGTGAAATGGGAAAGCCTGAATCTGAAATTGTTGTTGATTATTCCCACTTTTGCCATTGTCGTTTTCATTGCTTTAATGGCCTTTGAGGGCGATTATGTTCTGATGAACCGGCTGCTTTACTACAGCACGGCTGACTGAGGCCAGGCCTTGATGCGCTGGAGTGTTCGACATACCTTGGTTGCAGCTATCCTGCTGGTAGTGCTGTTGGTAGCTTCGGTATTTTTTTTTTTACAGCGACAGCCAGGATCTTTGCAGTTGCAGCAGGCAGTGTTGTTAACCAACCCTCTGCCTCTGCACGACTTTGAACTTTGGGATCAGCACCGGCAGCGTGTTACCCGTGAGGATCTAAAGGGGCAATGGCACCTGCTGAGTTATGGCTTTACTTATTGCCCGGATATTTGCCCGATGACGCTGGCCAAGCTTAGTCGTTTTCAATTGGAGCTGGAGCAGCAGCAACAATACGCCGATATTCAGTTATTATTTTATACCGTGGACCCTGCTCGGGACACCCCCGAAGTCTTGCAGCAGTATCTAACATTCTTTGCAGCCGATATTCGTGGTTTGGTAGCTATTGATGGCAGTGAAAAGCACAAAAACTTTGAGCAAACATTGGCTATACTCTATGAAGCGGGTGCAGCGGATGCTTCTGATCCTATGGCTTACCAGGTAGATCATGGGGTGTTGTTGTATTTACTGAACCCAAAGGCTGAGTTGCAGGCCGTGTTTACCCCGGTAAGCCGTGTGGGGGCTGTGCCGGACTTTGATCCTGAGCTATTGTTTCAGGATTATCTGGCAATTCGCAGTTTTTTGCAGTAATTCAGGAGTCATGATTTGAAGGCAGTAAGAGCATTCTATTGGTTGATGCTCAGCTGGAGCTGCTGCGCGGCTGCTGATGAGTTGGTGCTCTATACCGAGCATTTTCCGCCTTTTAGTTATGAGCATGATGGTGTCATTACCGGCACCAACACAGAAATTGTGCGGCGCCTGTGTGAGCGTGTGACCATCAGCTGTCGCTTTGAGCTCTATCCCTGGCGTCGCGCTTTTGAACATGCATTAGCCAGTCCACAAGCAGGGCTTTACTCGACCTCTCGTAGCAAAGAGCGCGATGCCATGTTTCAGTGGGTTGGGCCGCTGGCGTATACCACTCCTTATCTTTACCGGTTAAAGAGTCGAAGCGATATCCAACTGCAGCAAGTCGAAGACGCGAAAGGGTACATGATAGCCGTGGCCCGGGGTGACGTGTTTGAAGAGTACTTTTTAGAAAAAGGCTTTCGGTATGGTCAGCATCTGCTGGACTTTGAGTCCAAGTCGGCAGCTACCCCGCTGTTTTTACAGGGGCGGGTCGATTTGATGGTATCTTCCGAACTGGTGATGCCGGTTTGGCTGGCAGACTACCAACAGACCATGGAAGTCGTTGAAGCAACGATTGCACTGGATGGGATCGCCGGTAACTTTCTAGCGCTAAATCCGGATGTGCCTGTTGAGTTGGTCGAGCAGCTGCAAGCGCAGTTGGAACTAATGCGGCAAAGTGGTGAGTTTGAGGCCATCGTGCAAAGTTTTCAGGTGAAGTAATATGGGTACTAACTCCACCATGGCGTTGTTTTTTCTTGTGCAAGCTGCTCAGCCTCCGTTACCATCAGAGCATGATGAAAGATTCAACTGAACAACCTCATTTCTGGCAGGCTTCTGGCCAGAACCAAACCTATACCGAGCTTTGCAATGCGTTGTATGAGCGCGAGTTGCTGCGCTTGTCACAGTGTCCCGCCAGTGATGTTGTCCAGCTGCCGCGTCAGCTGGCCAGCTTGCCGTTTTACATTCGCAAAGCGGCGCAGCGTATCCTTCAGGTGCAATCTCCATTGTTGTTGGACAGTCAGAATGCATCCTGGTTTGCCAGTCAGGCGGTCAGCTGTCCCTTGAACAGGCAGCGACCAGATCAAATTGCCCGCTTTTTTGAAAAAGCTGCCAAACCTGGCCTGCTGGTACCTGTGTATCAGGAGCAGCTTGGCGTAGAGCGTATTTTGCTGGATGCGATCGATGAGGTCGACATTGCCGGTCAGCGCTTACACTGCAACCAGCATGGTTGGTTTGCCTTTGCCGGTACGCCACTAAGTACTGATAATACGGATAAATTTTTGCTTCAGCCGGTAAAGGTGGTGATGACGGCGTGCTGCTGTGGTCATCAGTGGAGCAACCAAAAGCGCAGCTCGCCCCGGGCTCTTAGTCTGCGTGAGTTGCTTCTGACCACGGACCTTAACTGGAAAAATTTTGCCAAACCCATCCTGCGCGCCCCGCTTGTGACCAGTTAGCCCTTCCCTCACCGCACCGAAAGCTTCATAATAACCCAATGATGAACTCTGAGCCGGTGGCATGCGGTTACTGACAATTGCCTTATTGATTTTGTTGCTGCTACTGCAATACCGACTTTGGTTTGGACAGCACAGTGTCAGCGATTACCTGCAACTCACTCAGCAATTAGAGCAGCAGGCATTAGCCAATGAGGAATTGGCCAAGCGCAATCGTCTGTTGCTGGCCGATGTGGATGATCTGCGGCTTGGCTTGGAAGCGATTGAAGAGCGAGCCCGCAATGAGCTTGGTATGATTCGCGATGATGAAGTTTTCTTTCGAATTGTCACTGATAGCCCAAGCCTGAATGATCAGCGTCAGGGGATTACCTTGCCACTACAACCGGAGCGGAGATGACCGCTTTTAGCCTGCACCGATTGGCGGCTGTGATCCCTGCCGCAGGGATTGGCAGCCGGATGAGAAGTGAATTACCCAAGCAGTACCTCAGCTTACATGGCCGCACCATCCTGGAGCACAGTGCCGCAGCCCTTCGTCAGCTGCATCACGATCTGCCTTTGGTGATTGCACTTGGTGCAGAAGACCCTTACTTTGCCAGTACCAGCCTGGCCACAGACCCACGGGTGCGAACCGTTGTTGGTGGCCGTGAGCGTGCTGACTCGGTGTTGGCAGCGCTTGAAGCCTTGGAGCCGGCTCAGTTTGACTGGGTGCTGGTGCACGATGCAGCCAGGCCGCTGTTGCATCTTACCGATCTTAATCGCTTGATTGACAGCTGTCAGCAAGTTGGTTACGGCGGGATTTTGGCTGCTCCGGTGCGCGATACCATGAAACGTGGTGGGCCTACCATTGACCACACCGTGGATCGCACCCATCTCTGGCATGCACTGACACCACAACTTTTTCCTCTGCTGCCATTAAAACAGGCACTTCGCTCTGCACTGGCTGAGAGCGTAGTGGTGACCGACGAAGCCTCTGCCATGGAATGGGCGGGGCAGTCGGTGCTTTTGGTGGAAGGACGCAGCGACAATATTAAAGTGACCCGGCCAGAGGATCTTGCCTTGGCTGCTTTTTATTTGGAGACACAACAGTGACAGCTTTTCGCATCGGTCATGGTTTTGATGTACATGCTTTTGGAGGCGAAGGCCCGTTGACTCTGGCGGGTGTTCAAGTGGATTACCCGCAAGGACTGCTGGCCCACTCGGATGGTGATGTAGTGCTGCATGCACTGACGGATGCTATTTTGGGTGCGTTAGCACTGGGTGATATTGGTCACCACTTTCCAGATACCGACGCAGCTTATGCCAATATCGACAGCCGTTTGTTATTGCGTCAGGTGGTGGCCACCATGCAACAGCAAGGCTGGAAATTGGGTAATCTGGACATCACCATTATGGCGCAGGCCCCCAAGATTGCGCCGCATATTGCCGCCATGCGGGCCGTGGTAGCTGCGGATGTGCAGGCCGAGCTGAGTCAGGTCAATGTCAAGGCAACGACAACCGAGCGGTTGGGGTTTGTTGGCCGTAAAGAGGGCATTGCTGCTGAGGCTGTGGTGTTGCTGGTGGCTTGCTGATGGCTGCAAGCACTCAGGCCTGGTTGTATGGCCGGCCGCAAGCCAAAGCCAACATTCGTAGCCAGCCCGATGATTTTGTCGTGGATGAAGAGCTCAATTTTAGCCCCAGCGGTGCAGGGGAACATCTGCTGCTGCAGATTGAGAAAATTGGCCAGAATACTCAGTATGTCGCCAGGCAGCTGGCAGAGCGTACCGGCCTTAAAAACCGGGACATTAGTTTTGCCGGCCGCAAAGATCGCCATGCCATTACAAGGCAGTGGTTCTGCTTGCCATGGCCAATCAAAGCCGAGGTGCCTTGGCAAAGCTGGCAGGGCGAGGGCTACCGGATTATACAGGTGCAGCGCCACCACCGTAAGTTGAGGCTGGGGGCCTTAAAACGCAATTACTTCCAAATTCGCTTACGTCAGGTCGATGATATTGCTGCAGTGCTGAAGCGATTGGCCCAGGTGCAGCAGGGTGTTCCCAACTATTATGGCGAGCAACGTTTTGGCATCGATGGTGGTAACCTGGTGAAAGCCAAAGCACTCTTTGCTGGTCAGGGTATTGCTGATCGGCAGCTGCGTGGCCTGGTTTTGTCAGCGGCTCGTTCTTTCTTATTCAACCAGCAAGTTTCGGCGAGGATTGCGGCAGGTCATTTCACTACCTTGTTACGAGGTGATATTGTGCAACTGGATGGCTCGGGTTCTATTTTCAGGGCAGATGAAGGGCTGGAGGCATTGCAGCTACGTATAGAGCAAGGCGATTTGCACCCTACGGCTGCACTCTGTGGTCTGCCTGCCGCCGAGAAATCCCAGCCACAGCATCAAGCGGCCCAACTGGAAGCTGCCTGGCTGGCTGAGCATAGCGGCTTGGTACAAGGACTGATTGATTTTCGTCTAAAAGCAGAGCGTCGTTCTATTAGGTTGCTACCCCAGCAGCTTAGTGCAACGCAACAAGACGATACAATTTTGCTGCAATTTGCCTTGCCTACGGGTTGTTTTGCCACCAGCGTGCTGCGAGAATTGGTGCAGTACACCGATGCAGGCGCCAGCCAGCAGTATGGAGAAGACTAATGCGAATTTTGTTAAGTAATGATGATGGCGTCTATGCCAAAGGCATTCAGGTGTTGCAGCAAGCCTTATCGCAAATTGCTGATGTTACAACGGTTGGGCCGGATCGCAACTGCAGTGGTGCTAGTAATTCTCTTACCCTGCTAAACCCACTTCGAACCCAGCAGTTGGATAATGGCTTTATTGCTGTCAGCGGTACCCCAACCGATTGTGTGCATCTGGCCATTAGTCAGCTTTTGGACTTTACCCCGGATTTGGTGGTGGCTGGCATCAATCATGGCGCCAATATGGGTGATGATGTGATTTATTCGGGCACGGTTGCTGCGGCGACCGAAGGCCGGCATCTAGGCCTGCCTGCCATCGCTGTGTCATTGGCCGGACATGACGATGAGTACTTCGAAACCGCTGCCTATGTGACAGTACAAGTGATCAGGAAATTAAAATCGCACCCGCTACCGGCCGATCAAATCTTAAATATCAATGTACCCTCGATTCCAGTACAGCAGCTCAAAGGGGTACAAATTACCCGGTTGGGGCGTCGCCATAAAGCCGAAACCATGACCAAGGCACGCGACCCCTGGGGACGCGATATCTATTGGTATGGCTCTTTAGGGCCAGAGCTCGATGCTGGGCCTGGCACTGATTTTTATGCCATTGCCAATGGCTATGCTTCGATTACACCTATTCATGTCGATATGTCTGCTTATAAAAGCATGGAACAACTTAGTCAGTGGTTAGAAGGAATTCAGTTGTAAATGGCTGTAGCAACCCAACGCAGCGCCAGTGTGCTGGCGCAAAAGCTTCAAAGCGAAGGCATTCGTAATCAGCAGGTGATCACTGCTATCGCCAACACGCCGCGTCATTTGTTTGTTGAAACCGTGCTGGCGCATAAAGCCTATGAAAATACAGCATTGCCAATCGGTCATGGCCAAACGATTTCACAGCCTTACATTGTCGCCCGTATGACCGAACTATTGCTGGCTGGTGGTAAACACCAGCATGTGCTTGAGATCGGCACCGGTTCCGGTTATCAGACCGCAGTGCTGGCTCAGTTGTTTGATCGGGTGTGCAGCGTGGAGCGCATTAAAAGTTTGCAGTTCCAGGCCAAGCGCAGACTGCAACAGCTCGATTTGCACAATGTATCAATGAAACATGGTGATGGCTGGCAGGGCTGGCCCAGTAAGGCTCCTTTTGATTGCATTCTTGTAACGGCCGCACCCAGTGCAGTGCCCCAGGCCCTGTTGCAGCAACTTAGTGACGGGGGACGCTTGGTGATCCCAGTCGGCACCGATGAGCAGATGCTCCGGGTGATCAGCCGCCATGGCGATGAGTTTGTTGCAGAAAATGTCGAAGCGGTTCGCTTTGTCCCCTTGGTGCCAGGCGAACTGGCCTAAGTAAACTTAAATCACAGGGTGTGGTGATGTCGTATTTGATGGTGTGGTGTAAAGGATTGCTGATGGGCGCTGCCGACATTGTGCCTGGTGTTTCTGGCGGCACTTTGGCGCTGCTGCTGGGTATTTATGAGCGGCTGATCAAGGCTATTCGCTCGGTGGATCATCATGCCATTGGCATGGTGCTGCAAGGAAAGTTGAAAGCTGCCTGGCAACACATGGATGGTACTTTTTTACTGTGTCTGTTTAGTGGTATTTTACTCAGCGTCTTTTTACTGGCTAATGGCGTTAGCTGGCTGTTGGTTCATCAGCCGGTGCTGCTCTGGGCTTTATTTTTTGGTCTCATCCTATCGGCATTGCCGCATCTATGCCTGAAATTGAACTGGAACCGATTGCTTTTAGTCTTGTTATTGGTTGGGATCGGTATCGCCTTGGCCATTGGGCGTATGCAGCCAGTCGAGTTGGAACCTGAGCTATGGATGTACTTTGTAGCCGGAGCCATCGCTATATGTGCGATGATTTTACCCGGGATCTCCGGAAGCTTTATTTTGTTGTTGCTTGGGATGTATGCGCCCGTTTTGTTGGCAGTGACTGAGCTACATCTGGTGCCGCTGGTGCTCTTTGCCAGTGGTTGTGTGGTGGGATTGCTGAGTTTTTCACGCTTGCTCTCCTGTTTACTGGCGCGTTACCATGATGCTACTTTAGCACTGTTAATTGGTGTGGTGATTGGTGCCATGTATCGGGTTTGGCCATGGCAACTTGCCGGATCGCCAGTTAGCTTTGCAACCTACGCCCAGCAACATGAGTTGCAGCTGGGGTGGGCGCTGCTATTGGCTGTCGTTGGTATCCTGTTGATGCAGGGCATGCTTCGGTTGGAGCGCCAGCAAGATAGTCGTGATGATGTAAGCAATTAATGAGGCGGCGATGAGTGCACCGAGTGCCCCAGTCAGACGCAAAGGCAACCCCGCTTGGTCGTCGGGTCTTGGTGGTTTTTTGGCGGTTGGTCTGCTCAGTGCATTGCTAATCGGTTGCGCCAAACGCTCGGCACCGGCACCGGTTGCCAGTTTGCCAGTGCAGTCGGCTCAGGCGTCGCGGGGCAGTATCACCACCGATACCTATCAAGTGCAACGAGGTGACACTCTTTACTCCATCGCTTTTCGGGCCGGCCAGGATTTTCGTGAGCTGGCCCGACGTAATCAGATCAGCGCACCTTACATTATTCATCCGGGCCAGCAGCTGCGTATGACCGGGACAGCTCCCGCTGCGCGAGCCAGCACGACAACAGCACCGGCAACCTCAGTACCTGCAACAAGAGCAGCGCAACCAGCTCCGGTGACCACCCAACCAGCTACACCAGCCCCTGCGACACCAAGAACTCAGACCAATCCAAGCCCACCGGCAAAATCGGTTGCACCACGCCCACAAACGGGTTATGTTCATAATAGATCAGCACAAAACCCAGAAAAAACCGAGCACAATACCTCAGCGTCTGGTCGATTGCAATGGCAGTGGCCGGTCAGAGGCACCATTCTGGCGCGTTTCTCGCATCAGGAGCATGGCAGCAAGGGCATCAAGATCGCAGGTAATGAAGGCCAGCGTATCAATGCAGCAGCAGCAGGGCAGGTGGTCTATGCCGGTAACGCACTGCGGGGTTATGGCAATTTAATCATTATTAAACACAATGATGATTATCTGAGTGCCTATGCTCACAACAGCCGACTTCTGGTGCGTGAGCAACAGCGGGTGGAGGCTGGACAACACATTGCCGACATGGGCAGTACTGAAGCAAGTCGAACACAATTGCATTTCGAAATTCGTTTTCGAGGGCAATCAGTTGACCCGCTGCAGTTTCTGCCAAAGTAACACACGAAAAGCAACATCATAACAATAGACGTCCAGAAGGACGCATTGATGGTCAGCAACCAGGAGCCGGTCTGTCTGTACCAAATGTACCCTGAAGATGTGGGAGAAGGATATGGGATCCAAGGCAATTAATGAGCGTGATGATAGCAGCAATGATGATGTAAATGACGAATTGTCTTTGATGGACGATACAGATGAGCCAGATGCTGCCGCCCTTGCCGAAGACAATGATACTGATACCGACGATATCTTTGCGCGCGATGATAGCTACCGTGCCTTAGATGCCACTCAGATGTACCTGGGCGAAATTGGTTTTTCGCCCTTATTAAGTGCCGAGGAAGAAGTTTACTTTTCGCGGCTGGCGCTCAAGGGCGATGAAGCTGCCCGCAAACGCATGATAGAAAGCAATCTAAGGCTGGTTGTGAAAATTGCCCGCCGCTACATCAATCGGGGCCTCGCTTTGCTGGATCTGATTGAAGAAGGTAACCTTGGTTTGATCCGCGCGGTGGAGAAGTTCGACCCTGAGCGCGGTTTCCGCTTTTCAACCTACGCCACCTGGTGGATCCGCCAAACCATAGAGCGGGCCATTATGAACCAGACCCGCACCATCCGTTTGCCAATCCATGTGGTGAAAGAGCTCAATATCTATTTACGGGCGGCCCGGGAGCTTTCGCAAAAGCTGGATCATGAGCCGACTGCCGAAGAAATTGCCGCCGCGCTGGATAAACCGGTGGAAGAAGTCAGTAAGATGCTTAAACTGAACGAGCGTATTACCTCGGTCGATGGTTTAGCGGCAGGTTCGTCGGACAAACAGTTGCTGGATGTGATTGCTGACGATAAAGAGCTGGGGCCGGAGATGGAGCTGCAGGATCAGGATATCAAACAGCATCTGGTGCAATGGCTGGATGAACTGAACCCGAAGCAGCGCGAAGTTCTGGCTCGCCGCTTTGGCTTGCTGGGTTACGAGCCTTCTACTCTGGAAGATGTTGGCCACGAAATTGGCTTAACCCGTGAGCGGGTGCGGCAAATTCAGGTCGAAGCCTTGCGGCGGTTAAAAGAAATCGTCACCCATCAGGGGCTGAATATCGAAACGCTGTTTCAGGATTAATTCGACCAACCATATCAAAGCGCCCCAAGGGCGCTTTTTTTGAGTGGCATTACTCGGTCAATTGCGCTTGCAACTGGTACAGCAAGTCCAGGGCCTGACGGGCGCTGAGTTCATCCGGGTTCAGGCTGCGTAGGTGTTGCAGTACCGGATGTTCCGGGGCAAGCAGATCCAGTTGCTGCACAGCTGCTGGCTTTTTGCTGGCTGTGGCTGCTGGCTCGGCCTGCTCCAGTTGCTGCAATTTGCGTCTGGCCTGCTGGATCACTACTTTAGGTACACCGGCCAGTTGCGCCACCTGCAAGCCAAAGCTTTTACTGGCGGCACCTTCTTGTACATGGTGCATAAAGGCAATGGTATCACCGTGCTCGACTGCATCGAAATGCACATTGGCGAGACCTTCCAGCTCATCGGCCAGTTGAGTCAGTTCAAAGTAGTGGGTGGCGAACAAGGTCATGGCTTTTAACTGCCGGGCCAGATAGTCGGCGCAGGCCCAGGCCAGCGACAAACCATCGTAAGTGCTGGTACCACGGCCTACTTCATCCATCAGCACCAGGCTGTTTGGCGTGGCGTGATGCAAGATGGTGGCGGTTTCGGTCATCTCCACCATAAAGGTGGAGCGGCCTGAGGCAAGATCGTCTGAAGCGCCAACCCGGGTAAAGATACGATCAATCGGCCCTATCACCGCCCGTTCAGCGGGCACATAACTGCCAATGGCGGCCATCAATACAATGAGCGCGGTCTGGCGCATATAGGTCGATTTACCGCCCATATTGGGGCCAGTGATCAGCAGCATGCGGCGGTTGGGGGAGAGCTGCAATGGATTGGCAATAAAAGGTTCCTGCATCACCTGTTCAACCACCGGGTGCCGTCCTTGCTCGATAGCAATACCGGTCGTCGTTTGCAGCTCGGGCTGATGGTAATTCAGTACATCGGCGCGTTCGGCAAAATTACTCAGCACATCCAGCTGCGATAAGGCGGTGGCCAGTTGCTGCATCGCTTCCAGTTGTGGTAGCACCTGTTCAAACAGCGCTTCGTACAGCTGCTTTTCCAGTGCCAGGGCTTTGCTTTGGCTGCCCAGTACTTTGTCTTCGTATTCTTTTAGCTCTGGAATAATGAAACGCTCGTTGTTTTTCAAGGTTTGGCGGCGAATGTAGTCTGCCGGCACTTTATGATCCGAGCCGCGGCCAATTTCAATGTAATAACCATGTACCCGATTAAAACCGACCTTGAGCGAGCTGATGCCGGTACGCTCTTTTTCGCGGCTTTCCAGTTGTTGCAGGTAATCGGTTGCACCGGTTGCCAGCGCTCGCCAGTGATCGAGTTCTTCATGATAACCCGGTGCTATTACCCCGCCATCCCGGATCAATACTGGTGGCTGTTCAATAATGGCTCGCTCCAGTAAAGCACATAGCTCTGGTAGTGGTTGGGCCTGACTGGCCAGCCTGGTCAGCAAAGGGCTTTGCCAGCTGCTGGCCAAATGCTGCAACTCAGGCAGTTGCTGCAGTGCCTGGCGCAGCCGGGCAAAATCACGGGGCCGGGCTGAGCGCAAGGCAATACGGGCGATCACCCGCTCGATATCTCCTATTTGCTTGAGTTGCGGCTGCAGCTCGGGGTAGCAATCTGCCAGCTCAGTCACCGCCTGCAGGCGCTGTTCTATGCGTTGTTGTTGGCGCAGCGGCGCATGGATCCAGCGTTGCAATAAACGGGAACCCATGGCGGTCTGGGTTTGATCCAATACATCCAGCAGGGTGTGTTCGCGGCCACCGGCCAGGTTTTGTGTCAGCTCCAGATTGCGTCTGGTAGCCGCATCCAGCACGATGTAGTCATCGCTTTGCTCTTTGGCGATGGCGCGGATATGTGGCAACTGGCTGCGCTGGGTATCTTTGACGTACTGCATCAGGCAACCGGCAGCCATCAAACCAACAGGCGCATCCTCCACCCCAAAGCTCAGTAAGTCTTTGGTTCCAAACTGCTGGCACAATAAGCGCCGGGCGGTTTCCGCCTCAAACTCCCACACCGGGCGGCGTCGGCAGCTGCAACGCGTTGGCAGCAGGTGCTGAGCGGCCAGCTCTTCACTGTACAGTAGCTCAGCCGGTTGCAGTCGCTGCAATAAGGCCTGCACATCGCTTTCATTGCTTAGTTGTTGCAGTAAAAAGCGACCACTGCCAAGGTCGAGCCAGGCCAAGCCAAAGTGGTCTTTATGCTGCACCAGACTGCACAACAAGGTATCGCGTCGTTCCTGCAGCAAAGCCTCATCGGTCACTGTGCCTGGGGTAACAATGCGCACGACCTGGCGCTCAACCGGGCCTTTGCTGGTGGCTGGATCGCCAATTTGCTCACAAATGGCGACTGACTCCCCCAACTGCACCAGGCGGGCCAGATAGGATTCGACCGCATGGTAGGGCACACCGGCCATAGGAATAGGCTGGCCGCCACTTTGGCCGCGTTTGGTCAGCGAAATATCCAGCAAGCGAGCTGCTTTTTTGGCATCGTCATAAAATAGCTCGTAAAAATCACCCATGCGGTAAAACAGCAGAATATCCGGGTGCTGGGCTTTTAACCCCAGATACTGTTGCATCATCGGGGTATGGGGACTGGCAGCTTGCCCCAGGGCGGTGGTGGACGGCATAATGGTGTCAAATTCCTTGCATCTGGATTGCTATGAGCACCACCACCGACACCTTGCAACTGGCTCAGACGTTGGGCCAGTTATTGATCGAGCAAAAGCTGATGGTGACGGCGGCGGAATCCTGTACCGGCGGTGGCTTAGCTTACAACCTAACCGCTGTTGCCGGTAGCTCTGCGTATCTGGATCGCAGTTTTGTCACCTATAGTAACAAATCCAAACAGCAATTATTAGCCGTTGATAGCCAAACCCTGAAGCAGCATGGTGCTGTTAGCTTGCAAACCGTGCAGGAAATGGCTGCAGGGGCCGCCAAAGCCGCGGCAGCAGATATGGCCATTGCCATTTCCGGCATTGCCGGGCCGGGCGGTGGTTCTGAACACAAGCCGGTGGGCACGGTGTGTTTTGCCTTTTGGCTGCGCGGGCTTTGCACCAGCAATCAACAATTTTTTGCGGGTGATCGGGCAGAAATCCGTCAACAAGCCATTCATTTTGCGTTGCAGCAGAGCATCCGGCTGTTGACAGCATCGTCAAACTAAACTACTGTATGCTCATACAGCATTCAGACCGATTGATATTTTTTGGGAGTCATCAATGGACGACAATAAACAAAAAGCGCTGGCCGCCGCTTTAGGCCAAATTGAACGCCAGTTTGGTAAAGGTTCCATCATGCGCTTGGGTGATAGTACGGCGCTGGAAATTGACTCGGTGTCCACTGGCTCACTGGGTTTGGATATTGCGCTGGGCATAGGTGGTCTGCCTTATGGCCGTATTGTTGAAATCTATGGTCCTGAATCATCCGGTAAAACTACGCTGACTTTGCAGGTGATTGCTGAAGCCCAGCGCGCTGGCAAAACCTGTGCCTTTATTGATGCGGAACATGCATTGGATCCGATTTACGCCTCTAAGCTGGGCGTGGATGTTGATAATTTGCTGGTCTCTCAGCCGGATACCGGCGAGCAAGCACTAGAAATCTGCGACATGCTGGTACGCTCTGCGGCGGTCGATGTGGTGATTGTCGACTCTGTTGCCGCTTTAACACCAAAAGCCGAAATCGAAGGCGATATGGGCGACAGCCATATGGGCTTGCAGGCGCGCTTAATGTCGCAAGCTTTACGGAAATTGACTGCCAACATCAAACGGTCGAACACCTTGTGTATTTTCATCAACCAGATCCGGATGAAAATCGGCGTGATGTTTGGTAACCCGGAAACCACCACTGGCGGTAATGCGCTGAAGTTCTATGCCTCGGTGCGACTGGATATCCGTCGTATTGGCTCGGTGAAAGATGGCGATGAAATCATCGGCAACGAAACGCGGGTGAAAGTGGTGAAAAACAAAGTGGCACCCCCCTTTAAGCAGGCTGAATTTATCATTACCTATGGCCAGGGGATAAACAAGCAGGGTGAACTGCTGGATCTGGGTGTGCAGGAAAAGCTGGTGGATAAATCCGGTGCCTGGTATGCCTATCAGGGCAACAAGGTAGGGCAGGGCAAAGCCAATGCAATGAAGTTTCTGCTGGATAACCCAGCCATTGCCAATGAAATTGAAGCCGAATTGCGCAGCCGTTTGCTGTTAAAGCCAGAAAAAATGAAAAAAGCTGCGGTGGAAATAACAGAAGAGTTGCCAGCAGAAGAGTAAGCGATTACTGCATGAGAAAATGCCAGCCTTTGAGCTGGCATTTTTTATGGATGAATAATGGTGTGGATGCGGTTCGATAAAGCGATTGCACCTATTGGGCTAGACGTCTATACGTTTAGAAGTTGACTTTCTATTGATTTTTTCGCACACTGCACCCATTGCTTTAAGTGGGTATGGAGTCGTTATGCCAATCAAAGTTGTCGATCAGTTGCCTGCCGTAGGCGCTTTGTCAGCCGAAAATGTGTTTGTCATGACCGAAAGCCGGGCCGCCAGTCAGGATATACGGCCGCAGCGTATTGCCATTTTGAATCTGATGCCCAACAAAATTACCACCGAAATCCAGCTGCTGCGCCTGCTAGCCAACTCGCCACTGCAGGTGGACGTGGAGTTGCTGCGCTTAGACGATCACGTCAGTAAGCATACGCCGGAAAGCCATTTAAATTGCTTTTACCGGTATTTTTCTCAGGTCGCGGATCAAAATTACGATGGTCTGATTATCACCGGTGCACCGCTAGGCCTGGTTGATTACGAAGATGTGACCTACTGGGACCAGCTGGAAGGGATCCTCAGCTGGGCTGATAAACATGTCACTTCAACCTTGTTTTTGTGCTGGGCGGCGCACGCTGCTTTGTATCACTACTATGGCTTGCAGCGTGAAATTCGTGGTGACAAGCTCTCCGGTGTCTATGCCCAGCACCTCAAGCAGCCATTGTGTCCGCTGGTGCGGGGCTTTGATGATGAATTTAAAGTACCGCATTCCCGCTATGCCCAGGTCCCCAAGCAGCGCTTCTCTCAGCACGATGACTTGCATATTCTGGCTGAATCCGATGTAACAGGTCCTTATTTGCTGCAGAACAGCAGTGGTAGCCGGGTTTTTGTCACCGGCCACCCTGAATACGATGTCAATACCTTAGCGGATGAGTATCAGCGCGATCTGGCCGCTGGTTTAAGCCCAAAGATCCCGGAGCATTATTTCCCGCAGGATGATCCCGGTCAGCCCCCTTTAAAGTTATGGCAAAGCCATGCCTTTTTGTTATTCAGCAACTGGTTAAACTATTATGTCTATCAGGCCACACCTTTTGATTTGGGTGCCATTGGCCGGAAGTGAGGTTTCATGAGCAAAGCACGATTGACCCCTGAGCAGCTGCGTGCCGTGTTGAAGCAGCGGATTCTGATCCTGGATGGCGCCATGGGCACCATGATCCAGGCCCATCAGTTGCAAGAAGCCGATTACCGCGGCAGCGAATTTGCCAACTGGCCGTGCGATGTAAAAGGCAACAACGATTTGCTGGTACTGAGTCAGCCAGACATTATTCGTGCTATTCACCATCAGTATCTGCTGGCCGGCGCTGATATCGTTGAAACCAACAGCTTTAATGCCACCACCATCGCCATGGCCGATTACCAGATGGAAGCATTATCAGCCCGCATTAATCGTGAGGCGGCCAGACTGGCGCGCCAGGCCTGTGATGAAATAACTCAACAAACACCGGAGCGGCCTCGTTATGTCGCAGGGGTGCTAGGCCCGACCAACCGCACGGCATCGATTTCACCGGATGTGAACGACCCAGGCTATCGCAATGTTACCTTCGATGAACTGGTCACTGCCTACAAAGAATCGACCCACGCGCTGATTGAAGGTGGGGCCGATATCATCATGCTGGAAACCATCTTTGATACGTTAAATGCCAAAGCCGCTGCTTTTGCGGTACTGGAAGTATTTGATGAACTGGGGTATGAGCTGCCGGTAATGATTTCCGGCACCATCACCGATGCGTCTGGCCGTACTCTGTCGGGGCAGACCACAGAGGCGTTTTACCATTCGCTGGCGCATGTAAAACCAGTTTGTTTTGGCCTAAATTGTGCGTTGGGCCCGGATTTACTGCGGCCTTATGTTGAAGCTTTGTCGACAGTATCAGAAGCCTTTGTCTCGGTGCACCCGAATGCTGGTTTGCCAAATGAATTTGGCGAGTATGACTTAGGTGCTGAAGAAATGGCGGCAGAAATTGCCGATTGGGCGCGGCAAGGCTTTGTTAATATTGTTGGTGGTTGCTGTGGCACGACGCCAGAGCATATCCGCACTATTGCCGAAGCGGTCGCAGGCGTTTCGCCGCGTCAGCCGAAACCTGTCAGTCATCAGTTTAACCTGGCTGGCTTAGAAGCTTTTTCTCCGGAGTGGTAATGCAGCAACAGGCACGATTTATCAATATCGGTGAGCGCACCAATGTCACCGGCTCGGCACGCTTTAAAAAGCTGATTTTAAATGGTGATTATGAAACGGCGCTGGATGTGGCCAGGCAACAGGTAGAGAACGGCGCTCAGATCATCGATATCAACATGGATGAAGCCATGCTGGATAGCAAGGCGGCTATGGTGCGTTACCTCAGTTTGCTGGCGGGTGAGCCGGATATTTGCCGGGTACCCATTATGGTGGATTCGTCCAAATGGGACATTATTGAAGCGGCGCTCAAATGCATTCAGGGTAAAGCCATCGTTAACTCCATCTCGCTTAAAGAAGGTGAAGCACCCTTTTTAGAGCAAGCCAGACGCATCCGTCGTTACGGGGCTGCGGCTGTTGTGATGGCCTTTGATGAAGTGGGGCAGGCTGATACCAAAGCGCGCAAAGTGGAAATTTGCCAGCGTGCCTACCGTTTGCTGGTAGATACTGTGGGCTTTCCACCCGAAGACATCATCTTTGACCCTAATATTTTTGCGGTTGCCACCGGCATTGAAGAACACAACAATTATGCTGTGGATTTCATTGAAGCTTGCCGTGACATCAAGCAGCTGTGCCCGTACGCCAAGATCTCCGGTGGGGTGTCGAATATTTCATTCTCGTTTCGTGGTAATGATCCGGTGCGTGAAGCCATGCACTCGGTGTTTTTGTACCATGCCATTGCTGCCGGCATGGACATGGGCATCGTCAATGCCGGCCAACTGGCGGTGTATGATGATATTCCAGATTTGCTGCGCGAGCGGGTGGAAGATGTCATCTTAAACCGGCGCGAGGATGCCACAGAGCGCTTGCTGGAGATAGCGCCTGAATTTAAAGGCGATGGCAGTGTGGCAGAAAAACAGGATGATGCCTGGCGCAGTCTACCGGTCACCAAACGGCTGGAGCATGCGCTGGTTAAGGGTATTACCGATTTTATTGAGCAGGATACCGAAGAAGCCCGCCAGCAAGCAGACAAGCCCCTTCATGTGATCGAAGGCCCGTTGATGGATGGCATGAATGTGGTGGGCGATTTGTTTGGCGAAGGCAAAATGTTCTTACCGCAGGTGGTTAAATCTGCCCGGGTGATGAAAAAAGCCGTTGCTTATTTGCAGCCTTACATCGAAGCGGAAAAATCCGGTGGCCGAGCCCAGGGGAAAATCTTGCTGGCCACGGTCAAAGGGGATGTACACGACATCGGCAAGAACATTGTGGGGGTGGTGCTGCAGTGCAACAACTTTGAGGTGATCGATCTGGGCGTTATGGTGCCTTGCGCCAAACTGTTGCAGGTGGCCAAAGATGAAAATGTCGATGTGATTGGTTTATCTGGCCTCATCACGCCGTCCTTAGATGAAATGGTGCATGTAGCCAAAGAAATGAAACGGCTTGGTTTTGAGCTGCCGCTGCTGATTGGCGGTGCTACGACCTCTAAAGTACATACGGCCGTTAAGATAGAGCCGCATTACGAGCATGGGGTGGTGTATGTGCCCAATGCCTCGCGCAGTGTTTCTGTAGTGCAATCCTTGATCAGTGACAGCAGCAAAACCGATTATCTGGCTCGTATTCAACAGGAATACGTCACTGTGCGTGAGCAACATCAACGCAGTCGTCCGGGCCAAAAAATGCTGAGTTTAGCGCAAGCCAGGGACAATAAATTTCAGCTGGATCTAACCAAAGTAGCACCGGCACCGAAACAGCCCGGTGTGCATCTGTGGGCCGATGTGGACTTGCAGCAACTGCGAGATTACATTGACTGGACGCCGTTTTTTATGACCTGGCAGCTGTCAGGCAAATACCCGGCCATTTTGAATCATCCAGAAGTAGGTATTGAAGCACGCAAGTTATTGGCTGATGCCAATGCCATGCTGGATCAGATGATTGGCACCAAACGTATTCAGGGAAAGGCTGTGTTTGGTCTGTTTCCGGCCAACAGTGATGGGGATGATATCATTGTGTATACGGATGAAAGCCGAAGCACCGAACGTTGCCGTCTGCATCAGCTGCGCCAGCAGTTGCAATTACGCAACAACATAGCCAACAGTTGTTTGAGTGACTTTATTGCTCCTGTTGGCAGTGGTGTCGCCGATTACATCGGCGCTTTTGCGGTCAGCACTGGCTTTGGTGCCGATGAGTTTGCCGCTGAATTTGCAGCGGCGCACGATGATTACAACAGCATTCTGGTAAAAGCGCTGGCAGATCGCTTAGCTGAGGCGCTGGCCGAGTATTTGCACCTTAAAGTTCGCCGTGAGTACTGGGGTTATGCTGCCGATGAGCAACTGGAGAACGAACAGCTGATTCGTGAGCTCTATCAAGGTATCCGGCCAGCACCTGGTTACCCGGCCTGTCCGGAACATACCGAAAAAGGCACCCTATGGCAGTTGCTGGATGTGGAAGCAAAAACCGGTATGCAGTTGACCGAAAGCTATGCCATGTGGCCAGGAGCTGCCGTCAGTGGCTGGTATCTGGCGCACCCGGACAGCAAGTACTTTGCTGTTAGTAAAATTGGTCGCGACCAATTAGCAGATTACTCCAGCCGAAAGAGCTGGAGTGAACAGGAAGCTGAAAGCTGGCTGGCTCCCAATCTGAATGATTAGGTGACAACGATCAGAAAATAGCGGCAGGGGCAGGCAAAGGCAGTTCGGGCAGGTGCCTCGCCCGGATTTGCTGCAGTACGCCTTGTTGGTACAATCGTTGCCAAGCTTCATCAAGCTGAACGGCCATTTGTTCAGAGATGGTGTGGCGGCTGAAACCGAAGTAAACCGGGTTTTGGTACACTACCAGTAATTGCTGGTAACTGCGGTGCTCCATTTGGCCGGTTTGCTGCCAATGGTAGAGTGTGCTTTGGTCTTCCAATACGGCATCCACTCTGCCTGAGTCGAGTAGCGCCAACTTGTCTTCATGACTGCGAATTTCTACTAAGGTGGGACCAAAGTCAGTTCGAGCGGTCAATTGCTCAAATGCCTCGCCATAGTAGGCACCGTTTAAGATGGCCACTAAAAACTCTTTGGGCCAGGATGCCAGTTGCTCCAGCTTATGAAGCGCAGGCAAGCGCTGTGGATCGCCAATTAGAACCACAGTCTCCAGATGATGCGGCCCGATAAAGTGAAAATCCTGCTGGCGCTGTTCAGAAAACGAAAGATGACTGATCATATCCAGCTGCCCTTGAGCTATCAGTTGCAGTGAGCGGCGCCAGGGAGATTGCAGTATGGTCAGCTCACAGCCTGCTTCTTTTGCCAGCACCCGGGCAAGTTCAATCGATAAGCCCTGCCAGTCGTTGTCGCCGGGGATCAGGTGAGGCGGGAAATAGCTGTCTGCTCCCATGCGCAATTGACAACTGTGGGCTGAAAAAGATAGTAAACACGCGAGTAAGGCGCTGATGATAACTTTGTGCATCCGGGTTTTGCCAAGTTAATTTGCTTATTAAAGATAAGCTGCAATGCTTTTAAACACAATTTCTGACTATACTAATATCATCGTTATCCGAAGAGCTGCTGCAATGCGATATCTGCTTGGGATTGTATTAGTACTTTTTAGTTTATCTGCCCTAGCTGAACGTACCCTGACATTTCTGGTAGGTATGGATAAACCGCCTTATATTCAGCTGCAAGATGGTACCGGTTTTGAGCTGGAGTTACTGCGACAGGTAAGTAAGAAGATGGGGTATGAGGCCGTTTTTTTGCATGTGCCTAATGCCCGTATTCGTTATTTACTAGAGCAAGGTCATGGCGATGTCGCCACCTTACAACGCTTGACAGAGCATCCGACCGAATTATTTTACAGCCAGCCTTATGTTCGGTATCAGAATGCAGTCATTACCTTGCGCGAAAGGGAGCTCGTCATTCAGCATGCCCAGGACATGCAGCGCCTTAATGTGGTGGCGTTTCAGAATGCCAAAATCGTGCTGGGGGATGAGTTTGGCGAAATGGCGCAAAGCTCTAGCCGCTATCAGGAAACCACCAACCAAAAAACCCAGGTAGATATGCTGTTGGCTGGACGGATTGATGCGGCGGTGATGGACATTAATATTTTTCATTACTTCCGTCGGGTCAGTGATGACTCACAACCCATCCAGTTACACACCTTATTTCCACCCAGCGATTACCGGGCTGCTTTTCGAGAGCAGGAGCTGCAGCTCAGCTTTGATAGGGCATTGCAACAGTTGATCGCCAAGCCAGCTTACCCACGAATGCAACTGGAATTTTTTGGTTCCGTCAATCAATACCAACCGGGTGTTGTGAACATCCAATAACCCTGGTTTTTCCGCACTATCCCCTGACGTTGGCGCTTTTTTCCAGTATCATAGCGACCATTGATAAGCCTAAAGATATTTTCAGGTATAATGGCTGGTGAGGAGACTTCGTGCAGCATTCCGGTTCCGTGTTTGAATTGATTCGTCGTCGTCCCGTGTTATCCGCACTATTCTGGGTAAAACAGGCCTGGCAGCTGTTCCAAAAAGCCCCTTGGCTATGGATCCAGTTAGTTTCCTTTGTGCTGCTCTTGAATTTACTTGGGTCGATGAACCCGGTGTTGTTCATGGTCACCCTGTTTTTGAATCCCTTTATTACTGCCGGGCTCTATAGTGTGATTATGGCGGTTCAGCGGGGCGAGACTGCTAGTTTTGGCTGGTTATTTCGACCGCTGAACGAGTCTCAGTTCCGGCCACTTTTTTTGCAGTTGGCGGCCTTGAATTTATTGCTGGCAATTCCACTGAGCTTACTGGGTGAGCATCTGACACAACAAATGGCGGCGGAGCAACTGGATTTTAGCCTGGTTATGTTGTTTGTGTTTTGTACCGCCATGGTCTGGATGATGTTTAGCTATGCGGTGGCCATTTTGTATTTTTTACCCGAAAAGCGACTGCTACTAGCGTTAATGGGAAGTCTGGTAGCCTGTTGGCGCAACTTGCTGCCATTGATCTTGTTTGGTGTGATCGCGCTGGCACTTTGTTTGGCGACGGTACCCACTATGTTGCTGGGTATGATTCTGGTGCTGCCTTTACTGAGCATCGCTTTCTTTATTTCTTTTCAGGATATTTTCGATGTTGATCCTGGACAAGCTGGTCCATCAGATCAGCAGAACAGGCCTGATCCGGATGTGTTGGAAGTCTGAGGTATGGACCTCAATGAGTTAAAAAAGTCCGCATTGCAGTTGCTGGCACGACGTGAATACAGCACACAACAGTTGCAACAGCGTTTGCAGACCAAGACAACAGATGACCAGTTGGTTCAGCAAGTGATAGTATGGTGTCAGGCTGAGAACTATCAAAGCGATACCCGTTTTGTCGAGATGTTGCTGCGTTCGCGCCTTGGTAAGGGCTATGGCCCGCTTTACATTCAGCAGGAGTGCCGGCGTCATGGTATAAGCATGACTTTGTTGCAACAGCAGCTGGCCCAGTTAGAGCCTGACTGGCTTGAGCTGGCGCAGAGCATTTACTTGAAAAAATACGGTGGCAGTGCCATTACCAGTGCTAGCGAGCGCGCCAAGCGACAGCGCTACTTGCAGCAGCGGGGGTTTTACCCGGAAGATTGCAGCGCTGCCCTAAAAAACATCAGAAGTTAGGAAATCATCATGAGCATGACATCGTCCGCTATCCGGAATGCTTTTCTGGATTATTTTGCCAGTAAAGGGCATCACATTGTGCCGAGCGCTTCCCTGATCCCCGGCAATGATGCCACCTTGTTGTTTACCAATGCTGGTATGGTGCCTTTTAAGGATGTATTCCTGGGACAGGACCCTCGTTCCTATAGCCGGGCTACATCTGCGCAGCGCTGTGTCCGGGCTGGTGGTAAGCACAACGATTTGGAGAATGTCGGTTATACCGCTCGTCATCATACCTTTTTTGAAATGTTGGGTAACTTCAGCTTTGGTGATTACTTCAAACAAGAAGCCATCGTCTATGCCTGGGAATTTTTAACCAAAGAATTGCGCTTGCCAGCAGAAAAGCTTTTGGTCACGGTTTATGCCAGCGATGACGAGGCTTTTGATATCTGGACCAAACAGATTGGCCTGGCGCCGGAGAAAGTGATTCGTATTGGCGATAATAAAGGTGCACCTTACGCCTCGGACAATTTCTGGGCTATGGGGGATACAGGTCCGTGTGGTCCTTGTACCGAAGTATTTTACGATCACGGCGAACACATCTGGGGTGGACCGCCGGGAAGTCCGGAAGAAGATGGCGACCGGTTTATCGAGATCTGGAACATCGTCTTTATGCAGTTTAATCGCCACGCCGATGGTCGGATGGAGCCTTTGCCAAAACCAAGTGTTGATACCGGCATGGGCTTAGAGCGAATCGCGGCTATTTTGCAAGGTGTGCACAGCAATTATGAAATCGATACCTTTCAGGCCTTGATTGCAGCTGCTGCTGAAGTTACTGGTGCAAAAGATGTAAGCAATAAGTCGCTACGAGTGATTGCCGATCATATTCGTAGTTGTGCCTTTTTGATGGTAGATGGCGTACAGCCTTCGAACGAAGGCCGGGGCTATGTGCTGCGCCGTATTATCCGCCGGGCCGTGCGACATGGCCATCAACTGGGTGCTGTTGGGGCCTTTTTCCATAAGCTGGTACCTGCGCTGGTGGCTCAGATGGGAGAAGCTTACCCGGAGCTTACTGCTAAACAGGCGGTGATTGAAAAGTTGCTGCGTATTGAAGAAGAGCAGTTTGGCAAAACTTTGCAACGCGGCCTGAGCATGCTGCAGGAAGCCTTGCAGCAACTGGATGGTAAGGTATTGCCTGGTGATCTGGTGTTTAAACTGTACGACACCTATGGTTTTCCGGTTGATTTAACCAATGATGTGGCTCGTGAGCAAGGCTTTACCGTCGATCAAGCTGGTTTTGATGCGGAAATGGGCCAGCAGCGGCAACGTGCGCAGCAAGCCAGCCAGTTCGGCATGGATTACAATGCTCAGCTCAGCAGCAAGCAAATCACTGAATTTACCGGCTATCAGCATGTGCATGGCAACGCCAAAGTGCAGGAAATTCTGCGTGATGGCAAGGCTTGTCAGCAGCTGAACGATGGTGAGGAAGGGCTGGTTATTCTGAATCAAACACCTTTTTATGCCGAATCCGGTGGTCAGATTGGCGATACCGGCAGTTTAATCCTGGCTGATGGCAGCGTATTCAGTGTGACTGATACCATCAAATTAGGTAAAGCCCATGCTCATAAGGGCAAGCTTAAGGGGCAATTGGCAGTTGGGGCAGAGGTACAAGCTCAGATTGATGAAGCTCGTCGTCAGGCCATTCGCCAAAACCATTCGGCCACCCACCTGGTGCATGCAGCCCTGCGAGCGGTGCTTGGGGAGCATGTCACCCAAAAAGGCTCTTTGGTTGGACCGGATCGTTTTCGCTTCGACTTTTCGCATTACGAAGCCATCAGTGCTGCTCAACTGCAGGCGGTGGAAGTGTTAGTGAACCAGCATATTCAGGCGAACCATCCGGTGCAGACCGAGTTGATGAATCTGGAAGCAGCCAAAGCTGCCGGTGCTATGGCGCTGTTCGGTGAAAAATACGATGATGATGTGCGGGTACTGACTATGAGCCCGTTCTCGGTTGAGCTCTGTGGCGGTACTCATGTGAAGAGTACCGGCGATATCGGTTTGTTTAAGATTGTGTCGGAAGGTGGCATTGCTGCTGGGGTGCGCCGTATTGAGGCGATGACTGGTATGCAGGCTCTGTCCTGGCTGCATCAATTGGAACAACAAGCGCAAGGTGTGGCCACTGCAGTAAAAGGCGATCTGTTCTCTATTGCTGAGCGTGTGCAACAAAGTCTGGAGCGCAGCCGGCAATTGGAAAAAGACATGGATCAGCTTAAGCAAAAGCTGGCGAGTCAGGCTGGTAGCTCCCTGCTGGATCAGGTGCAGTTAATTGCGGGTAGCAAGGTACTGATTACTGAATTGCCGCAAGTAGAAGCCAAAGCTTTGCGGACTATGTTGGATGAACTAAAAAACAAACTGGGTTCCGGTGTCTTGTTGTTGGCAACCGTCAATGAAGGCAAGATCAGCCTGATTGCTGGTGTCACTCAGGATCTTACGGCCAAGGTTCATGCTGGTAAGTTAGTAGGGTGGGCCGCTGAACAGCTGGGTGGTAAAGGTGGCGGACGACCTGACATGGCGCAGGCTGGTGGCATCGATACCGATGCACTGCCTTCTGTCTTGCAGCAGGCGGCTGCATTAGTAGAGCAGCAACTCTCTGCTTAAGGTTGATCCAGAGCGGCTGGCGCGGAGTATGTAAAATATTCTGCGGCTAGCGGCGTTAATTTACATCATAGCTGCAGCATTTTTGCTACACTGATTTGGAGTGCCGGAAAGATAAGCCGTAACTGTGGTTAAATTTTGTCGTAAACCCTATGGTTGCTTTTCTTTCCGTTGTCAGCTGAGTTATGATAGAGCACTTTTTCAGGATGCCAGTAGCAGAACTGGACCGAAAACAAGGAAATAGGAGCAAACGAATGCTTATTCTTACACGACGGGTTGGTGAGACGCTGATGATTGGTGATGAAGTTACCGTTACAGTCTTAGGTGTGAAAGGAAATCAGGTACGCATTGGCGTGAACGCACCAAAAGAAGTATCCGTGCACCGTGAAGAAATTTACATGCGGATCCAGGCGGAGAAAGCGCCAGAAGACGAGGGCAATGCCTGACTATGATTGGAGCGCTACGGTGAAAGATGGCGCTTAAAACGTCTGTCTGTGGATGGATTGTTTAAAAGGTCGGCAAACAAGCTTAGCTTACCGAAAAATTGTTTGACTTATTTTCCTGAGACTTTAATATACACGCCGCAACACAGCGCGGAGAA
>NZ_JAFIFQ010000090.1 GCF_020831925.1 Alkalimonas sp.
TGGGCTATTACTTCAGCCCGGAAGCCGAACCCTATAACCCACATATTCAGGCTGAACAACGTGCTGTGCTGCACAAAATTGGCCAGAACAATGCTCATTGGTTTGATGAACTTGGTTACGACTACTTTACCCGTGAAATTTTCGATGCTTTTTACCCGGGTTATGGTGCCAGTTGGCCGCTGTACTACGGCAGCATTGCCATGACTTATGAAATGGCTTCCGCCAGAGGTCATCAATTCCGTAAACGCGATGGTGATATCCTGACCTTTGCCGATGGCGTGCAGCGCAACTTTGTTGCCTTTAAAGCCACGCTGGAAACCGCCAGCCGCCACGCCGAAACCTTGCTACTAAACTTCTACCAGTACCGCCGCACGGCCAGCCAGCAAGGAGAGAAAGACGGCATTCGCAGCTACATTTTTCCGGCGCAGCGTGATGCCGCAGGCCACCAGAAGCTGATGGGCGTGTTAACCCAGCATGGCATTGAAGTCGACCAAGCCCAGGAAGGCTTTCGCGCCTGTGGCAACAGCTACCAACCAGGTGCATACATCGTGCACTCCAATCAACCCAGCTATCACCTGATCCGTACCCTGCTGGATGATACGGTGCCGATGGACCGCGATTTTATTGCTCGCCAGGAAGAGCGTCGCGCCAACAACCTGCCCGATCAGATTTACGACGTCACTGCCTGGTCGCTACCGTTGATGTACAACCTGGAGCTCGACCGCTGCAACCGGGCGGTGCGAGTTAGTGCCAGCCGCGTTGGGCCAGAGCCTCTGCTGGCTGGTAGTGTGCAGCAGCCAGCAGCGCGCTTTGGCTATCTGGTACCCTGGGGCGATATGGCCAGTGCCCGTTTTATGAGCCTGGCGCTGCAACAGGGCTTACAGCTGCGTAGCAGCGATCAGCCCTTTACCCATCAAAATGGCAAGCGCTACCCGGCGGGCAGCCTGATCCTGAGCCGGGCGGATAACCCTGCTGGTTTAACAGCGCTGGTGCAACAGCTGGCAGCCGAAACAGGTGCCATGCCAGAAGGCATAGACAGCAGTTGGGTGCTGGATGGACCAAACTTTGGCTCGATGAATGTAAAAACCCTGCATGCGCCGCAAATCGCGATGCTTTGGGACGAGCCAACCAATCCACTGAGCGCTGGCAGCGCCCGTTTTGTGCTGGAACAGGGCATTGGCTACCCGGTCACTGCCATTCGGCCAGCTCAATTACGCACTGCGGATCTAAGCCACTACCAGGTACTGATATTGCCGGCAACCAGCCGGGCTGGCTACGCCGCAGCACTTGGCCAGACAGGCCAGAACAATCTGCGTCACTTTGTTGAACGCGGTGGTGTGCTGATAGCGCTTGGCAATGCTACCGAATGGTTGCTGGAAGGCGATAAACCTTTGCTTGCCAGCAAGCGGGAATACCGGGTCAGTGCGCAGGAAAAGCCGCTGGATGAACCGCGTGTGCCAGGGCGTTTTTTAGCAGAACACAGTGAGGTGCAGGCACTGCTGGAACCCTACCAAGCGGATCCCGACTGGGTGCCGGGCTTCCTGGTTAATGCCAGTGTGGATCAAAACCACTGGCTGACCGCAGGCATCGCCCCGACCGTGCGCAGCATCTATGTTGGCAATCAGGTGTACCAGCCACTGCGTATCAATCATGGCCGAAATGTCGTTAGTTTCAAAGGCCCGGACGAACTGCTGGCCGGTGGCTTTGTCTGGGATGAAAACCGGTTGCAAATTGCCCACAAGCCGCTGCTGATGGTACAGCCGATGGGCCGCGGCCAGGTAATCGCCTTTACCCAGGAGCCGAATTTCCGTGCCTATGTCGATGGCATGCACCTGCTATACATCAATGCTGTGTTCCGCGGCGCTGCGCACGCCACCCCACTGCGCTGAGTCTCTGCTATTCTTAAACAGCCCGGCCATATAGCCGGGCTCTGTCACGCTGTTGTCATGCTGCGCTGGCAGCATAGCCAGCAGCTGCCAAGCTGGCACAGTTTCTGTATTCATTGCCAGTATCGGTTAAAAATAACTGTGAACCCGCTGTCGCTGCCTACTTTTGGTGCCTATTGCACCAAAGCCATGCAGCAGGGCCTGATGAACTGTTGCACAAAGGAGATCCCGATGCCACTGAAGAAACAATTTCTGAAAAGCCGCCCTGTTGTCAAAGTGACGTTTGAAATCCCGGCCGAAGCTGCTAAAGAAGCCAGCAGCGCTTATGTGTTGTGCGAGGCTCAGGGCTGGCAAAAAGAGCCTTTAAAACGACTCAAAAATGGCGGCTTTAAAACCGTACTGGAGCTGCCCACCGATCAGCAAGACGATTTTGAGTTCCGTTATTGCCTGCTGGATGAGGCCGGCAACGAGCAGTACGATAACGACTGGCAGGCTGATGGTTACCGGCCCACGCCACTTGGCGTGGAAAACTCGGTGGTGTCTGTGCGAGTCAGTTAAAGCTGATCGGTTGCATCCCTCTTGCAGTAAGGTATAACCTTGCTACTTTCAAAGAGGGTGCACCTCAGAGTGAGTCGATTAGGCCAGGACTTTTACCGCAACGGCCCTAACCACAGGGCCGGAGCTGATGTTAGTTTTGTCGATATAGTGAAACTGTTTGGCTTTCGCGGCATGCGCATTGGCCGCTGGGTCACAGCCGAAGAACAGCAGCGCGCTGCTAACCTGTTTTTCGATGCGCTTTGCGATTTGCAGCAACTGCTGCAGGTACCGGAGCAAGTGCTGTCACTGAATCAGTCCCTAACGCTCACCTTTGGCATAGGTGGCCAGCCCGGTGCCTGCGCCCATTATCAACCACGCGGCCGCATTTTAGCGCTGGCTAAAAATGCCGGTGCCGGCAGCCTGGCACATGAATGGTTTCACGCCTTTGATCACTACATCGCCAGCAAGGTGTTCAACGATGCCGACAACCAGCATTTTGCCAGCCGCTGTTTTCTGCACCAACACCGCCTAAAACCGCATCCACTGAACCAGCCGCTGCTGGAGGGTTTCAAAACCCTGCTGCTATCAGCCGATGGCAGCCAGCCCAGCGCCTGGTTTTTGCACTGCGTTAAGCTGGATCGCCAGCGACAACAGCTTTATCTTTCGCAACCGGAAGAGCTTTGCGCCCGCGCCTTTGAAGCCATGCTGCAAGCCCAGCCTCAGAAAAACCACTTTCTGGTTAGCGGTACCCGCCAAAGTGACTTAGCCAAAGCCGGGGCCTACCCGGATGCAGAACTGCTGCAGCAACTAAGTACACACTGGTTCCGCTACTTCGCTTTACTGGGTCAAGTATTGATGGCTGCACAGCGCCAATAAAGCAAACTACAGCTACACTTGTGTTAACAGATAACTCTGGAGTAGCTATGCTAAGGCGATGTATTTACCCAATGCTCTGGCTTTATATCTTAAGCAATAGTGGGCCGCTAGCAGCGCATACCGATGAAAAGCCAGCAGATACTCTGGTTATTATCGATGTTGTCGACTGGCTAAGCCCGGCTCACCAGGCTACGCATCAAGCCAGCGTGCTGCAAAAGATTTTGGCGAATCTGACTATCCCTCACCAAACCCAGCAAATTACCCGAAATCGAGCCAGAATGCTGGTCCGCGAACACCCAACAGCTTGCATGCCCTGGCTGCTAAAAACACCCGAGCGATTGCAGGACTTTCAGTTCAGCGTGCCTTATATGGCAGAAAACGCCCTGCAGCTGGCGGTGAGAGACAATACCCCCCTCGCCCAGACACTGCACCAACAACGGCAAGCCGGCCCCATCAGGCTCGGCGAACTGCTGCTGCAACGACGCCCCCCATCCTGGGCATCGAAACCAACCGCAGTTACGGTCAGAAAACCGATCAACTGCTTAGCGAGCTGCAACACTTGCCAGCCATCTACACCCGTACCAGCTCCAGCAACAATCCGGCCGAGCTTATCCCCATGCTGCAACGCGGCTTTATTGACATCGTTATTGAGTATGAAATTGTGGCAAAAGAACACAGCAGTGAGCTGGCATTTTTCCCGTTCGAAGAAACCGAGGCCTTTCAACTGAGTCATTTCGCCTGCTCCAACACCGAGGACATGGCCAGGCTGTTACCTGCCTTGAACCACAGCATCCAGACGCTTAGCCAGGACGAGGAGTTTCAACAGCTCATGTTACTCAGCATCCCAGAACACTTTAAACAGCAAGCTCTGCAATATCTTCGCGAAGCACAGCAGAAGCCGTGAATCAAGGCTGGCAAAATAGCCAAAAAACGCTATGGTTTGAAGGAAGATAATAATAAGGAAGCGCTATGCCTATTACCCCCGAACTCAATGCTGAAATCCGTATTCTGAACCTGTACAACCTAGATAGCGTGCGCGAAGGCCTAAAAGTCCACAAAGACGCCGACGAAGCTACTAAATCCGCCATCGCCCGACTGCACCACAAAGGCTTACTGACCCAGCCAGATGGCGGCTACCTCACCGATCTGGGGGTGCACTGCGCCGAGCATTTGCAAATGGCGCTGCGGATTTTGGATGTGCCGGGGTCATAAACAATACAAATCTGTAAAACCAACAAGTATCCATTGTGGTAAGAGCAAATTGTTAGCGAATGTAAAAAATAACGCACATAATGCGCCTTTCATGCTAGCATCTCGGCACTATTGACTGATACAAGGCTTTTTTATGATGCGTCATTTACCTGTGATATGCGCAGCTTCTCTGCTGATGGCAAGCTCTTTGTCTGCCGACACCATCAACTGGAACTCTTTGTCTGCTGGCTACGCCAAAGCCAATATCAAATTGGATGCCGCTGACTTTGGTGAGCGCAGTCGCTTTAAGCCGGATGGCTGGCAGTTGCAAGGCAGTTATTTGTTGACTGAACAGCTTTATTTGCGCGGTCGCTATGATCGGGTGACTGGTGATTTGCTGAATGTTCGTGTGAAATCAGAACAAAGCTGGGTTAGCTTAGGTCTGCGCCAACAAGTTATGCCCGGTATGGATACGTTTTTTGAGGGCGGATATGCCAAAGAGTCGGCCTCCTCCGACATCATCTTTATGGATGATATCGCGCTGCGCTTTCGCGATTCAGGCAGTGGTTATCAACTTGGTGCTGGCGTGCGCTACCTAGCTACACCCGAGCTTGAATTGAGCGCAGCCTTAAGGCATGTCAATGTATCAGGACTGGATAGCTCTACCTTGGGAGAGCTTAATGCGAGTTATCGTTTCAACGCCCAGTTTGCTCTCTACAGTAACTTTTTGTTCGATAGCGATGCATCCATTCTGGGTGTTGGCCTGAGCTTTCACTTCTAATACAACAAGGGCTGCCCGATGGCAGCCCTTGATTTGGCACACTAGCTCGCCGGCTTAGGCGACTTTTTCTGCCT
>NZ_JAFIFQ010000091.1 GCF_020831925.1 Alkalimonas sp.
AGCATTGCAGGTTGTGCCCCAGACTGTTGAGTACTTTATGCAACACCCAGCGCCCGGGTTTGCCTGCTAAAGGCGCAAACTCCCAATGCTGATCTTGCTGATAGAGCACCAGGCTGCCTTTGTCTTTGTGGTGCAGCGTTAATGACTCTGTCAACTGATGACAGCTGCTGCCAAGCTGGATATCATCAAAATGAATATGGCGCCCTTCTTCATTGATCAGTATCAAAGAGGTCGTGCCATCCTCATTTTTGTTGCGCTCAATGGACTGGTGAAAAGGAGTACGCCAACCATACCCCAGGCCAACAGCCTGGTTGCTTTGACTGGAGCGGTAACAGCGAACCCAATGCAACGGCAGAGGCCCATCCAGAGTAAAATCGGTCAGCTCAAGAATTTCTTCCCCATTGCACATCGCGACCGGGTCGCCACAGGTCGCTTTGTCTTTGTTTGGTAGATCCGGGCAGCCGTTAGAATTACTACTCTGGCTGTCATTGACCGCCATACTGGCTTCATTGGCTGTGGCCTTGCCTCCTGGCGATGATGATGATTGCTGGGATGACATGTTACTGCCGGCACCAGTTGAACCCGGGGCCAGGCTATTCGTTGTTTCAGGTCGGGTTACCTCAGGCACTTCATAAGCATGAAGTTGCTTTTCCACCAGCGCCTTGGCAATCGCTTGACGGATAGCATCCGCACGGCTGGCACTAATCGAAACCGGACTTTGCTGCCCTCCCAGCCAGCCGTACAACTCCAAAAGGCCGCCCGATGCTCCAGCTTGCAATCTGAAGTTTTGCTTCAGGTAATGCTGAGCCTGGGTCAAGTTGTCAAAGTGGATGGCTTTGCCGATGCCAGGGGCTGGGGCAGCACAAATGATCACCTGGCTGCCATGGATCCCTTTTAGTTTCAATTGCTTTTCTGACATGGTTGTAAGCGTCCTATGCTATGAAGTCGCGGCTGATTGCCAATAGAATACAGCTGCTGAACGAAATCCCAGCTGGCCTTGTTCTGACTGCAAGCTCAGGCCACTGCGAACCTGATTGTGATGCGCCAGATAAAGGTGAAGCAAACGATACAAGCCACCAGCACTTCCCAGTTCACCCGTTTGGTAAGCCAAAAACTCATAACTGGTTTCTGCTGTAAGCCATGGATGCAGCTGACCACATGCCGCTAGCCAGGACTCTGCCAGGGCGGCATTGCCATTATCAGGCAGATAAATGCTCGTTAGTGGGCTCTTCAGTAGTTGTGCCATTCGTGTAAAGAGTGCCTGCATCCCCTCTTCGATCTGAGCATGTTGAGGTGTTAATTCAGTTTCATTAAAAAGGTACTGCAAACCTGATGCATCGGCTGCCCATTGTACCGCAACAATACCTTCACTCAGCGAGACCGGTCGATAGCCCGTTGGCTGTGCAGCTAATAGCTCAGGCCTAAGCCGGTATTGCTGAAGAGGGCTATCGATGGCAATCATCCATGGGCTAAGCGTGGGATCATGCAGCCAGCTGTGCTGAATCGTTTTAAGCGCTAATAAGGCAGAACAGGCTCCAAAAGGGAAGACTCTGCTCTGTTGATGCATGAGCAGTTCAGGGAACTGTTGCCGGATTAAACGGGTGAGAGCAGCAAGCTGACCAGCATCTTCCATGCTTTCTGGTAACAGCAGATACACTGGCTGATCAGTCAAAGGCTGACTGAGTGATGTCAGCAAAGAAGACAATAAAGCAAAGAGCTGAACGGGCATGGATTCGTTTTCATCGATTAATGGATCCAGCCCAATTGACCACGCATCGTCACTGAGCCATTGCTGAGATGGGAGCGCAAGATCTGGCAACAACATAGCGTGCTTGGTATCGGGCGCTTTTCCTACCAGCGAGTGGTAGTCTTTCAGGCGAAAACAGTGTGCCATGCCCCACCCCATAAACTTGAGCAATTCAGTACCGGCACTGCCGACCATTGCAAAGCGGCTTTGATGGAGGCCAGTTGTCGTTGCAACTGATTACCATGCAGCCATAATTGCTCTAACAATGCTGCAGCAGCATGCTCCTGTGCAAAAACAGCACCTGATCGTTGGAAGGCATGCTGTAAATAAGCTGGATCCGATGCCGTTAAACCATCAGCAATCACCGCATCTGCAGCAAGGACACCTAACATAATGGTGAGACTATCCGCCGCAACCTCCGACCAAGTGATATCACGCGCTAAATCGGCAATCACCGACAAATACTTAAACTGGCCACTTAATGCCATTGCCAGCATGGTAATGCCATGATCCTGCTTGTTAGACAATAGATTAATGATCGCTTGTTTCTGCTGCGGACTCGCTTGCATCATCAGCATAGCCAGTTGTTGCAGGCTACCGCTTTGCTGCGATGAGAGTTGTTCCACGGCAGCCTGCCAACTACTCATTTGCTGATGAAATAGCTCCCTTGCCCGGAACGTGGCTAGAAAATCAGCGGGAGCCAACGTCAATGGCAACTGTCCCAGTGCTGGTTGAAAATGTTCAGGGCAATGCTGTGCCAACAGCCAGCCAGTGTCACTGGCTGGCTCAAGTTGCAGCTGCTGGAGCACAGCTGGTGTCACAGGAAACTGCTGAAAATACGCTTTCAGTTGCCACAAGTAGGCACGAAAACAGGCACTCAGCTCTGCTTGTAGTAATACCGGCAACTGTTCAGTTGGCTGTAGAAGCCAGTGCAGCCAAGGACTATCAGTAGACTCACGAACACTTTGGCCTTGCCGCAGAATGCGCAGATGCGACACTAAACGCTGATCCTGTTGGCGCAATTGCAGCAAGCCGACATAGCGACTGCGGCTCATCTGCTCACGTTGCAGAAGCAATAGGTTGGCTTGTTCTGGCAAAGATGTTTTGGTCAGCATAGTTCGTTGTTAACCACCGATCAGTACGGTTGGGTTGCCAACAATTATTTTTCCACCATGTTTCGTAGAGTCCCCCAGCCTGGCAGCAGCTTTACCATTGATGAACACAGATGAAGAACCTTGTGAGATGGAGTCAGGTGGCCCAACACACACTAATTTGTCACCTACCCGTGCAGCTGGAATATTACCGAAAAAAACGTTCGGTGAGCCCTGTACAACAGGGCCGCCGACATGAGGTACTTTGGAGGTGACCTTCGGACATAAATGCATTGAACCGATGACGGCTGCAGGTTTTGACATGTTCTGCCTCCTGGCATGACGTAACAAGCATGCGGTCAGTTAAGACCGATCTTGGCACCTTTAATCGTAATGTTGACACCTTTAATATCAATACTGCCGTCACTTTTCAGCGTAATGGAGGCGGCACCGGTTTTTAATGTAATACTATCCCCTGCATTGATAGTAAGAGCTTTACCAACATCAAGTTTATCCGATTGGCCGATCTTACTTGCCCGCTCTTTTTTTACATCAAGGCTGTCGTTTGCCTTAATAATTGTGTTGCGATCATTGTCGATGGTGTCATGTTGATCATTCTCGACGTGCAAAGTTAAATCGTGTTCAACCTGCATGCTCATGTCTTTTTCGGCATGCAGGTAAAACAGCTCTTCCCCTTTTTTATCTTCAAAGCGGATTTCGTTAAAGTTATCCGCCCCACCTTTCTTGCTGGAACGACTTTTAATACCGCTTTGGGTTTTATCGTCTGGCAAACTATATGGCGGCATATGATCGGAGTTGTAGACTGCTCCAGTGATAATAGGTTGATCAGGATCACCGTTAATAAACTCGACCAACACTTCCTGATCCCGTCGCGGGAAGAAAAATGCCCCCCAATTCTTCCCTGCCCAATGCTGACTCACCCGGATTGCACAAGAACTTTCGTGATCTGAGATATCGCTTCGATCCCAGTGGAACTTAACAGTGACACGGCCCAACTCATCCACGGAGATTTCTTCATCGCCTTTGCAGGTTACTGTGGCTGTTTGCACGCCGGTAATCAGTGGCTTGTAGGCGGTGGCATAGGGTCGGTAAACAACTTTCTTAGGCACGCATTTGAAGCTATTGTAGATACTGCACTGGCCTGCCTGGGCAGCTCCTGATTGATTACTAACAGCCGCAATCAATTCAACATCGGTGATGACATATTGCTTGCCTACTTCGTTATCATCTTCATGTTCAGTGATGGTAAAGGTTTTGGCTGCAGCAAAGTCACGGCAATTACTGGTGCCTGCCCGGACCTCCATATCTTTTTGCATGCTCTCAAGGCGGATGCTTGCGATTGCTTGAGCCCTATCCAGCGATTCAGCCTCGGCACCATAGGAAAAAATCTCATAATTGGCGTGCTCAGGCACCAGATTACCATGCTGATACTGGCCCGTAGGTAATGCTTTAGGCTTTTGCAAATCATAATGCCGTTGCACAAACTGACCGGGAACCATGGTCAATTGATTTTGCCAGCTAACTATGTGATCGTCGGCTAGAGAGCCGGTATGAAACTTTACACTGGCATTTTTCGGGCAAGGTTTGTATGCCGATGCTTTATCAGCTAGCACCAAGGTATGGCTACTATCCGTGTGTTCAAAGAAGTAAAACAAACCTTCTTCTTCCATCAGACGCAGCAGGAAGTTTAAATCCGACTCTTGGTACTGGACTTTGAAATCGTAGTCAGGATAACTCGACGTGTGGGTGGTGGTATCGACATCCACGCCATGTTCAGCTGCCAATAGCTCGATAATCCGCAGTACATTCTTTTCCCGGAAAATTCTGCTGTTAACACGGTGCTGCATAAACCAGCTGGCTGGTACTATGGTCAGTCGATAGTCCCGGTAATCGTTCTCGGTTGCATCTTTATTCACGCGAAGCCCCAAGGCTTGCAAATCCGCAACTTTGCCATGAATATAGCGCTGCTTATAGGAGCCAAGCTCCAGGCGAATACTGACCTCTTTGCCAATTAAATCAGCAGCAGCAATGGTCTGACCATTGGTGTAAACGTCGGATGTGACGACAAACTGTTTTGAAATACCTTCTTTTAAAGAAAAACGCGTCAGATAGAGCGCGTCCTTACCAAGAGGAGTGTTGATTTCAATGCTGTTTTCTTCTTGGGTCGCTTTTTGCATCCGTTCGCCTCACCTCTGCCTAGCGGAGTGTTTTGAAAAGCCCTGTTCACTAAGTAACAGGGCTTACAACTACTTACAGCTTCTTACCTTTAGCACCACTGTAACCATAAACCAGAGGTGCA
>NZ_JAFIFQ010000003.1 GCF_020831925.1 Alkalimonas sp.
CACCATCGACCTGCAGCCGTACTTTATGGCGCAGGCCGTTATCAACCAGCGCCTGGTGCACTTCGGCCAGGCCCAGCTCCCACGGGCTGCCGGCGTATTTAACCGATGTCAGCGGGCTGGCGCCGGTGCCGCCATCGTAGCCGGAAACGGTAATCAAATCGGCATAGGCCTTGGCCACACCGGTGGCTATGGTGCCGATGCCTGGCTCTGATACCAGTTTGACCGAGACCAGCGCTTTAGGATTGACCTGCTTTAAATCGAAAATCAGCTGGGCCAAATCTTCAATTGAATAAATGTCGTGGTGCGGTGGCGGTGAAATCAGCGTAACGCCAGGCACCGAATAACGCAGGTGGGCAATTTCAGCGGTGACTTTCTCACCCGGTAGCTGGCCACCTTCACCGGGCTTAGCACCCTGAGCCACTTTGATTTGCAGCACTTCGGCATTGACCAGATAGTGCGGCGTAACACCAAAGCGACCAGAGGCGATTTGCTTGATTTTGGAATTTTTTTCGGTGCCAAAGCGGCGTGGATCTTCACCGCCTTCACCGGAGTTTGAACGGCCACCCAGCCGGTTCATAGCAATAGCCAGCGCTTCGTGGGCTTCCGGGCTTAAGGCACCAATCGACATAGCGGCACTGTCAAAGCGCGGGTACAGTTCGGTATCCGGCGCGACCTGCTCCAATGGCAGTGGTGTATCGACCGGTTTAATGCGCAGCAGATCGCGGATATGAGCAATAGGGCGCTCATTCACCAGTTTGCTGTAGCGCTGGTAATCGCGGTAATCGCCGCTACGCACTGCCTGCTGCAGGGTTTGCACCACATCCGGGTTGTAGGCATGGTACTCGCCATCGTGCACGTATTTCAGCAAGCCACCATGATTCATGGGTTTGCGTTTTAGCCAGGCGATATGCGCCAGTTGCTGCACATCCTGCTGCAGATCGGCAAAACCAGCACCACCGATGCGCGAGTCGATATCGGCAAAGCAGAGCTGCATCACCTCTTTGCCCAAGCCGATGATCTCAAACAGGTTGGAGCAGCGGTAACTGGCGATGGTGGAAATCCCCATCTTCGACATGATCTTAAACAGGCCTTTGTTGATGCCTTTGCGGTAATTGAGCACAGCCTGGCGGGCACTTAGACTCAGCCTGCCTTTTTCCACCAGCTGCTCCACCGTCTCGTAAGCCATAAAAGGATAAACGCCGGTAGCGCCTAAACCAACCAGCACGGCGAAATGGTGCGGATCACGCGCTGTGGCTGTTTCGACAATAATGTTGGAGTCGCAGCGTAGCTGAGCTTTTACCAGGGCTTGTTGCACGGCACCTACTGCCATGGCGGCCGGGATTGGCAATTTACCAGGGCCGATATCGCGATCGGATAGGATCACCAGCACCACTTTCTCATCGCGTACTGCTGTGATCACGGCATCACACAGCTGGCGCAGTGCCTGCTCCAGGCTAAGCTGTTCCGGGGCAAAGTTTAGCGAAAACTGGCGGTGGCGGTAAAACTCATCATCGGCAGCTTTAAGTTGCTTCAGATCAGAATACATCATCACTGGCGATTCAAATTGAATACGACGGGCGTAACCGGCCGTTTCGCTAAACACATTGTGCTCGCGGCCTATGCTGGTCGCCAGCGACATCACATGGTTTTCGCGCAGCGGATCGATCGGCGGATTGGTCACCTGAGCAAATTGCTGCCGGAAATAATCAAACAGGTTGCGCGGTTTTTGCGACAGCACTGCCATCGGCGTATCGTCGCCCATAGAGCCGACCGCTTCCTGACCATCTTTGGCCAGCACCGTCATCACCTGATCGATTTCTTCGTAGCTGTAGTTAAACAGCTTGTGATAGACCTGCATGGTGTCATCATCAAACACTCGTTTGCCAATCAGATCAATTTCGTACTTTTCATACGGGATCAGACGCTGTACATTTTCATTCAACCAGGCGCGGTACGGGTGACGCTGTTTTAAATCTTCATCGATATCGCAGGAGCGCCAGACTTTGCCGGTGTAGGTATCCACTGCCAGCATTTCGCCCGGGCCAACCCGGCCTTTTTCCTGCACTTCATCCGGGCTGTAATCCCAGATCCCGACTTCGGATGCCAGCGTCAGTACCTGGTCTTTGGTGATGACAAAACGGGCAGGGCGCAGGCCGTTTCTGTCCAGGTTGCAGGCTACATGACGGCCATTGGTCATCACGATACCAGCCGGGCCATCCCAGGGTTCCATATGCATGGAGTTAAATTCGTAGAAGGCTTTTAAATCATCGTCCATCACCCGGTTGCCTTGCCAGGCAGGTGGCACCAGCAAGCGCATGGCGCGAAATAAGTCCATGCCACCGGCTAAAAACAACTCCAGCATATTATCCAGTGAGCTGGAATCCGAGGTGTCTTCTTTGACAAAAGGAGCGGCCTGCTGCAAATCGGGCAGCAGGGGCGAGCCAAATTTGTACTGGCGGGCGCGGGCCCACTGCCGATTGCCTTTAATGGTGTTGATTTCACCGTTGTGGGCTAAAAAGCGAAAGGGTTGTGCCAGCGGCCAGCGCGGCATGGTATTGGTGGAAAAGCGCTGATGGAACACGCAAATTGCGGTCTCCAGCCGGATATCGGCCAGATCCAGATAAAAGCGCGGCAAGTCAGCCGGCATCATCAGGCCTTTAAATACGGTAACCAGGCAGGAAAAGCTGGGGATATAAAAATCGGCATCATCGGCCAGCCGTTTTTCGATACGGCGGCGCACCATATAAAGGCGGCGCTCCAGATCGCGTTTACGCCAGCCGGGCTGGGCATTGACAAAGACCTGCTCGATTTGCGGCAAGGAAGCTACAGCGATAGGCCCCAGCACTGAATCATCAATCGGCATTTTGCGCCAACCGACCAGGCTGAGGGTTTCATTGCCGACTTCTTCTTCAATCACTTTGCGGGCAAAAGCAGCTTTGTCCGGATCCTGACTTAAGAACAGCATGCCAACGCCGTATTTTTTGCCGAGCGTCCAGCCATTTTCTTCGGCAATGGCTCGAAAGAAACTGTCGGGCTTTTGCATTAAGAGACCGCAACCATCGCCGGTTTTACCATCGGCAGAAATCCCGCCTCGGTGCTGCATGCGATCCAGGCCATTGATGGCGGTTCGCACCAGCTTATGGCTGGCTGCCCCTTCTAAGTGGGCGATCAGGCCAAAGCCACAGTTTTCCCGGGCTTGTGCGTGTTGGTACAACGCCATAACACACCTCCAAACTTGTCCAAATGGATATAAATATAGATTTTATGAATTTTTATTCTATTTGTGTGCGCGGCGTTAAACTGAAATAAAACAACAAAATAAGTTCAGTTTTTCAGTGTTTCTAGAGTAAAAGCTCTTAGAGCGTCTAGCCGTCTAAACAATATCAAGCTATAGGTATACCGGCTTTGCAGAGAAAAAGCAAGCAGACTTTTTGCACCCTAGAGTATAGAAAGTAATCAGTTGAATATGAAAATAAATTACACGAATTGCGGCTATTTCGGCTATCTATGGGGGTTGAGGCAGAAAAAAAGCTGCAGAAGCAGCTTTTGATAAATGCCAAATTATTCTGAAACTATGCGGTTAAACTTCAAAGGTGCCTTTTACCACGGCTTTGGCATTGGCCACCAACTGCCGACCTTTGGCCCAGACCTGGTCGATCTGCAAGTCTTCACGCTGAATGAGCACCAAATCGGCATCTTTGCCTGTGGCAAGACGGCCTTTTTGCTTCAGTCCAAGAATATCGGCTGGCGAGGCGGTAATGCTGCAAATCGCATCGGACAGTGGCACATCAAACTGCTGCACTGCCTGACGGGCCGATTGATACAAGGTACGAACCTGGCCAACTTCCAGCCCGAGCATGTTGCCTTTTTTATCATAAATCGGCAGGCTGGCATTGCCATCCGAGCTCATGGTCAGCTGCAGTACCGGAATGCCCTGGGCCAGACTAAGCGCCAATGCTTCGGCTGCAGCCACTTCACCATGTGCCAAATCGTAGGCAGTGGTGCTGGTGGTAAAATCCAGATAACCGCCTTGTTTGGCATAGCTAAGGCCGGCCGCAAACACATCCTGATTGCGGTTCATATGGGTTGGGTAGAACTGGGTTAATTCCAGTTCGCTGCCACTGACCGCATCCAGAATCGGTTGCAGTATGCTTTCGCCTGCGCCCATGTGGACACTGACAATGCCACTTTTACCCGACAAAATACCACCGACTCTGGCCGCTGCCGCGACTTTGCGAATTTCGCTGGTGGTCGGCTGGGAGGAGCGGTGATCGCTAATGGCAATCTCGCCAACACCGATAAACTTATCGATCAGGATTAAGTCGTCGGTAATGTTGCCGGTCAGGGTGCGGCAGGGGATTTCATACGAGCCGGTATGGCACCAGGTGCTGATGCCTTCTTCTTCCAGCGCATGCGCCTTGGCCAGCAGATTGGTCAAAGTGCGGGTAGTGGCATCGGTACCAAGCACGCCTATGGCGGTGGTGACGCCGCCTAAGGTCGCATCGGTCAGTTGCATTTCCGGTGTGCGGCTGGCAAAACCAGCTTCACCACCGCCGCCGATAAAATGCACCAGCGAATCGACAAAACCAGGCACCAGGTAATGACCGCGGGCATCGATTTCGGTCAGCGGCAGATTGCCGCTACCGCCAGCAAGCTCGTCGGCAATGGCCAGTATTTTACCGCCGCCAATCAGCACATCTTTTTGACCCAGCGGTTCAGGAGCCAGCACTTCAGCCCCTTTAAATAAAGTTAATCCGTTCACATACACCTCGTTATTGGTAGCCGATCGCCACTGCCAGCAGCATCGCCAGGCTGGCCAGTAAGAACAGCCACAAATACAGTTTCCAGGCAAAACGGGCCCACAGGGTCCAGTCCACCCGTACCACCCCGAGACAGCCAATCAGCGCTGCCGAGGTTGGGATAATGATATTGGTCAGGCCATCGCCCAGCTGAAATGCCAGCACGGCAATTTGCCGCGACAAACCGACTAAATCCGCCAAAGGCGCAATCAAAGGCATGGTCAGTGCAGCCTGGCCGGAGCCTGAGGCCACAAAGAAATTAAACACCGATTGCAGCACCAGCATAAACCAGGCCGATAGCCAGCCAGGTAAATCCCCCAGTGCCTGGCCGGAATAATACAGCAGAGTATTAAGTACGGAAGGCGTTTCCGGGTTATCGCCACCCAAAATCAGCACGATGCCCTTGGCCATGCCAACAATAAGCGCTGCTGGCAGCAACTCAGCCGCCCCTTGCTTAAAGGCATCGGCCGCGCCATTCACGGTAAGTCTGCCAGCTAACACCCCCAGCACGGCCACGACTAAGCCTATGGTAAAGAACTGACTGGCAATTTCCGGAATGTAGTACTCTCGTGTGGTGACACCCCAAATAATCCAGCTAAGGCCGGCAAAGAATGCCAGCAAAATCACCGTATCAACGCCGGTGTAATGGCTGTGCTCAGACTGCTTGCCTTGTTGCTGGGCTTTTACCTGCAGATCGCTGGCGTAACTTGGCGAAAGCTCAGGATTGGCCTTGATGCGTTTGGCGTAGCGCATGGTGAACACCAGGCCAAAAAGCGTCAGTACCAGCCAAAGCCCATAGCGAAACTCAGCACCGGACATCAGTGGAATATCAGCAATACCCTGGGCAATGGCAATGCTAAAGGGGTTCATCCAGGAGGCCGCAAAGCCGATTTGGGTGGCGACATAGGTCACCAGCACCGTAGTAATGGCATCGTAACCCAGCGCATACATCAGTGGCAGTAGCACAATGCAAAAGGCGATGGCCTCTTCCCCCATGCCAAAGATGGCCCCACCCAAAGAAAACAACAAAAACATGATGGGGATAAAGAGTGCCTCCATGTTTTTGGTTTTCTCTATCAGTGCCAGGATGCCATTGTGGATGGCACCGGTGCGCATGATGATGCCAAAGGCACCGCCAGTGATAAGAATAAAGGCAATGACGCCAATGGCCGAGCCCCACTTAGAGCCTGAGACCATGCCTTCAAAGGCATAATTTAAAAAGCCAATACCACCGCCTTCGGCGAACAGTGGCACTCCATGCTGTTGCTCGGTATCCAGCGCAAAGCTGGCCGGATCGATGCGTTGCTGCAGTCCGATCTCACCGTTTTGTTCAACTTCTACCTGCTGCATGCCAAAGCTGCCTGCCGGGATCAGGTGGCTGGCAATAGCGGCCAGTACCATCACGAAGAACAGGATCACAAAGGCATCAGGCATGTTGACCGGTTGTTTAACCGCGGTTTTCATAACGATTTAGCCTGTAACGTACCATTGAAAAGATAGGGGGGAGCCAGGCTCCCCCTTAAGGTTGCTTACTAGAATACTTACCTGTTAAAAGAAGTAAGTAAAGGATAAGCGATAACTACGGCCCATGGCGTTATGATTGATGGAATCAAAGCCGCGAGCACTGCCGAATACACGTGGAGGATCCCGATCCAGCAGATTATCGATGCTGAAGTTAATAGCTGCATTGTCAAAATCATAGCCGATGTTCGCCCGCAATGTGGTCCATGAGGCGACATTGCGACCACCATCTTCATTCAGCTCACCTAAGTCTTCCAGCTCCCAAATATTGCGACGACGCAAGCGGCTGATATCGTCTTCATAGGAAGAGGTATAGAGTGCGGTTAAGCCGAGGAACAAGTCATCGTTGCGCCAGGAGATGCGGGCACTACCAATGTTGCGTGGATAGCGGTAGGTGCCTACCAGCGACTCGATTTCATCCGAGCCTGCTTTATTGCGTTTAAACGACAGGTAGTTGGTCCAATCGATGTCCAGCCCTAAGCGACCACCGGCAAAGTCCAGCGTATGCTTGAAGCTGATATCCAGGCCTTTAACTTCTTGCTGACCTACGTTTTCCAACTGAATCACGTGATCCCGCAGCAACGGAAGTTCAGCAAATCGAGGGTTGAATGCAGCATCGTAGGCTTCCAGTATTTCGCTCAGATTAGCCCCTTGCTGATCAATACGAAGGCCAGCGGTATCGGTCACCTGACAGACATCTGGATTGTAAGCAATACCAATTTGGCCTTGCGGTACCAAACCACAATGACGGATCGAGGCGTCGTTCGCGGTACGGGCCAGCATGGCGGTCATATCGGTATCCACCAGGCGTTTGTGTTCAAACTGCCAGTAGTCAACCGTAATAGTGGTATCACGGGTAGGGCTCCAGGCCAGGCCTAGGCTGATAGACTCAGACGTTTCAGCTTGCAAATCAGGGTTACCCAGTTCCAGCACATTAGGGCTGCTGGTAAAGCTCTGGCCATCACAGTAGAGATCGGATACGGTCTGGTTAGCCGAACAGTCATAGGTAGCTGTTGTGGTGCGAAGCTGCACACCCGCCTGAGTCAGCGATGGCGCGCGGAAAGAGGTTGCCCAGGAGCCACGCAGAATCAGTTCATCCACCGGACGCCAAGTCAGGCCTACTTTCGGGTTGAAAGTACCGCCAAAGTCGTTGTAATGATCGTAACGTCCAGCAGCCAAGAGCTCGACCCGCTCAGCCAGTGGTACATAGATTTCGGCAAAAGCGGCGGCCTGGTTGCGGCTGGCGGCAGATAAACTGGAACCGAAACCAAATACATCCACCAGGTAGTCATTTTCCGGGCGGGCGCGGGCATTTAACGATGGGGTATCGGTAATTTCTTCGCGGCGAAGTTCCAGGCCAAGGGCGGCACCAACAAAGCCGTGTGGCATTTCAAACAACTCACCGCTAAAACGGGCATCCCAGCCATAGACGGTGCTGCGACCATCCCGGGTAGGCACTTCTTGTGCCAGAGCTAAAATAGCTTCGTTGGCTGGGTCATTTTGCAAGAAGGGGTTGTATACCCCAGCCAGGCCAGCACCTGAAGCACAGGTCAGATCAAAACCATCGTAATTGGCAATGCTACCATCCTGGCACAGCTCACCTGCAATACCTGCGTGGTATTTGTAGCGATTGTAAATGCCGGCCACCGCTTCCTGCTTGGACTTTGAACGTGATAACAAAATAGCACTTTCCCATTCCCAATGACCAATATCACCGCCCAAGGAAGACACAAAGCGAATGGCTTCACTTTCTACTTCAATGGTACGAGGATCATTAAAGCGGGCATCAAATTGGAAGCCCCACAGACGCTGGCCAGCCGGTGAAAAGAAAGGATCAATCCAGATTTCATCATTACCAAAATAGATGAAATTAGAGTCACGGGTCACGCCGGGGAAGATATCCAAAGCATCTTCCTGTACCCAGGCACCTTCACTGTCATCCAATTGATCAATAGGGGCGGGGCTGGAGAACGCCGTGGATTTGGTGCGGGTATAGAACAGATCCGTATTCCAACGCAGCCCATTGGCTAAATCGCGGTTAAACATAAAACCAACAGCAGCACTTTTGAACGGGCTTACCAGCACATCGTCTTCGTTGCTGTAGTAAGCACAGATTTCCTCACCAAACTCGGTGGTGACAAAGTCCGTTTTACAATCCGGGCTACCGATCTCATCACCGCTGCGTGCAGAGTTAAAATAAATATTTGGCGTACCTTTGGGTAAGTAAGAGTAGTTACTGACCAGTGCCGGCTCACGGGTAAAGCTGCGATCCTGAGCGGTCAGCATTTTACGGTCAAAGTAATCGGCGAATACGGTCAGGTTGCCACCAGCGACCTGGCGCCCCATCACAAAATTAATGTTGGCTCGGCCATCATTGCTCGAAGCAGTGCTGTTGCCGTAGCTCAGGTTTAGCTCGGCGCCATCGTAGTCGCTTTTTAAGATGTAGTTGATAACACCGGCTACTGCATCGGCACCGTAAATGGCTGAGGCACCGGTCGCCAGTACTTCTACCCGCTCAATCGCAGCCAGCGGGATGCTATTGATATCGACAAAGTTCTGGGTGCCGGCGGCAAAGGAAGATGCAGCAACCCGGCGGCCGTTGATTAGGGTTAAGGTTGAGGCTGGACCTAAACCACGCAAAGAGGCCGCTGCCTGCCCACCTGGCGTTGAGGTAGAAGTGGCACCACTTTCGGAGGTGGAGAAAGTTCCGCTACCACCACGAACCTGACCCAGGTCGCGCAGCAGTTCATAGATATCGCTGGCACCTGAGTTTTTGATGTCTTCGGAGGAAATAACCACCAGAGGCTGAGTGCCTTCCAGATCGACCCCGCGAATACGAGAACCGGTGACTTCAATTCGCTCAAGTTTGGCTTCTTCGGTCGCCGCTTGTTCATTCGCCAGTAGTGGACTCGAAACCAAAGCCGTTGCAATAGCTGTGGCTAAAACTGAGATTTTACGCATGTTGTTACACCTGTGCTGTACGACGGGCAGCATGCCAACCGACCATTGCTCAGCAAAAGCAAAAGGCAGCAGGTCAAACCGCGGGCGTCGATGTAGTTTTCGTTAGTTCTGGTAAAAATTAGTGGGCAGGAACAAATAACACCTGCCGGTCAGGGATGACCGGATGTGCTATTCGTTAAACCACTCAGAGAGGTAGTATGACGAATAGTGATATGAGCTAAGCTGTACTGCTTTTTTCAGCATATCGCTACCCTGGGACAAAAATGCGTCAAATTCTGCCTATAGATTTATCTCTAATTGGCAAGGAAGTCAATACAGGATACTCTATGCAGCGATAAAAAATAATAATAAAAATCGTCTCAATCCATCCGATAAGCAATGAAGTGACCTTATGAATCCAATGAATTATATCAAACGAACTATCGCATTTTTTCCGCTAATCGCTGCTTTTTCGCTGCACTCTAACGAAGTTATCCAAAGTGGCCACCAGATGATGTTGGTAGGTGGCGGGGTCAGTATTTGCACGTCTGAAGCACCAGGGAGTTGTTTACCCGATACGCGGTTTGAACATGATGACAAGCCGTCTTCTGGCAAGTTTCAGGTAGAGCAAGTGGCACTTTTGCAGAGTAAGGATCCTTTTTCACGTGATTTGATACTGGATTTTGTGCGCCAGGCAGCACAGTTATCTGGCAAAGAGCAACCAGAGGTGTTGGTGGTTACCGCTTCATCCCGCAACCCTTTTGCCGCGGTTGATTTTTACCTGGAGCTATTTACCCAGGCGGGGGCTAAGGTGCGCTGGTTGCCCATCCACGCAGCCTATCAGCAAGCGCAACGGCTTGGGGCTGAGTCTGGCTGTGCTCAGTTAGATACTTTGTTCGAGCAATACCATGGCCTGACCGAGCCTGGGAAAGAGCACCCGAATTTAATGGTTTATCAACAGCAGTTTTGTCAGTTTGGTTCTGAGCACAGTGTTGCTTTGATTGACGCTGCCGATGCAATTTTTTTTAATGGTGGCGATCAGTCGATGACCCTGCAGGCGCTTCGAGGCCTTGACGGAGCTGCAACGCCAGAGCTAACAGCCATAGAGCGGGGGTTAAAAGCAGGTACTTTATTAGTGGGTGGCACCAGTGCTGGTACTGCTGTCATGTCCGGTAGTGAGCCTGCAGCTGTTCCGATGATTACCAATGGCGATTCACGCTATGCGCTCGCTTTTGGGGCCCATGCGGTAGAACCACCTGAGCGTGACTGTGCCGAACATGGCACTTGCCCGGCTGGTTTGCATGAGAGCTCCTTAACTTACAAGGCAGAAGGTGGTGCTGCTCTTTTTCCATGGGGTATTTTGGATACGCACTTTTCTGAACGTGGGCGCGAGGGGCGGTTACTTGAGCTGGCTCTGGCGACCGACACCCGTTTTGGTTTTGGTGTCGATGAAGCGACCGCTCTGTGGGTTTATGTACCTAAAGCAGGCTCAGATGACGTGTGGTTTGAAGTGCAAGGACGAGGAGGTGTGTTTATCCTTGATCTGTCGACTGCTCAACAGGACCAAAAAGCGGATGGAAAGCGAGTTCGTCAGGTCGTGACGCACTATTTAACGCATGGCGACAAGGCCAGGCTGCATCAAGGCGAGCTTAGCATTCAGTTTGCTGACTGGAAGCATGGGGTTGCAGACGATGCTGCAAAGCCGCAACAACTGAATAAGATCTTGCAGCATGATCATTTTCAGCAGTTAGCTCATCATTTGTGCGTCAGCAATCAGAAGACTGCCAGCGGACAAGACCAGCTGGCAGCCACCAGATTCTTATTGCAATTAAGTCGCAATGACCAGAGCAAAAGCAAGCCAGGCGTAATAGTAAAAGATGACCAAGCGTTTCGTTTTTGCTCGTATCAGCATATGCTGCTAGAGCTTAGCGTAGCAGCGAACCCTTAGCAGGCAGAGTAGAATTGAGCAGATAAAGAGGCATTGATGACGGTTCAACCTGTACATCCGATGGTAAAAGGTCTGGCAGAACGATTACGGCAGTGGGGTTGGCTCAAGCTGATGGCGCTGGTGCTGTTGTTCGTTGTTATGGCCGCGACTTTGCTGGCACTCGGTGTATCGGTACTGCTTGGTGCTGGTATCCATTGGGATACGGTTTTAACTGTCTTGCTCCTCACCTGCCTGATTGGTCCCTTGGTATTGGCGCTGGTGTTTTATCTGATTGAACAACTGGATGCCACTTTGTTGTATCTGGAAGATTCCAGCCGCCAGGAAAAAGTACTGAATCAGCACCTGCAGGAAAATATCCGCCAGCTGAACTTTGAAATCGAAGAGCGTAAAAAAGCTTTTCAGGCCAAGCGTAGAGCCATTGATGAGTTGCGCAAAGAAATTCTTGAGCGTAAAAAAGCTCAGCAGGAGCTGGAAGAGCAGACCTTGCTGATCCGCTCCATCGTTGATAGCTCGCCCGATTTATTCTATTACCGGGATGAAACGGGCCGCTTTGCCAGTTGCAATAAAATGTTTGAAGTTACCATGGGCAAACCGGCCGCTGAGCTGCTTGGACGCCATCCGGCAGATATCTTCAAAGATGATACGGTGCCTTCTGCGATTTTAAGTGACCACGAAGTAACGACCCAACAATCCGAGCTGATCCTGGATGTGGAATTTACCGATAGCAAAGGACAGAGTCTTTGGTTTGAAATGCGTAAGGTGCCGTTTTTTGATAAGCAAGGGCGCTCCATTGGCTTGCTGGGTTTTGGCCGGGATATCACCTCACGTAAGCTGGCCGAGCAAGCGTTGGAGAAGGCCTATCAGGACAAAGGCAAGTTTATTGCAACGTTAAGCCATGAGCTGCGCACTCCGCTGAATGGCATTGTTGGTTTAACCAGACGCCTGCTGGACAGCGAACTGGCAGAATCACAACGCAGCTGGAGTCAGACTATCTTTACCAGTGCCGAAACTCTTGGAAATATTTTCAATGATATTATTGATTTAGATAAAATTGACCGCCAGGATCTCGATATTGTTTATCAGAACATCGAAATCAATGGCTTTGTCACCGATATCAAAAACTTTGCCGAACTGATTTGCCAGCAAAAAGAGCTGGATTTTGAGTTGGTTTTGCATGCTCCAGCTGACTGCTATTTGCAGCTGGATCCAACCCGGGTACGTCAGGTGCTTTGGAATCTGCTGAATAATGCCGTGAAATTTACCGCCAAGGGCCGTATCAGTTTGTATTGTGAGCTACTGCAACACGACAACACCCAATTGTTGTTAAAAGTGATCGATACCGGCATTGGCATCAGTCAGCATGAACAAAAGCGTATCTTTGATATGTATTACAAGTCCAACGATGGCCGTCGTTTGAGTGTGGTTGGTTCGGGGATCGGTTTATCGGTTTCAAAAGCCTTGGTGGAGGCGATGGATGGTTCCCTGACGTTAGAAAGTTCGGTGGGTGCGGGCAGTTGTTTTGAAATCTTATTGCCGACCCGCTTGGTTAGTCGGCCCACACAGCAGGCGATTGATTGTCCGGAGCTCACTATCTTGTTGGTTGAAGATGTACCTCTCAATGCAGACATCGCTATTAGTTTGTTGGAGCAGCGTGGTCATACTGTGATTCATGCTGAAACCGGAGAAGATGCGCTGGCATTACTGGAAACGGAGGATGATCTGGATTTGGTGCTGCTCGATATGCAGTTACCGGATATGACCGGTGATCAAATTGCCAGGACGATGCGCCAGGAGATGCACCTGAAGCATTTGCCTATCGTTGTACTCAGTGCCAATGTGCGCAAAGCGGAAGAGCAACTGGCTGGGATCCGGATTGATGGCGCTTTGGCAAAGCCACTAAATACCAACAATCTGGATCAATTACTGGCGCAGTTGTTTTCGCCCAGCGCCTTAAAGACAGCCACCACTCAACCTACGGTAGAGTCGGATTATATGCTGGATCTGGCAACCCTGGATGATTATATGCAATCGCTGGGCAAAGAAACTATGCTGCGCAGCGCTAAGTTGTTTGCACAGTTGTTGCCAGGTTACATTAACAAGATGCTGGAAGAAGCCGTGCATCAACGGTTGAATGCTTTCAAGGATGCAGCGCACACCCTGAAAGGGGCCGCATCATCGGTTGGTTTGCATTGGGTGCAGAAGCAGGCTAAAAAATACGAGGCGCTGTCGGAGCCCAATTGGCAACAGCTGGAACGACAGTTGGTAGACTTCCATTTAACAGCAGAGCGGCACTTGGCCGCTCTGTATGACTATTTGGAAAAGGATAGCTGATTAATCTTTATCGATATTACCGACAAAGCGGTAACCTTCACCGTGAATGGTGCTGATCAGCTCTGGCGTATCCATGTCGGTCTCAAAATGCTTACGGATACGACGAATGGTTACATCTACGGTCCGATCATTCGGACGCAGTTCACGGCCTGTCATATGGCGGATCAATTGCTCACGGGTAAAGATTTTTCCTGGGGTATCCAGCATCAGACGCAAGGCGCGGTATTCGCCTTTTGGCAAGCGGCGTGACTCACCTTTTGGCGACGTCAGGTTGCGGCTATTCTCATCCAGCGTCCAGCCATTGAAGGTCACTACGCTTTTGTGCTCTTCCACCACAGGTTGTGCTACCGTGCGGCTTAACAGGTTGCGAGCGCGGATGGTTAATTCACGTGGGTTGAATGGCTTGGTCAGGTAATCATCGGCACCAATTTCCAGCCCCAGAATACGATCGACTTCGCTATCGCGACCAGTCAGGAAAATCAGGCCAATTTTTTCTTTTTGACGCAATTCACGCGCCAGAATTAAGCCGTTTTTACCAGGCAGATTGATGTCCATCACGATTAGATTGACTTTGCTTTCAGCCAGGCGCTGATTCATTTCTTCACCATTGATGGCTTCAATCACATCGTAGCCTTCACCTTGAAACAGGCTGACCAGATTGGTGCGAGTAACTTCTTCATCTTCAACAATTAGAACGACAGGGGTCTGCATATAATTAACCTTATGTGAATTTTGTTTGATTTGTGATTCAATGTGACGCTTTGATATGACAGAACATTGTCAATTAGTTCTCAATTATAGCTTTACTTGGCTTTGTTAACAAGTAGTATTGTTAACATTTAGCGCATCCTAAAGTAATTCACCGCATTTGCATGTTTAAATTCATAAAAATCAATTGGTTGAACTTTATTTTGTATCTCTTATCAACACCGGAAACTCGATAAAAACATGGACGCCCTCACCAATAGAGCTTTCCAGCTGAATTTTTCCCCGCAATGCCTGAGTCACCAGGTTGTATACCAGATGGAGACCAAGGCCGCTGCCACCTTCACCTCGCTTAGTAGTGACAAAGGGATCAAAAATACGCTTACGAATTTGCTCTGGTACACCAGCACCATTGTCCTGATAAATCAATTGGCAATGGTTATTCTCTGTGGTCACGGTGATGATGATTTTTCCTTTATCCTGGTCACTGAAGGCATGGATCAGACTGTTCATAATCAGGTTGATCAGAATCTGATTGATTGGGCCCGGCTTGCTTTCAAGCAGCAGCTCTTCCGGGCAATTGACCACCACTTCATGACTGGTTTTTTTTAAGTTTGGCCGCAGTGACAGCAATACTTCATTAATTAACTGCAACATATTAAAAGTACGTGCACTATCGCTGGATTGATCAACGGCAACCTGTTTAAAGCTTCGAATCAGGCTAGCCGCACGTTCCAGGTTACGGTAGACAATGCCAAGGTTTTCCTGGGCTTCGCCAATAAAGCGCGATAATTGGGAGGAGGTAAGCTTTTTATCCTGAAAGTTCTGTTCTATCACTTTCAACTTATCTTGCAGTAAGGTTGATGCAGTGATGCCCAGGCCTATGGGCGTATTTACTTCATGCGCAATTCCCGCAACCATCTGACCAAGGCTGGACATTTTTTCGGTTTCGACAATCTGGTTTTGATACTGATGCAAGGTCTCCAGTGTGTTTAGTAGCTCCTGGTTCGATTCCTTTAATGCCTGGGTTCGCTCCGAAATCTTTTGCTCCAAGCCCTGGTTAAGCTGGCGAATTTCCTGCTCAGCACTTTGCAGCTTATTAAACTGACGCTCAATTTTATCCAGCATCAGGTTCAGGGCTTTACTGAAGGATTCTACTTCATCCAGGTTCGTTTGCGGCACGCGCAAACTAAAGTCTTGGGTTTTGGTAATGATTTGAACCTGCTCCAATAAGCCTTTAATGGGCCTGGTTAACCAGCGCTGTAGTCGGTTGGCAGCCAGAAAGGCCAGCAACAACGCCAGCACTGCAATGGCAATATCGGATAAAATGCGGTTTTGGGTATAGCCGGATAACTCTGCCTTGGTCGCACGTAAATAGGTATAGCCTATGAGTTGACCGGAAAACTCTATTGGCGCCATCACTTCAAGATGATTCCGGCTTTGCTTTGGTTGTAACAGCTCTGGCAAACGATGAAACTGTGTCGGGTAGGGGCCTATGGTTTGACGGTTGTAACTGCTGAAAAATACCGGCTCAGACGCCTCGGGATCCAGGCTATAAATATGGATATTATTGATCATAGGAACTGCAGAAAAAGCCTGCAGCTGCTGTTCTAACAGATCAGTGTCATTGTTATAAAGCCCGGTGGCTGAGCTGATGGCAATAATGGTGGCGTAGGCCTCCAGCTGGTGCTGAAGTTTGCGGTATTGCGCATTGATATCATGAATGCTGGATAGGGCAAGTGATGCAATCAGTGTCAGGCTACAAATCAGCATTACAATGCTGATTAACATTCCTTTTATGGAAAAAGTTTTTTGCATCATAGAGTTGTCATATTCCAAACCAACAATGGCATGTCAGTATTCACCTGACTATGATGTTATGCAGAAAACCATAATTTCGCAAACTACTGGCTTGTTTTTTTATGCTTGGAAGGCAACTCTGCAGATGGAGGTTCTGATGACACCATGGCAATTGTATCAAAACGTAGTCTTTATTAGTTATCAGCCTTTTGCCACTATGAGCAGTTTTGCCATTATCAGTGCAATTAATCCTGCAGGTAAAATGGCCCCGGCCGGGCAAAATCTTTGTCGCCATATGGCCTTTGCTGCCAGCTTGCACGATGCCAGAGTGCGCTATCGGAAAGTCACAGGAGCATCCCCAGATTTTAAGCACCTGGAGCCAAGTTGGGCTGTGTTTTGTAGCCGGCATCAGGCGGTGGAGTATGCGTTGGACTGGCAGCAAAATGCGCTGTACTGGGTAGAAGACGATGAGCTTTGGCTGCTACCTGCATTGTTGCAGCAAGAGCCGGTGGCTTTGGGCTGTTTTTCGCAGCGCTTAATCCTCGCGCCTTAAGATACGTAATATGGGCTCTAGCTCCATCCCCAGTTGAGCTTCTAATTGTCGTCTGTCCATGCGTTGACGGATTTGCGCTACTTCTGATTCTGGCTGCTGTAAGAATGGCTGAAAATCGGTGACGCAGATGCAGCGCACCCCAGCTTCTTGTTGATCGGGTAGCTGCATCAGCCGGTACAGCTGGTGTGGGCAGGGTAAGGTGCGGTTTGGCTGCTGCAGGCAGGTGTCAGTTGCCGTCGTGGCCATGGCTGAAAAAGTCAGGCCGGACAAGGCTGTTCCCAGTAATACCGCCTTTACACCCATGTGTTATTTCCTCGATTTTAAACACTGGTAAATGGTAAAACCATGCGCTTGTGCCAGTATAGTACAATGACCAAAGCTTTCCTGTAGCCAGCTCTGGTAGGGCAGATGATTGTTAGCAACCAGCGTCAGGCTACCTCCAGGAGATAACCTGTAAGGGCAGGCTCTGATAAAAGCTTCTGCAATGCTGTAATCCGTTTTCTGACCGGTGTGAAAGGGAGGGTTGCTGACTATGTGCTCGAATTGCGCAGGCGTATCCGGCAACCCATCGGCAGCCAGCACGGTGCCAGTTAGCCCATTGGCTGCTAGTGTTGCTTGGGCGGCTGCAGTGGCGAGGGTGCTGACATCGGAGGCATAGAGCTCAATCGATGGCTGGCTTGCTTTTAAATAAGCCGCGATAACACCACAACCACAGGCAAAGTCCAGCACCCGGCCAGACTGAATGTGCGCCAAATGCTGCAGCAACAAGGCTGTGCCTTTATCCAGACTGCCATGACTGAACACCCCAGGGTAGGAGTGAAGGTGTAATTTAATGTCGTTTAGTGTGACAGCAAAGGTTTGGGCGCGGATGGTACTGGCTGGTAAGCGACCATTGACGACAAACCAGAGGGCATGGCGGGCATTGTCCAGTTTATGAGCGCTCAGCTCACTGCTTTGCAGCTGTTTGGGTAATGTTTTGATACCGCTTTTATTGTCGCCCACCACAAAGATGTCGGCGTTTTCTGCCAGCACCGGCTGCAACTGCTGCAGCATCAACGTCAGCTGCTCTTTGCTTTTCGGGTAAAACAGCACCGCTGTTTCAAAGCGTTCGGCAAACTCGGGCTTAAGCCCTGAGCTGCAGCGGTAACCGGCGTGCTGCCAGCGGGCAGCTACCGCTACATGGCTGCTGTAGACTGCGATTTTTTGGCGGTGATCGCTTGGTAGCTGGCCAGCCAGCTGATCCAGCGGCGGCTCCACCAGCAAGCTTGGGCCGGTTAAATCGGCCAGGTTTCGCAGCAGCATCTGGCTGGCACTGCTAAGCATTTGGCTGGCGCTAGCGGACATCTTAATGCTCCCGCTTAAACATCAGATCCCAGACGCCATGGCCAAGCTTTTTACCGCGTAGCTCAAACTTGGTGACGGGGCGATGGGTTGGGCGTTCCACATAGTCATTGCTGGCCGACAGGTTGCTAAAGCCTTCCGCGGCCTGCATCACTTCCAGCATATGTTCGGCGTAATGCTGCCAGTCGGTAGCCATATGAAAAACACCGCCAATCGCCAGCTTGCTACGTAGTTGCTGCACAAAGTCGGCTTGCACAATGCGGCGTTTGTGGTGTTTTTTCTTTGGCCATGGGTCTGGGAAAAACAACTGAATGGTAGTAAGGCTGTTATCTGGGATCATCTGAGCCAATACTTCAACAGCATCGTGCTGGAACACCCGCAGATTGCTGATACCGGCTGCAGCAGCATCTGCCAGGCAGGCGCCAACGCCAGGGCGGTGCACTTCAATGCCAATAAAGTTTTTTTCCGGGGCTGCTGCTGCCATTTGCACCAGAGATTTGCCCATGCCAAAGCCAATTTCCAGTACCGTATCGGCTTTGCGGCCAAACAAGGTGGCTAAATCCAGTAGCTCGGGTTTAAACTCAACGCCCATGGCGGGCCAGTGTTGTTCCAGCGCCAGTTTTTGTGCCTTGGTTAAGCGGCCTTCACGCAGGACAAAGCTACGAATTTTACGCATATAAGACGTGGTTTCTGCGCTTTCGTCAGCGGCTGTGGTTGGCTGTTCGCTCATGGCGGGCTCCGGTAATGGGTTATTTATGCGCCTGTTATTCACCTGTCATGTATCTTACAAGGCATCTCAGGCTGGCAACGATTGGTAGCCGCGTATTATCGGTGTTCTTAAGCAGAAGCTCAACCCGCTTTTTTCCACATAGCCTCGCTTCACCGGGCTATGGCATACTAGCGGGGTTTTCAATGCGGAGGCTGTGTGCAGAGTACTGACTTATCCGATAATCATCCGTTTGCTGCCGATCAATTTGCTGCGCTGGTGATTGGCTGGCAACAGCAGCAAGGGCGCCATGACATGCCCTGGCAGCAAGCCATCACCCCATACAAGGTGCTGGTATCCGAGCTGATGCTGCAGCAAACCCAGGTGACTACCGTCATTCCTTATTTTGAGCGCTGGTTACAGCGCTTCCCAACCATTGAAGCTCTGGCAGAGGCCGAACAGGATGAGGTGATGACGTTGTGGCAGGGGCTTGGCTACTACGCCCGGGCGCGGAATCTGCATAAAGCGGCTCAGGCCATTGCCGAGCGTGGTAGCTTCCCGGATGATTTGGACAGCCTGCAGCAAATCCCTGGTATAGGCCGTTACACCGCCGGCGCTATTATGTCCTTTGCCTACGATGCCTATGGCCCTATTGTCGATGGCAATGTGCGGCGCTTATTTTGCCGTTTGTTTGCCTTAGAAGGCTACGCCGGCCAAAGCAAGCTGGAAAAACAGCTGTGGCAGCTGGCAGAACAACTTACCCCAAAGCAGCACAACCGCCGCTTTGCCCAGGGCTTGCTGGATTTAGGCGCTACGCTTTGCACCGCCAGGCAACCCGACTGTGTCCGCTGTCCACTGCAAGGAGACTGTAAAGCGTACGAACGGCAACAGGTCGATCAGTTTCCAATGGCAAAACCGAAAAAAGCCAAGCCAAGCCGGCAGGGCCACTTTTTATGGGTGCAGCAGCAGGGCCAGTTGTTGCTGGAGCAACGGCCGGATAAAGGCATTTGGTCTTCGCTACTAACCTTGCCGGAGGTGGCAGCTGAGCACCCGCTGCTGCAGCAGGCCGAGCCGATAGGCAGCTTTCGCCATCAGTTCAGTCACTATCAGTTGGATGCCACCATCTGGCAACCCCGGCAGCAGGTGCAGGAGTCGCCTCAGCATGGCTGGTATGCCAGTCGGCAACTGGCCGATATTGCCTTGCCGGCACCGATTCGCAAGTGGATTGAGCAGCAATTAAAGCATTCCACAGCCGATTAAGATAAACTAGATGAAACCATTGCGTTAAGAGGCCAGTATGTCACGTACCGTTTATTGCCAGTATCTGAAAAAAGAAGCCGCCGGCCTGGACTTTCAGTTGTATCCTGGCGAGTTGGGCAAACAGATTTTCGACACCATCAGTAAAGAAGCCTGGGGCCTTTGGCAAGCCAAGCAAACCATGCTGATCAATGAAAAGAAACTCAATATGATGGACCCTGAGCACCGCAAACTGCTGGAAGCTGAAATGAAAGCTTTTTTGTTTGAGGGCAAAGAGGTTGCCATTGAAGGCTATACGCCGCCAAAAAGCTGATTCGGCTTTTTCTATCGGACTTATGGGAGACCAGGCTAAGCCATGGCGCGACGATTACCCCCGCTGAATGCTTTAAAAGCCTTTGAATCTGCAGCCCGGCATCTGAGCTTTACCAGAGCCGCCGAAGAGTTGTTTGTCACCCAGGCCGCCATCAGTCATCAAATCAAAGCGCTGGAAGATCACCTGGGCCTGAAGCTGTTTTTACGCAAAAACCGCTCTTTATTGCTGACCGAAGAGGGGCAGGGCTACTTTCAGGATATCCGGGAAATTTTTTTGCAGCTGCACGATGCCACCGAGAAGCTGCTGGCCCGTGGCGCCAAGGGCTCTCTCACCGTGAGTATGCAGCCAAGCTTTGCCATTCAGTGGCTGGTGCCCAGGCTCAACTTATTCAGTGAACAGCATCCGGATATTGATGTGCGCATCAAAGCGGTCGATCAGGACGAAGGTTCACTGACCGACGATGTCGATGTGGCGGTCTATTATGGCCGCGGCAACTGGCGCAATCTGCGCTCAGACAAGCTGCAGGCCGAGTACCTGCTGCCGGTGTGCTCGCCACTCTTGCTAAGCTCTGGTAAGCCGTTGTCGGAAGTGACCGATTTGCGTTTTCATAATCTGTTGCACGATGGCTCACGCAAAGCCTGGAAGTCCTGGTTTGCCAGTCAGGGTTACAAGCATTTTAATGTCAATCAGGGGCCTATTTTCAGCCATTCGTCGATGGTATTGCAGGCGGCCATTCATGGTCAGGGTGTGGCACTGGCGCACAATGTGCTGGCGCGGCCAGACATCAGCTCAGGTCGCTTAATTGTGCCCTTTCATCATGTGCTCTTGTCCAAAGATGCTTACTACCTGGTGTGCCGGGATAGTCAGGCCGATTTAGGGAAAATCACCGCCTTTCGCCAATGGCTGACGGCCGTGGTGCAGCAGGAGCAGGAACAATTTAATGAGCAGCAATTTACCAATGCCGTCGCCGCTGATTGAGCGCCCGGCTAAGCCGGTGGCGCGTTTGCTGCTGGCGCATGGCGCAGGTGCTGGCATGCAAAGCGACTTTATGCAGTGGCTAAGCACAGCTTTGGTCGCCGCAGGCATCGAGGTGTGGCGCTTTAATTTCCCCTATATGCAGCAGCAAGTTGCCGAGCAAAAAAAGCGCCCGCCAAACCCGATGCCAAAGCTGCAGCAGGCTTTTCTTCAGCAGGTGCAGCAATGCCCCAGCGACTTACCGCTGTTTATTGGTGGCAAATCGATGGGAGGACGGGTTGCCTCCATGCTGGCGGTGGATAAGGGCTTGCCGATTGTCGGCGTGCTGGCTTATGGCTATCCATTTCATGCGCCAGGCAAGCAGCAGTTCCGCACCGAGCATTTTGCTGAACTTGCCAGACCGCTGCTGATCCTGCAGGGCGAGCGCGATACCTTTGGCAATACAGCAGAGCTGGCCGATAAGCACTGGCCTGACGTGAGCCTGAACTGGCTGACGGATGGCGATCACAGTTTTAAACCGCGCAAGAAAAGCGGGGTCACTCAGTTACAGTTGATTACTGAGGCGGCTGTCATCAGCCGGGCCTGGATCGACACGCAGCCAGAGGTTCAGATTAAGGCGCAGACCGCGGCGCAGGTCGAGGCACAAATCGAGGCGCAGCATGAACAGCGCTAACCTGCTTAAATTAAGCCGCAGCCTGGCCGGGCTCTATGGTGCTGCTTTGGTGGCTTTATCGGCGGTCACCATGCACCTTGGCTTGAAACAACTTACCGTGGCAGAGCTTGCCGCGGTAGTCAGTGCCTTGTCGATGCTGGCTGTACATACCCTGGCTCTGTTGCTGCTAAGCAATAAGCCATCGCCCGGCAAACTGGAAACAGCAGCTCTGCTCTGCTGGCATCTGGGCACCTGGCTCTTTGTCTATACCTTGTTGGCTGGCGTGTGGCAGTTACCATGGCACCTTGGCCGTTTAGCTCCCTTTGGGGGGCAATTGATGATACTGGGTTGGTTGCTGCTTGCCATCAGCCCCTGGTTTGGGAAGCGCGCATGAAGCAATTATTGCTCTATTGTCGTTCTGGTTTTGAAAAAGACTGTGCGGCGGAAATTCAGGATAAAGCAGCTCAGCATGAGGTGTTCGGTTATTGCAAACTCAGCAATCACAGCGCCTATGTGATTTTTGAAGCCTACGACGGTGAAGCTTTAGTGCATTTCTTTCGTACCTTTGCTTTGTCGCAACTGGTGTTTGCCCGCCAGTGGTGTTTGCTGCTGGAACCTTTGCTGGAGCTACAGCCGCACGATAGAGTCAGTACAGTGCTTGAAGCTGCAGCAACGCACGAGGTGCAGGGCTGTGGTCAGTTGCGGGTGGAATACCCGGAAACCAATGACGGTAAAACCCTGTCGACCCTGGCGCGCAAACTGACGGTGCCACTGCGGCTGGCGCTGCGCAATCAGGGTGCTTTAACGGCGAAAGAGCGGGATGATAAGCCGGTGCTGCATCTGTTTTTACTCTCCGGCAGTGAGGCCATGCTGGGCCTGAGCTACCCGAAGAACAACAGCCCGCTTGAAAACGGCATTATGCGGTTAAAGTCACCGAAAGATACACCCAGCCGCAGTACGCTGAAGCTGGAAGAAGCCTTTCTTACCTTCATTCCGGCCAGTGAGCGGCCGCAGCGGTTGGCTTCTGGTTTAAGGGCAGTGGATTTAGGTGCCAGCCCGGGCGGCTGGACCTATCAGCTGGTGCGGCGCAGCATGATGGTGACCGCCATCGACAATGGCCCTATGGATCCGGCGCTGATGGAAAGCGGCCAGGTTAAACACTTGCAGGTGGATGGCTTTAAATTCCAGCCCGCCAAGCAAAATGTCTATTGGTTGGTCTGCGATATGATTGAAAAGCCTGATCGGGTGGCGATGCTTATTTGCGATTGGTTTATCAACGGCTGGTGTCAGGAAAGTATTTTCAATCTGAAACTGCCGATGAAAAAACGCTACGAGATGGTCGAGCAAGTGCTGGAGCAGGTGCATCTGCGTTTGCATGAAGCCGGCATCCGCTATCAGTTGCAGGCCAAGCATCTGTACCACGACCGTGAAGAAGTGACGGTGCATATTCAGCGAAAATCATAGCCAAATGTCGCTGTTCGCTTTTAAAAACCGCAGCCTTAGCCAGGGGCGGTTTTTTATTGGGATAACAGCTGGATCGTCGTTTTAGGCGCAGCAATGCGGCAATTGAAAAATAAAGACGCCACCAGCAGATCTCCGGGCAAAAACCCCGCGTATACTGAGTAACTCTACCTTGGGCTGTCCTGGCCCGAACTTATGCAGGAAAATTTCTTATGAAAAAGTTTACCGCGTTATTGTTGATCACCTGCATGCACGGCTTTTTCGCTCACAGCGCATTAGCGCAAGAAAGAACCGCTCTGGTGCCTTTGCCTTCAGTCGACGATTTCAGCAGAGGCCAGGATGGCTGGGCTTTGGGGTTGGGCCTTGGCATTGAGTACGAGACTCTGTACGAAGGCTCCGACGAATTTGGCTTTGAGCTGGATCCGGCGGGTGCCCTGCAATGGCGCCGCGGCAATGATATTTTCTTCTGGGCGGGGGAGGCTCTTGGCTGGCGTGGCCTTCGCGCAGATATCTGGTTATTGGAAGCGCTGATTGGTTTTGATGAAGGCCGTGAAGAAGGGGACTCGAAAAAAGGCTACCTGGATGGACTCGGCGACAATGATGAGAGCTTCGAGCTGGTGCTGCAAGCACGCCGTGCTTTCGATGCCGATTGGCGCTATTGGCTGGTTGGCCGGGTTGTCACTGGCAGCAATGGCAATCTTGGTTTATTTGGCGTGGGGCGGCGGTTCGGCGATAAACTGGATGGCTCCGGCTCGGAGATTAATGTCGTTGCGGTATTTCACGATAGCAAATTCGCCAATAACGATTTCGGCATAACCGCCCAGCAATCGCTGGCATCCGGTTTGAATGAAACCCGGTTAAGTGGTGGTTTTCGCTCGCTGGGGGTCAATTACAATTATCGCTACATCATCAATGACAACTGGCAGATTTTCGGTGAAGCGCTGTATGAGCATTACAGCAGCAAGGTGCAGGACAGCCCCATTGCCCGCAGCAAGTATGAAGCCGAAGTAGGTATTGGGTTTATTTACGTTTTCTAGCCGACAGCTGGTAAGCCATGCGCCCTATGGGCGCAAGGCTTAACTGTTCGCTGGGCAAGGGCAAAAGCTAATAGTGATAACGGCACGAGATAATGGTAACCGCATGATCGTCAATGGCGTAGACCAGTCGGTTGGTATCATCGATACGCCGCGACCAAAAACCAGCTAAATTTTCCTTTAACGGTTCTGGTTTACCAATGCCTTCAAAGGGAGATCGTCGAACGTCGTTGATCAGCTTGTTGATTCGTTTCAGCGTCTTTTTGTCCTGGGTTTGCCAAAATAGGTAATCGCTCCAGGATTCGTCAGTCCATGACAGTAAACGATTACTCATCCATCAAGTCTCTGTGGCTTAGCTTACCTGCTTTGAATTGTGCAATGGAGCGATTCAAATGCTCCGCATTTGCCGGTGAACGGAGTAAGTGCACCGTTTCCATCAGGCTGTTGTAGTAGTCTAGCGACATCACCACAGCATCTTCCGCATCACGGCGGGTAATCACCGCTGTATCTGCGTCATTTACGACGGAGTCTAATACCGCTTTCAGGCTATTTCTTGCTTCTGTAAAAGACACAATTCTCATAGAGCCTCCATATGTACGTTTTACAGTACAAGTATAACCTTAACCTCTGACATGTACAATATAACGCACAGGTTGGTGATGGCAGTTATTGTCTATATCGAGCGCGGAAAGTCGCGCCGCGGTTTAGATCCTGGCCGGCAGCTAGTTTGTCGGCGGATAAAGTTTATAGGCGATGCGCCATGTCACAAGGCTTCGGTACAGCGCTATCTTCTGACTATCCTGGTGACCACTGCTGCAGCACATGCGACTACTGAAAACTGCCCTGCCATTTGCAGCGCGAGTTTCGGCCAGAAATTAATTTCTTCAGTAAAAAGTGGATGCCACAGATACACCAGCGACAAATTACCAGGGTAAAGGAACAGCCGAATGCCCGGCATAGGGCCGCCCCAAAAATCCCACAGTTGCCAGCTTAACGCAAAGGCAACCAAGCCGATCACGACGGATACCGCCCCCGATAGAATAGCTATGGTCGATGTTTTAAGTTGGCTCATTGGTCCCCGTAATGCCGCCAACATCCGCGGCTTTGTAGCGAAGGCGAAGACTCAACGAAAAAGCTGTCGCTGTGATTGGCCTCGTTGGGGCTATTGACGTATAATTGTACGGAAATTCCGTACGTCAAGGTACCTTTATGGATACGATCAGTGTAAACAAATTCAGAGACAACCTGAAGAGTGTTGTAGAGCAAGTGGTTAGCAGACATGAGCCGCTCAAAGTTACTCGACGAGCCGGAGAGGCTTTCGTTGTGATGAGCGCCGATGACTGGGAGCAAGAACAAGAAACCCTTCACGTTCTCCAAAGCAAGAGTCTCATGCAGCAGATTGCCGACTCTCTTGCAACTCACACCTGTGGAAAAGGCTATAAGCCGACTAGCGAGCAGATGGATGAGATCACTGGTCTTTGAAGGCAACACCTGGGACGCGTATGAGGTTTTGCGTGAAAAAGACAAACGATTACACAAGGCCTTGTGCAAATTGCTCAAGGAAATGCTGCGATCAGATGACCCTTCTTCCGGCCTGGGAAAACCTGAACCACTAAAGCACAACCTCTCAGGCCTGTGGTCTAAGCGAATATCACAGAAAGATCGTTTAATATATCGGTTCGACGAAAAGTCCATTTATATCTTCGCTATTGGTGGTCACTACGACCAGCCCTAACGCCCGCCATAAAGGCGAGCAACTTGTTGCGAGTCGAGCCACGGAGTGGCGTTTGGATGGCGATTGTTAGGAACTAGCCAAATAGTCACGACAAGAATTAAGAATCTCATCAACTTTTTCTCTAATAGGTGCTTTAACCTCTATCGATTCGAGTTTTGAGCCCGGGCCGAGAACATCTCCGACAGAACCTTTAAAAATATTCTCTACAATTGAATCTTCTTGTTGATTTAAAGGCTGGATGTCATCTGGTGCCGATTTACCAAGCGCATTGTAAATATACCAAGTAACGCTATTGGCATACTTAATGCCCAATTCAGAGCTGAGGAAGTCATCAGAAATCTGCAACTGTTCAGAACTAAAATTCTGCTGCAAAATGGACTGGTACGATTTAGCCAAAATATTCACGTCGATTCTGTCAATACACTCTGCAAACTCTTTTGTCGCAAGACCTTTCTCAGCCCCATCAATTATTGATAACTTTATTCCGCCAAAGCTTACATCGGCTAAAAATTTTGAAGTTGCACTAACATCATTGTCTCCAGATGAAATTAGTAAAAATGAAATAGAAAGTGCCAGACCGAGGTAGTTCATAATAATTCCTAACGCCCGGCGCAACGGGCCATTTGGAGCGATGAAGGAGCGGAAAATGGGTCCGCCTGCCGCCGTTTGTTAGGCATTTATCTGGTTTTTTCCTCAAACCACTTTTCGAGTTCGACACTGGCAGCAGTATCAGTAAGATTGAGGTCCAGTATATAGTAGGGGGAGCCAACTGGCTGCCCACATCTTAACTGGAGCCAACGTGATTTATCTTTTGATTGGAACTGATATTGTTCGCTCCAATTCATTTTTTGGTTGAAATCTTTAGATAGCTGACCACTTAACTGTCTCAGTGAAGTTATGCATTGTTCAGATGACTCAAAGCTTCTATGAGTAGTAATTTGAAATACCGCCCCATTGAAAAGCGAAATCCGCATCGTAAAGTCGTTAAAAATTCCGTTGTAGTGTGATTTTGCAGGAGCATGAATAATTTTAACGGGAGCCTCATCACCAAGATATCTATTGCCAAGCAGCTTAATTTGAGCTTCTTTAAAAGGTTTGCCAATATGAACTCCAAAGATCCTTTCAACATCATTGTCGCTGTAAGCCAATGATGAAGTGCTAAATAGAACCAACAAAAGTAGACTCTTCATATTTGATCCTAACGCCGTGCTCTGCGGAAATTTAGGAGCGCCAGCGAGTAAATTTTCCATAGCAGCACCTTGTTAGTTTCACATTTCAAACACACTGCCAAAGCTCTCTCCATTTCGAACCCGTTCTAGTTTTTGATAAAGCTGTAGCGGCTCGAAATTATTAACTGCCATTCTTGATGCAACATAGTTTTCATGTGTGTTTGTACCACCAAAAAATTCTCTGCCGGTTTTCAATTGTTTGACGGAGTCTATGGCTTCTTGGCTGATATCAATATTTTCAATTAAGAATGGCTTTCTGTGATCCACGATTAAGGCCACCCCTTCATTGAACCAAACGGGAATTTCTAGCCAATGATTTAGCCATCCAACTCTTTGTCCAACTTCTGCATGCACCAGCTCATGCGCGGCAACATCTACATTTTGCCCTTTAGGGCCAAGGATTATGCAAGTGCCCATTGGGGTATAGTAAGCTGTTGCAGTTGAGTTAGCTCCAAAGTTGCTTGCTTCAGCTTTATTACCCACAATTACTATTTTGGGGGTAGCGATCATTTCGCCAAATGTTGCATCTACTCTTTGTCTACCGTCTATGATGCTTCTTAAAGCTTCCTCTATATTTTCAACGCTGGGGGATACAAAAACATTTGGAGCGACTTGCTCATAACCTTTAAATCCCACAGCTTCACAGGCCAACGCATGTCTCTGAGAAAAAACACCAGCGAGTGCAACTAACAAAAAGCAGGCGAAGACAACAATTTTAATTCTTTGCATGATGCTCCCTCGTGAAACTAACGCCGCGTTAAGGGGTGAGCAACGCCAACTACCAACTCACCGCATTACACTAAAAACTAATAAAATCAATGCATAACGAAAATGCTACGCGTTGCGAATCCCTCTTTAACGCCTTGTTAGGGCTCAGTTACCCAGCGATACTAGTTCGTCTAACTCACTCTGCAAGCGAGCAGTTCGTTCAAAAACTAAAGTTTCGAGTTCCGAGTAATATATCAATGGGTATATAGATCCCCCTTTGTACATATCAGCTACTGATCTCGCATGGGCTTCGATATACTCGTTCCACTTTGCCTGTGCACACCCGTATGCTTCGGTGTGGTCACTATCTAGCTTACTCATTAATTGAGCGTAAACCTCGTTCATTTTAATTAATGAACGATTGTAACTATCCGAAGCCATTTGGTTCATTTCAGTTTGAGTAATATGCTCAGTGCTACTCGCCTGCATATGAGAAACCGATTTGGTGTTTAAATCAAAAACATGACTTTGCACCGCGCTACTTTTTTCTGTGAGCATAGATCCAAATTGGTTTAAGCCTGAGATATCTAAACCTTGCTCACTCATTTTTTTATGTATATCTAGAACTTTTTGATGCTTATCCAAAATTTCTAATTCAGGCTTTGATTCGATTTTTCGCTTTATAAGATAACCAATGCCCGTCATGAGAGCTCCTAGTAGAACGAAGCCCAACTTTTCTATCATTTCATTCATTTACACTGAATCTTCCTATGAGCCCTAACGCCTTTCTAAGAGGCGAGTAATTGTTGGCTAAAATGTGTAGCGAAGCGGAACCGAGCCAACTGTTACGAGTCCTGCTTGAGCAACTTGTTAAACGTCATTTGACTCGAAGTTTCCTGCTAAATCGGTTTGTCCCCAACGAATATAGCCAGTATCAAAAATCCTGCTATGAAAATCAGACTGGTCTATAAAAAAACCTTGCCTTGAAACCGATTCAAAGTTTAATTTATTGTCATACTCATTGAAGTTTGAGTTTATAACAAACTTCTTTTCGTCGACTAATTCTATTCCAAGAATAAAATGAGGAAATAAAGCACCTTTTACTGAAACTTCCTGTTGCTTTGGAAATAATCCTGTAGATTTATATGTGGGTAGCCTGAGAGCATTGACTATTCGTTGATGATGATCAGCAACCCATGGTGCTATTGCATGCACATGAAAAGGTTGTGGAATAAAATAGTGAAATATTATTCTTGAACTATTCCTATTTACTGCTTTAGAAAAACCACGAGCAATTCTCCTATCTGTTGTAGTTGAAACAAACATTGTTTCTTTACGAATTCCCGCAGATCCTGCGATATGTAGAAAATATAGGAAATAATCTCTAGCCTTTAGCTTAGTTTCAGAGGTATAGGCTTGATTTATCCTTTGTAAAAAATCGTGTTGATTATGCTGATTTAGAAAGAAATCCCTAAACTCCCTAGATGTGTTCTTATTTACTTGACTTAAAACTCTGGGATCTTCTAAAGACTCACAAATACGTCTATAGATAAACAATAGGGTTTCATCAGAGCAATCATTTATGCCTGTGAGGAAATTTCTTTCCGTATTAAAAGTATCAACTGAAAAATGTCTGGCTTTATCACCAAAGTAAAAAGCGCGTTCGAACACTTCATTCGTTTCAATTCCCAAACCACCACTAGTTAAACGCCTCCTAATATTGCGCTGCTCTTCTCCTCGAAATAAAAATAGCAAACGCCCAGCCTTATCCTGTTCAGATAAAAAAGATTTAAGGCTTAAGAAGCGTGTTCTTAACTCTTCGCTTATCGGCTGTAAGTTATTATCAACGTACTCCATACCCTTCCTTGACGTTTAACGCCCGGCTTTGGGGCGGGCTTGGAGCCGCGCAGCGGCGGAAAGGCCGTCCCAGCCCCGAAGGGGCGACAACAGCCGATTGTTATGTGATTTGCAGGCGCGACTAAACACCAGATTTCACCATATCCCTGATCTTTATTGCCTTTTCGAAATGATCCAATTTGTGAGTCTCAATCCACCACCGGGCTGCTTCCATAAGCACTTCTGGCTGATCATTTCTATTTTTGAAGAATGCGTAAAACGAGAGGCCGACTCCTGAACCTTTCTGATCGATTTTGTGATCACATACTTCTACAATTTTTTCTCTTAGCTCTTTCCGCAAAACAGTATCCCTATGCTGGATTGATCACATAACGCTTTGCACAGCGGCGCGAGGAACGAGCGTCCGGTGCCGCAGGCACGAACTGCTGCAACTTGTTAGCCCTTGGGCATATTTGATACAGGCATGTTAACTCCTAACCCAGCAAGCTGTTTACCCATAGGACTACGCTGAAATTCAGAGAACTCGCAGGCTAGTCTTAGCATAAGTTCAAGCTTGTCGGCCGTCATTCCTTTTTGACCTCGACACTCAAGATGTAGAGACAACATTTCTGTCAAATCGTGACCTCTTGACAAAGACCAACTTGAAGATGCTTCTCGATCAAGGCGTTCAGCCACCTCAATAAGATCGTCAGTATACTCACGATAATTGGACCATCTGGGTAATGCTTTTAAGAGTTCATTCTGATCAAAAGAGATATCTTTAGGATTGAAAAATGCTCGGATATCCAGCCCATTTAGAACACTTGATCTTAGATTATGCTCTTTTTGAACTATAATGTCTGCCGCACGAAGACTTCCAGTGACACGTGACGCACGCTCCAAACGATCTCGCAGATTATCTGCTTCGTTGATATCAATATCCAAGTTAACTAAAACCTTTTCAAAGGCGCTAGTATTTATAAGAAAAGACTCTAAGTCATTGTAATGAAGTCGATTTTCAGTGAAGCAAAAAGAATTGTAGATAAAACTCGGATGATTATGCAGTTTATGTCCGGCAATGAAATCAAAGTCAACATCGGCTAGAAAGCACAGGAAATCATAGTCACAATACGGCTTCATTTGTGAAGCGCTATATACACGACTCACCAATGACTTGCCATCAAGCCCGTCAAATCGAATCGATGCATTCGCGCAAAGCCATTGACTTAGAAAGCGCTTATCACACACACCTTCTACAACGGCAGTGCGTATTTCTTTACTTCGATACATTTGCAATGCGTTATTAAGGAGATTCTTGGGATCTTTTTGATACTTACGGAGTGAGCTCATATATTACACTCCATAGCTGTCTTGGCTGCCAACCTCTCGATGCTGTTCAGCAAGCTCGATCACGCTCTCCCATCTATCCCCTATTAGTATTGGAGAGTGTGTTGCTAGAAGTACTGTAAAGCCATTAACTTTTCGAATTTCTTCAAGAATTGAAAGGAACTTCTCTTGCCATTCAGGATGAAATGAAATCTCTGGCTCATCAATAAGAACAAGCGAACCCCTAGTCGTACTAAACACTAGCTTTCCTATCAGGACAATTAAGTGTTGCTCACCGGAGGATAATACTGACAGAGATAATACCTGCTTTTCTCCATCACAAACTCTAACAACAATACCCTCGTCAGCTGATGTTTCAATTTCTTTAAAGGCAATTAGGCTATTGATAGAACTACAAAAAACATCGAGGCGACGCGCTAGATCATCGAGTAAAGAAAATTTCTCACGAATGTCGTCCAAGTATGTTTTTAGTACCAGCATGCCAGCATTTTCCGAAGATTCAGCATGGACATTCAGTTGTTTTGTTGTTCCAGTATGAGGAACTAAGCCGAGTCGCGCATATCTCTCTTCATATTCCTGAACAGCTTTTATAGATTCAACAATAGCCTCCCTAGCCGGTGATACCCCTTCTTTTAAAGACTCCATTAGCCGAGTTGGAAAATTTGTCTCTTTTTTTCGACCCTCTTCAAACTGATTTCGAATAGCAAACTGAATTTTATCTTGAATATCTTTCGCTAGAGCCCCTACCATTAAACTACTTTTAGCTGCTGCATGCCCTCGAATATCGAAATCTTCTTCAAATTTTAGGCGGTTAGTGGGGATGGAAAATACCTTTATTGATCTTCGTGCTTTTTCTAGCCACTCATCGCGTTTAATATTCCTCCTGAATATTGGATGATCACCATATCGAGACAGTATTTCAGCACGATCAAATACCTCCCCAGTACGATCATGTCGCCATGTTTTTGGTCCAATCCTCGTCAGGAATGGCAAGGCTCTTTCAACTACAAATGATCGCTGGGCCCCATCTTGATTCCCAAATGGGTCTTTTATTTTCGTTTCATTAGATCCGGAACGAATTGTGACTTGATTATTTTCAAGGTCATCATCGATATGGAGTATTTCGATAACATCATTATCCGACAAATAAAAGCGAATACTTCCAAAATTCTCCCTGATAAAATAGTAATGATCGCCTGAAGCAAAACTGCTAATTATCTTTAATATTGTTGACTTCCCGTACCCATTTGGTGCGGTTAATATAGATATATTTGTTTCATTATCATAGAGGTTAATGGTGTAGTCAAAGCGACCAAAGAGCTTATCAATCTCTATTCTTTCAATTATTTTTTCCATGAATCCCTCTAAAATAGATTGCGGTAAAATTTCTGACGTAAGGCTAACGCCGCCAGCACGCGCGGCTTTGCAGTGGAGGCGAAGCCGCAACGGAAAAGACGTCGCTGTGACTGGCCTTGTTATAACTCAATGCTCGTGACCACTGTTTTGCTTAAGTTTTTGAAGCCGGTTCTTTCATACTCAAGAACCCAATTTGTTTCAAGCGTAATTGGTAACTTCTTGGATTGAATATTCCCAAACACGATTTTTGTAACATCCACGGGATTATGAGCCGCAAAGAAATAAATAGAACCGTCAATGTAGCCAGGCACCGGATTGATTGGAAATATGAACTCCTTCCCCTCAAGCTCCACCGGATTCCGTGGAATACGAACACAGTCGAGGCGGATACATGTATCCACATTTTCAGCATAACCATCTAAGTTCAATTCAAAAGGCGCAACATCAACTTCAATGGAGACGTTTCCGTCTTTCCCTTGAATCTTGGCTTTTGTGAAAACAATTTTCTGTATCGGAAATTCTTCCATGCTTCACTCTGAGTTATAACAGCTTGATAGTTTGTAAAGTCCCTTCTTTCCGCGCGGGATTTTGCCTTCTATCTTTTTTTGATGAAATTAAACTAGCGAAAAACTTGCTGATAAGCAACAGAATTTTAACGATGAGCTGGTATGTGAGTGGTAATTGCTGGGTTTCTACTTGCGATTCGCTGGTTAACTGCTGGTTTACTTTGAACTGAGTGTTTGTACAGTCTTAGCTAGCTGACTTTTGGCACTAAAAAAACCGCTGCAGCGGTTTTTTTAGTGGGGTAAGCGATGGAGCTTACAGCCGTTCCAGCATCGCTGCGGTGAAGTCGGTGGTGCCGTGGCTGCCGCCGAGGTCGCGGGTGGTGCGATCGCCGCTGGCAATTACATCGGTCAGGGCCGCTTTGATTTTCTCGGCTTTGTCTTTCATGCCCAGATGCTCCAGCATCTGAATCGACGCCAGGATCACCGAGCTTGGGTTAGCCAGGTTTTTACCGGCGATATCCGGTGCGCTGCCGTGCACGGCTTCGAAAATCGCGCAATCTTCACCAATATTGGCACCTGGAGCCATGCCCAGGCCGCCGACCAAGCCGGCGCACAAGTCAGACAGAATGTCGCCAAACAGGTTGGTGGTGACAATCACATCAAACTGCTGCGGGTTCATCACCAGCTGCATGCAGGCGTTATCAACAATCATTTCCTGCATCTGGATATCGCTGTACTGAGCCGCCACTTCGCGGGCCACTTTCAGGAATAAACCAGAGGTAGATTTCAGGATATTGGCCTTGTGCACCACAGTCACTTTTTGACGCTGCTCACGGCGTGCCAGCTCAAAGGCAAAACGCACGATGCGCTCGGCACCTTCACGGGTGATGATGCTGGTAGCCTCGGCGACCAGGCCATCTTCGGACACCACCTGGCCATGGCCGGAGTACATGCCCTGGGTGTTTTCCCGGATGGTGATGATATCGATGTTCTCGTAACGGGCTTTGGTGCCTTTGAACGAAATCACCGGCCGTACATTGGAGTACAGATTGAATTTTTTACGCAAGGTCACATTGATGGAGGTAAAGCCCTCGCCAACTGGCGTGGTCAATGGCCCCTTTAAGGTGATTTTGTTGCGGGCAATGGCGTCTAAAGTTGCTTCTGGCAGCAGCTCGCCGGTTTTTTCCAGCGCAGTTAAACCCGCATCAACGTATTCGTACTGAAAATCACAGCCGGCTTTATCGAGAATTTGAATGGCTGCTTCAACAATGCTTGGACCGATGCCATCACCTTTGATGACCGTAATGGTTTGGGTGCTCATGAGAAACCTTATAATTTGCTTTCGTGGAATTGGGGGCTGGGCGAAGAGGCCCAAAATCGCGGCAAATTATAGCATTTTTTCCGGATATGATACCAGTTTGTAGGAAGGTTACTTGATATACGACCTTAGTCTTAGCTTTATAGCGCTAAAATTAAGTAATAAAACTACATTGACAGCGTAAGTGGGTAGTAGCAATGTTGCAACAGGCTGTCAGGGAGCTGCTCTGTTAGTTGGCTGCCCGGATCATTGTGCAGCATTAACCGATCACAGCATTGCCAGGCAGCATGCAATTGCTGGCTGTAGTGGCTTACTTGATCGGACTGAGAATGGGCACTGGCCGGGATACGAAAATGCAGCACCGCTTTTTGCAGTGCTTTGGGTTGCTGGTAATGATGAAACAACCACTGTATCCGCTTTAGGTAGCTATCGGATTGCCATAGCTGCTGTTGACAAAGCTTGTGCAGGTGCTGGCAACTGACAGGGGTAAAGCCCGCCAGATAACGCAGTGCACTGAGTTGCCAGAGCGGCAGACAAAGCAGCCAGCTGATTAGCTCCAGCTGAGCGGTCGGCAGGTCCAATTGTTGCTCGGTTAACGCCTGCTGCAGCAGTTGCCGCAGTTGCAACAGCCAGTGATGATAGGGCTGATGTTGTTGCACGGCAAAACGTTGGCATTGGATTTGTGACAACAGCCAGGGCAGCTGTGCATGGCCTAACAATAAAAGTGCATGTTTGACTTGATGGATGTCTTGTTTGCTACGGTTGGCTTTGCTGGCAGCGGCTAACAGCAAGCTGACACCAGCTTCATCCTGCTCCAGGATGGGAATGAGCCGTGCAGGCTCCAGCGCACAGAGCTGCTGAATGCTATTGAAATCCAGCGTTGCTGCAGAGGGTTTTCCTGGCAGTGATTGTTGGATTAAATCACTGTGCTCGGCTTTTCCAATGAGCTGCAACCAGTGCCAGTCATGAAAACCGGTCTTTTGCTGATAGGGCTCATCAGTGTGCTGGATGGCCTGCACTGGTCCTGTGAGCTGGCCCTGCTTTACTGGCAACACCAACCAGAGTTCCGCTTGCTTATCCAGCAACAGCCACTGTTGCTGCTCTTGCTGAAGCATCAGGCCACAATGCCAGAGCGCCGGGCCAATGCTTGCCAGGGATTCCAGCAACTGGTAGCTCGCCTGATCCTGTTGACGCCAAAGCATGACCCGCAGAGTGTGCAGCAGATCATCCGATGGCAGCAGTACCAGCTGGCGAGCAATCTGACGGGTTAGTTGCAGCGCAGTGCTAAAAGGATTTTGTTGCCAGGCAGGTTTGGTTTTTTCCGCATAGCAATGTTGCAGCCAATGTCGGCTATATGGCGCAAGGACTGCTTTGAAACGGCTTAAGCTGTAGTGGGCAGGGAAGTGCAGCAGCTTACTGGCTGTACGTTTGTCATCGGCTAACTGATTTACCGGCTCAGCCACTGCCGCCAAACTAAGCAAGGCGGTACTCAGCAGTTGCTGGTGAAGCTTATCAGACCATTGATGCGTTCTGCCAAGCAAATAAAGCAGGCAGCATTGTTTCATAGCTACTAACGTACAAAAAGGAGGTTGCACTGGATGAAACTGTAGCTGGGCATAGACGCCCAACTCAGTTTCGGCTGCACAGTCGATAAAAGTCTGGGCCAGTTGATCTGCCTGCTGTTGCAGTGCATCGGTTTTGCTAAGAGCGCTTGATGCCCGGTAAAAATCCGTGACGGCCCGATACAGCGGCTGCCAATTACCTGGCTCAGTGAGCGCTTGGGCGTTGTTGTTCATACAAGTCGATGGCCTCATTGCCTATGGCCACCAGTTGGCGGTCTATGAACAGCAAAGGTGTACACTCATCTTCAGTGGTGATGCCATCGGCGATAGCTCGATGTGTGCGGTAATACAGCAACTGATACACCACACCATCTTTGCGATAAGCGCGGGTAATATCCGGGCCACCGAGCCGTTCTATCACTTGTTGTTGCTGTACCTTCGGTTCTTGCTCCAGGCTTTGAATGTATTTGGCGTTAAAGGCTTCCCTGATTTGCCAATTCATTTGCTCAGGATCATCCGGGTAAAACCGAAGGATACCGGCGACAATAATAAAATACAGGGCGATGCCTGCCAACAGCAGTGCAAAAATCCTAAGCATGGGCCGGCTCCTGATTGGGGTAGCGTAACTGTTGCAGGTTCAGACCAAGCTCCATATCCGTTCGGGGCTGAAATAACTGCAAAAAACACTGAATATCGGCTTTGTGATCCGTGAGCTTTATGCGCATAGCTTTTGGACAATCTGGGTGCTGCAGGATTTCAGTAAAAGTATCACCCAGCTGCAATAACTCGAGCGCGGTTTTTGGTCCTATACCGGCAACTCCGGGAATATGGTTGGTACTATCGCCGACCAGGCTCCAGTAACGGATTAAACGCCTGGAAGGCACACCAAACTTTTGCTGGACATAGGTTTCATCCAGATACTCACGGCGGAAGTGATCATACAGCTTTACCCCGCTATCCAGCAGAGGGCAATAGCCTTTATCTGTGGAGACCACAGTGACGGCTTGTTGATGTTGCCGCATTTTCAGTGCCAAAGAGGCAATGATATCATCGGCTTCATAGCCCTCTTGCTTATGAATGGCAATGCCAAGCTGCTGGATATGCTGTTGCAGTTCTGGTAGGGCTTGTTGCAGTATGGCTGGCATTGGACTGCGGTTGGCTTTGTAATCCGGGTACAACTGATGACGCCAGGTGGCTTGCTGGCTGTCAAATACCAGCAGCAAATGGCTTGGCTGGCACTGCTCGATAATGGTTCGCAGCGCTTTTTCCACCGCATGTGTGGTGTTTTTCATCAGTTGCTGGCGGGTGCTTTCAGTCAGTTGATCAGGCAAAGGCAGGTAAGGCCGCTCCTGCGCTGCGTAGAGCCGCCTAATCAGATTCATCGCATCAATCAACACCAGATGAGTCATGGTTCTATTGTATGATCCTGTAACAAGGCTCGTAGGTGCTGCCTGGCAGCTTCATGCGCCCTTGCTCTACAAAAGCTTGCAGTAAGCGATCCATCATGCGCATCAGCTCGGGTTCACCACTTAACTGAAATGGACCTTGCTGCTGAATTGCTTTGATGCCTTCATCTTTTACATTGCCTGCAACAATGCCAGAGAAGGCCCGTCGCAAATTAGCGGCCAGTGTTGCGGTATCTTGCTGGCGGTGCAAGTCCAGTGCGGCCATATTGGCATGGTTCGGGACAAATGGTTGCTGAAAGTCTTTTTCAATCTTCAGCGTCCAGTTGAAGTGGTAAGCATCGCCGACCTGACGCCGATAATCACGCACTTCCTGACATCCTGCTTTCAAAGCTCTGGCCACAGCGGCCGGATCATCAATAATCACCTGCACCAGATCCAGCGCCTGCTGACCTAATGTTTGCTCAATAAAGTGAATTATTTCTTCAAAGTAGCCTTCACTGCTTTTCGGACCAGTCAGGATCACCGGTAGCTTTTGTGCTTTGTTCTCTTCGTGCAGCATAATACCTAACAAATACAATAGCTCTTCAGCAGTTCCGGCACCGCCTGGGAAAATAATAATGCCATGAGCGACCCGGACAAAAGCTTCCAGGCGTTTTTCAATATCCGGTAAAATGACCAGTTCATTGACGATAGGGTTGGGTGGCTCAGCTGCGATGATACTGGGCTCGGTCAAGCCAAGGTAGCGGCCCTGACTGATTCGCTGTTTGTTGTGCCCAATGGTCGCGCCTTTCATTGGACCTTTCATGGCGCCAGGGCCACAACCAGTGCAAATATTCAGGCCGCGCAGACCAAGTTGATAGCCAACATCCTTGGTGTACTTATACTCTGCTTCTTTAATCGAATGACCGCCCCAACAGACGATCATGGTCGGCTCTGTATTGCAACCCAGCACCTGCGCATTGCGCAAAATATCAAACACACTGTGGGTGATGTGTGCGCTACTGGTCAGATCCAGCCGGTTGGCATTGATTTTAAGCTGGGTATGGTAAAACAATATATCGCGTAATACAGCGAACAGATGCTCGTGAATACCCCGTATGATCTGACCATCGACAAAGGCGTCTTTGGGTGGATTAAACAGCTCAATTTTAATGCCGCGTTCACGGCTGATAAGATTGACGGAGAAGTCTTTGAATTGCTGATAGATTTCAGCTGAGCTGTCGGTATGGCTGCCTACGTTTAGTACCGCCAGGCAGCAATTGCGAAACAGCTGAAAGGCTTCTTTGTTGGTGGTTTGCTTTAGTCGGTCTACTTCGAGCTGGGAAAGCAAACTCATTGAGCCAACTGGATTTAATTGGACATGCATAAAAGGCTCCATGGCCGTGCTGTTATTTGTGCACGGATTTAAGTACTACCTTGTCCCTGCCTGCATGTTTAGCCTCATACAAGGCCTCATCGGCCCGGTCAAAGGCAGCCCGGACATTATCGTGTTCGGTTAATTGCGTCGCACCAAACGACAGGGTGATAGGTACTTTTTTGTTTTTGAATTTGAATGGGATCTTTTTAATTTTTTCCCGTAGATTATTCAGTGGTTTATCCAGCTCCGATAAACTGGTTTCAGGAAACAGGATGACGAACTCCTCGCCACCGTAGCGTGCAATAAAATCGGTTTCACGCAGGCTCTGCTTTAAAGCCCGGGCAATAACTTTTAAGGTTTTATCGCCTGCACTGTGGCCATAGTTGTCGTTGATACCTTTGAAGTAATCGACGTCAGCCAAGGCGACACAAAGAGGAGTGCCATATCGCTGATAGCGCTTTAATTCCAGCTCAAAGCGTTCATCAAATGCTGCTCGATTCGGGATCTCAGTCAGTGCATCCTGCAGGCTACGGAATTTTTGTTCGGCAAGTTTTTTCTGGAACTGTTGTGCTTCAGATTCCAGCTCTATTAAGCGATGTTCCATGGTTTTTAACGAGCTTAGCATCAGTTCACGTTCTTGCTTTTCGAGCAGTTCTTTTTCTGCCAATGAACTGGTGATTTCACTTAAACGTTCATTGACCAAACCTTTGAGCTGCTCCAGCGAAGTCGCATTTTTGCTGTCTTTGCCAAAGGCATCAATTTTAAGCTCCAACTGTCGACTGAGCTGGTTGAGCTTGCTGTGCAGTGAGCTGGACTGGCTAAGCGATGAAACCAGAGACTTTTGCACCTGCTCCAGCGTATCGTGCAGCTGCAACAAAAAATGCTGAGCTGATTGCCGTTCAGAGTTGATGCTGGCAACAATAATGGTGATGGTTCCCAGGCAGGCATTTAATAGCTCCTCAATGCCCAGGTGGTCCATCAGTGATTGGCGGATCTTTTCGATGTCGTTGGAGAACTGCTCGGCAAAGCTCATTTCTGTCAGCAGGTTGGTCAACTCAACCGAGATTTGTCGGCAAATATGGCCGTAACGATCCTGCTCCGGGTTGTCGGAGTCATCCAGGCTTTGCTTCGCTTGCAGCGCATTTTGATACAAACGGGCCAAATCAGTTAAATGCGGCAGGTAAGCGTGGATGGTCGGGGAGCTTTCGTTTACTTTAGTAAGTAAGGTGCGTAAGTCACGTCGTAACTGATCCGGCAGGCCTTTTTGCTGCTGCAGTAGTTGGCCTGCTTCCTTTAAACCATGTTGCAGTTTGCGCAAATCCTGCTCATTTTTGCTCTCGAGATGCCTTAAACCATCACTTAACGTTTGAACCAGCGGCAAGAGTTTTTCCAAGTCGGTGCCGCGAGCCAGCTCTAAACGAAGTTTGGCAAGCTTATTGTCAAGCTCAATATCAAGCCCCTTGCATGCGAGAGATAATCGGGAGACAAACTTGGCCAAAATTTTAAACTGACTTTCGTAGGTGTCTTCCAGTTGTTTGCGCGTTTTTAACGCATGCTCGAGTTGCTGTTTCAAATCATCTTGCAACGGCATCACCATGAATGATTATCAGAAAATGTCTACTGTGAGAGGTCAGATATAAGTATATATGCTAGCACAAGAATTGCGACTGTTGTTTGACATAGATGCGAATTATGCAAGGTAGCTGCGACCAAAAAAATAAGCCGGTGAGGGGAGCCGGCTTATTTTTGTAGGGTATTTGTCTGGCCAGCTCTCGGGCTGTCTTTGCCAAACAGGTTACTTACACAAATAGTAAGGTAACCAGGATTGCTCTTCTGTCGAGGTAAGGTGTTGCATGATGCTGTTCATCCATTGGCTGAATGCAGCTCAGTCCATCTGAACTGCTGAATGAATTATAAGCAAAAAAGCTTTGCTTTGAAAGTAAAACTGAAAGTTTTCATGCTGACTTTCAGTTTTAACTCAGGCGCTATTCCTGTAAGATCAATTTACTCAGTTACTTAGCTATTTTGTTTGGGCTGTCATTCTGAAAGTTTGTTCGTAATTTTTCAGGTGTTTGATTATTGCCTGGTCAGGCGGATCACCGGGACCGGATAGGGTTCACTGCTACGCAACGGGTTGATGTCCAGGCCTCCGCGGCGGGTGTAACGGGCATAAACAGCCAGAAACTCTGGTTGGCATTGTCGCCAGATATCGGTAAAGATCCGTTCAACGCACTGCTCGTGAAACTCATTGTGCTGGCGAAACCCTATCAGATAACGTAGTAAGGACTCATGACAAATGGCTTTGCCACGGTAGTGAAAAAAGACACTGGCCCAGTCTGGCTGATTGGTGATCAAACAATTCGATTTCAGCAAATGTGAAAACACCTTTTCATCCCTAGGGGCTGCGTCGGCCTTAAGCTTTAATTGCTCTGGCTGATACAGATATTCGGATACCTCGATATCCAGATCATCCAGGCAACTGCCCTGGATCCAGGTGGGTTGAAAGGGTTGTAATTCATTGACATTGTGCAGGGTTACATCAACTTTTGCGCCGGCACAGGCGGATAAATCCTGCTGCAGCAAACGAAACACCTGGCCTAAATCGGTAAAGCGGGTTTGATTTAAGCTGTTCAGGTAGAGCTTAAACGATTTGGATTCAATCAGATTCGGCGAATCAAAAGGTACTACAAAGGTAGCCAGAGCAACCACTGGTTTGCCTTTATGGTTTAACCAAGACAGCTCATACGCATGCCAAATATCCTGACCAATAAAGGGCAGCTCTTCGGTCAACTGCAATTCATTGCGACCAACCAAGCGAGGTACCGCCTGTAACAGCTCGGGGGCATAGTCGGATGCATAGCCGGTTACTTTACCCAGGCTTAATTGTTGCTGCAGTTCCGGCTCAAGCTTTGTCATGGCAGTTCCAGTCAGGTTAGAATGAGCACATTGTAACATACCGGCTGATGTTGGATCAGCCGAAAATAAGGATGAATTGCATGGATTTGGCCACCAGTTGGCAGGATTTTATTGAACGTACGCTCGCCTGGTCGCAGCAACAGCAGCAGTCTTTGCTGACAGAGCGTGACAAGGTGCTGCCATCGCCCTGTGAAATAAAAGCGCAAGGTGATGATCAGGTGCTTTGGCAGCCGGTGCTGCAACAACCAAGGCTGGATTTTAGTGCGGTGGAACAAGCTCTGGAGCTGGAGCTGCATGCCGATATCAAGGCCTTTTATGGTCTTTATTATGGGGGCGGCCTGGCAGCTGAGCATACTGAAGGTAAGTTATTGCTGCTGATGCCCTGGCATGAAGCCGATTGCGACCGTTTAAAAGAGAACATCATTGGCCATATCCTGATGAAACGGCGGCTGCGTCAGCGTGAAACTGTCTTTGTTGCCGTAACGGATGATGAGAATGTGATGGTATCGGTATTAAATGGCACCGGAGAGGTGTACGCCGAATCGGTTGGTAAGGAAGTAAAACATAAACTGGCGGACTCGCTGGGTGAATTTTTGCAGCAGCTAACACCGGCTAATAGCGACGGTTTTTGACTGCTTTTCATCCAGCAAGGCCCGCCCTGCTGGATGGGTACTAACGAGCTACTGACAATCCCAGGCGATATTGGATACCAGCCGGCAGCTATCGCAACGAAACTGGAACAAACCATGCCAGCTGCCATCAAGTCCCCAGTCACTAGCACAGCCGGGGCACTTTTTGCAGGCCTCCTTGTTGCAATTGGGGCTACTGCCACTGTATAAATAATAATAACAGGTCTTGCCGCTCAGCTTTTCTACCTGCCTGGCCAGTTGCCTGCCTTGCTGGTTTAATGTGCTGTGCAGTTGCTGCAGTGCATTTTCGGCGCTTTTGGGCAGCACACGCTGCTGCTGCATTTGTATTTCATCCAGCGCCTGGTATTGCAGCTGCCAACGGATGAAAGCTTCGTAATCTGTTGTACTATCCGCGCCTAGCCGATACAAAGGCACAGGCGCAAAATGCTCACTGCAACGCAGCGGTGAGACTTGCTCAGCAAAATTAGTAAACACTATATAGCCTTCGGCGGGCTGGCAGGGATCGGTATGGCTGGACATCAAATCCTGTCCCAGCAGTTTTAACTTTGGGTAAGCCAGTCCAGCCTCAGACAAGGCTGCTAATGCCTGCTGTCCACGCTGACTATGATGCTGCGGTATCAGTGCATCTTCGGCGGGCAAAATTACCCGGCTGCAGAAATGATCGTTGGCAAAATAGGTAGGAAACTCCCGCCCAATCAACTGGCCTTGGAAAATCAGGGCCTCCAGATACTGCCGGATTTGCTGTTCTGCCTGGCTGTAGCTGGTATCGCTAACCAGCCGAAACTGCAGCTCAGCCAGCCACATGTGAAGTTCCCTGACTCTCCAGCAGTGCCAGCCGCTGCTCCAGCAGAGCTATTCTGGCTTCCAGGTGCTCAATACGATGTGCCATGGGCTCTGTGTGAGGTTGTGATGCAGCAACCGGCTCTTTTGCTATCTTGGTGTTGGCTGCTGTTTGTTTGGCTTCGGCAGGTAATTGTTTCCATTGCTGAAAAGCAGGCAATAAGTCTGCTGGTGGCACTTTACGTCCCAACCGACTGCGAAGTAGTGCCAGGCTGGGAGTTTTACCTTCCTGGATCAGGCATGCTGCTTCCTGACTTAGTAATTCCAGGGCTGTTGTGCTGTTCATTGGTGAAATCCGCTAGTTAATGGCCAAATCTTACATCAATTTTGCCCATGCTGGCATGATATAATTTTAAGTTATTGATTTATTTATCATTAAAAATTGGCCTTTTCCTTGCTTTGCCCCCTGTGCTCAAAAAATAAAAGGAGAAAAGAATGACTATGAAACATCTGCTGTTGGTATCTGCGCTGATCCTGCCATTATCTGGCTGTGTGGTGGCGGTGAATGGCTCGAAAGACGCGCGTTTTAATGAATCGGACTGGCGTCAAACCCAAAAAGCCAATCGCAGTTACATTAACCAGTTAACAACGGGGACCTCACTGGTGCAAGTGATGCAAGATCTGGGATCACCGGATTTTACGGAAGCTTTTCAGCAGGGGGATACCTCTGTGCAGGTGTTGTTCTATCGCACCCACCACAGACGCAGCGATGGCATGACCACCAAAGATGAATGCACACCGCTTATTTTTAGCAATGGCCGCTTAACTGGTTGGGGCGATAAAGCCTACGCTCAGCTGTAAAGCCTCGTGATGCAAGAGCCAGAGCATAGCTCTGGCTCTACTTGCGCAGCAATGTATTTAACTCATCAATCACTTCAGACCAATCGGCATCTTCCTTTAAAGACTCGGCAATAAAGCTGGCCTGACCAGGGCTCCAGAATGGCGCTTTCTCCAGCGGTACATGTTCGGCCAGGCGATGCTGGGCAATAAAAGCATCAATTGCTGCTTGATCGTTATCTAATCCGAGCTGGGCAAACAAAGTGGCTAGGCTATGTGTTGAGGTATCCATTGACATGTCTCCGTTAAAATCAGTTTGCCTTAAGGGTAGCGCATCAAAGTAGATTGGCAATTGCTAATTGCCCTGCTATGGTGATGAAAAAACAATCATAATAAGAATCAGGAATGCTATGTCGGTTGAACAATTAAATCATTTGCTGGTGCGTGAGCTGGAAGGACAGGAATTAAATGTCGCCGCTTCCATTTTGTATCAGTCTTACCACGATGACCCGCTTTTTATGACCATTTTTCAGGCCGAAAAAGCCGACTATGAAAAAAAGCTGCGGGCAGCCATTCGCGAAGAGCTGAGTGCCTTTTGGCAAAGTAGTCAAACCATTATAGGGCTGTTCCAGGCTGAGCAATTAATCGGTGCCGCTTGTCTGGTAAAAGCCACCTCAGGCCTGGGTGGCCATCGTTACTGGCACTGGCGACTAAAGATGTTATTGACAGCAGGTTATGTCTCTACCCGCCAGTTGCTGGAAAAAGAAGAACGTATTCACGCAGCCATGCCAGCTAAGGATTACCATATGCTAGCTTTTATTGCGGTATCCCCCAGGCATCAGCAGCTTGGCCTTGGTCATCACTTGCTGCGGGCGGTGGATCAGCTGGTCGATCAGGATAGTGAGTCTTCGGGCGTGGGGGTTTTTGTCACGCTGGAAAAGTATCTACCATTCTTTGGTGGTGATGCCTATCAAAGCGTGACTGAGCTTAGTTTTAATGCAGTACAGGGCAAGCTGTTGTTCCGGCCGCGTCAGTCAGGTGCAGCTTAAGGGCAAGGCATTAGCTAGCTTTGAAAGCCAGGTTAATGAGTAGGGAAGCTCTCTGGCAGCCGGTAAGCCGGTAAATCAAAAGCTGCGTACTGCAAGCCAGATAAGCTCAAAGTACCCTGATAGCGGCTCTCACCATCGCTGCTAAAATCAACGCCATAATGGGTCAGCCAGCGCAGCCGGCCCTGACGGCGCTCCAGCTTGTGATGAAGCCTGCCACAATCCAGATACTGCAACTGATGTTTTTTGCACAGGTGTCTGGCCAGCACAATAGCGCGCTCGTCCTGCTTGCGCTGCAACCAGAACAGATAACAAATCAATAGTAAGCCAATAATCAGCCAGGTGGTGGCCATCGATAGGGTCCAGAAACTAATACTGGCGCTTATGGTACTGACAAAACCAGTCACTGACAACAGACAGCCGTGGATGCCGGTGTTGATAAACTTATGCTAAGATCCGGCCAGAATCTTTTGCCACAGGAGTTGTGATGTCACAGCTGATTGTTGCTGCACTGCAGGAAATTAAAGCTGAGTTAAAAGCACTGGAGCTATGGAGCCCAGTGCCACCAAGCCCCGAGGCCATGGCAAGTACAGCGCCCTTTTGTTGCGACACCATGCCTTTTGAGCATTGGTTGCAATTTGTGTTGCTGCCACGCATGCAGGCTTTGCTGGATGGCGATCATCCATTGCCAGAGAAAGTCAGTATTTTGCCTATGGCCGAAGAAACACTGGCCAAGTATCCAGAGGATACCCGCTTATTGTTGTACTGGATAGGACGCTTTGATGCCTGCTTCCAGACTGATTGAAACGCCCGACATCACCGAACTGACCATTTTGTATCAGGATGAATGGCTGGTGGCGGTGGATAAACCGGCCGGTATGCTGGTGCACCGTTCCTTTTTGGACAAACACGAAAGCCGTTTTGTGATGCAGACGCTGCGCGATCAACTGGGCCAGCATGTGTTTCCGGTGCACCGACTGGACCGGCCTACCTCCGGTGTCTTGCTGTTTGCCCTATCCAGTGAGATAGCCAGGCTACTGAGTGAGCAAAATGCCAGCCAGCATTGGCACAAAGGCTATCTGGCCATAGTACGGGGTTATCTGGTGCAGGGTGGCACTCTGGATTACCCCTTAAAAGAGCAGCAGGATAAAATCGCCGATAAATTCAGCAGTTCGGATAAGGAAGCGCAAGCTGCAGTGACCGACTACCTGCCGCTGGCGCAGGTGGAGCTGCCGATCCCCGTGAGTCGCTACCCGGCGGCGCGTTACAGCCTGGTGGCGCTATCGCCTCGTACCGGGCGTAAACACCAGTTGCGGCGTCATCTGGCGCATTTGCGCCATCCTATCATTGGCGATACCAGCCATGGCGATGGCAAGCACAACCGTTTGTTTCGCGAGCATCTTGACTGCGCGCGTTTACTTTTGCTGGCGAAACAATTGATCCTGACCCACCCGATCAGCGGTACAAGGTTGTGTATCGAGGCTAGTCTGACCGAGTGGCAACCAATACTGCAGCAACTGGGTTGGCCCGAAGATGAAAGCTTTTATCGCCAGGCGTTGGCGACACTTTACAAGGAGCAAGCATGAACCGTATTGCCATTATCGTTGGCACCGTCTATGGCGGTGCTCAGTATGTTGCTGAGCAGGCCGAGCAGTTACTGACCGGGCGTGGTTATCTCTGTGGTTTGCACACCGAGCCAACACTGGATGCTGTTCTGGCAGAAGATCCTGATGTCTGGCTGGTGATCAGCTCAACCACAGGGCAGGGCGATATTCCGGACAATGCCTTGCCATTTTTCATTGATGCCCGGGATCGTTTTCCGCTTTTGACCGACAAAGTCATTGCGGTGATTGGCCTGGGGGATAGCAGCTACGACAATTTTTGTGGGGCCGGTAAGCAGTTTTACGAGTTGTTGCAGGAGCTGCAGGGCAAACCGCTGGCCGAGCCACTGTGGATCGATGCCTGCGAAACGCTGGAGCCGGAGACGGTAGCACTGCCCTGGCTGGAAGCGCACTTTCCAAAACTAAGCTAGCGCCTGGTGAGCTCGTTGTGACAGCACAGATACCATAAAGGCCAGTAATCACTGGCCTTTATGGTTTGCTTGGCTAATTAGCCTGGCTGTTGCTTTACTCTACATTGCGCAGCAGTGCATTGATGCCAACTTTAGCGCGGGTCTGGGCATCGACTTTCTTAACAATAATCGCCGCATACAGACTGTGGCTGCCGTCTTTGCTTGGCAGGCTGCCTGGTACTACCACAGCACCGGCTGGTACCCGGCCGTAGCTGACTTCACCGGTTTCTCGGTCATAAATACGGGTGCTCTGGCTGATGTACACCCCCATCGACAGCACGGCGCCTTCTTCAACAATCACCCCTTCCACCACTTCAGAGCGGGCACCGATAAAGCAGTTGTCTTCGATGATGGTTGGGTTGGCCTGCAGCGGCTCCAGCACACCACCGATACCAACACCGCCGGATAAATGCACGTTTTTACCGATCTGAGCGCAAGAGCCAACTGTGGCCCAGGTATCGACCATGGTGCCTTCGCCCACATAGGCGCCAATATTGACGTAAGACGGCATCAGCACGGCATTTTTGGCAATGTAGCTGCCTTTACGCACCGCCGCAGGTGGTACTACGCGAACACCTTCAGCGGCAAAGCGGGCAGCATCGTAGCCGGCGTACTTCATCGGTACCTTGTCGTAGAACTTGGTTTCACCGCCATCGAGCACTTCATTGTCATTGATACGAAACGACAGTAAGACGGCCTTTTTTAACCACTGATGCACCACCCATTCGCCCGCCAGCTTTTCGGCCACCCGGGCTTTGCCGCTGTCTAAAAGCTCCAGCGCTGCTTCAATAGCTGCTCGGTGTTCGGCCGAGACGGTGCTGGGCGTGATGGAGTCGCGCTGCTCAAATGCTTGTTCAATAATGGTTTTTAAATCTGCCATCTTGGGTTATCAACCTTCTGTTACGTGAGTTAAATGGTCAATCAAAGTCCGTTTCAACTGGCTTTGTTGGTCAAAATCAAGGGCGGTATCTTCTGCCGTTGAGACCATGAAAAAATCTTCTGCCCGCTCGCCCAAAGTGGTGATTTTGGCGGCGTGGATTTGAATGGCGCATTGCTGGAACACATCACCAATGCGGGCCAGCAAGCCGGGTGCATCCAGCGCGGCAATTTCTACCATGGTGCGGTTTTTGCTGTTGCCAGGTAAAAAGCTGACTTTCGGCGGTACATTGAACTGGCGCATCTGGCGCGACAGTTTCGAGTGACGTTGTGGCTCCACTTTACCGGCTATGGCCTGCTCCAGCGCGCGTTTGATGCTTTGTACCCGTGATGGCGAAGTCACTGGCTGGCCATTTTGCTCCAGCACCACAAAGGTATCCATCACATAGCCGTCTTTGTTGGTCATTATCTGGGCATCAAAAATGGCGACTTTTTTGCTATCAAGCGCCGAGACCAGCCGGGCGAATAAATTGGGCTGATCCGGCGTATAGACAAACACCTGGGTGCTGCCCCGAATGGGGGCCTTGCTCACCAGTACCAGGGGCTGTTTCGGCTCTTTGTGGCGCAGAATATGCTCGCAGTGCCAGACAATTTGCTTGGGGTTGTAGCGAATAAAGTAATCGGCCTTGATCCGGCTCCACAAATGCTGGATCTCGGTTTTGGTAAAGGCCTGGCGTTGCAGCAATCGCAGGGCTTCAGCCTGGTTCTCGCGGATTTGATCGCGCATATCCATCGGTTTTTCCAGGCCGCGGCGAAAGGCTTTTTGCGTCGACAGATACAGATCACGCAGCAAGGAGCCTTTCCAGTCGTTCCACAGGTTGTCGTTGGTAGCGCGAATATCGGCCAGCGTCAGACAATACAGGTAATTGAGCCGGGTTTCATCTCGTACTTTTTCAGCAAATTCGATGACAACCTGCGGATCATGAATGTCTTTGCGCTGAGCGGTGACCGACATCAGCAGGTGCTGCTCGACCAGCCAGCTGATCAGCTTGCTGTCAAAATCACTGAGTTTGTGCAGCCGGCAGAACTCTTTGGCATCCATAGCGCCGAGCTCGGAGTGATCGCCACCCCTGCCTTTGGCAATGTCGTGGAAAATGCCGGCCAGAAACAGCAGCTCGGGCTTTTCCATGCGTCGCACGATATCCGAGCACAGCGGGAATTCATTGTCGTACTCCGGCAGGGTATAGCGGTACAGGTTTTTCAGCAGCCGGTGGGTGTGCTCATCCACGGTATAGGCATGAAAGAGATCGAATTGCATCTGGCCAACAATATTGCGCCACTGCGGCAGGTAAGCTGCCAGAATGCCGTATTTGTGCATCAGAGTGATGGACGTATCCATACCACGTGGGTGACGCATCAGTGCCAGAAACAGCCGGCGACAGGCCTCGTAATCCTGCAGATCCCCCATTAAGCGGCGCCGCACCTGACGCAGCAAACGCAGTGTATCGGAGTGAATGCCAGTGATGTTGGAGTTGTTGGCAATGTGCCAGAACAGCTTAAGCAGATTGTCGCGTCTGGCAAACACACTGTTGTCCAGTGCTTTGATCAGGTGGCCATGCAGCTCAAAGCTATCATCCAGCGGCTGCACTTTGGCACTTTGATGGTTATTCAGAATGCTGCCTTCAAAATGCTGCAACAGCATTTCATTCAGCTCACTGACCCGCTGTACGGTGCGAAAAAACCGTTTCATCATGCGCTCAACGGTAGCTTTGCCATCGTTTCCAAAGCCTAGCCGCTCGGCTACTGCTGGCTGGTAGTCAAACAACAGCCGGTTTTCATTGCGGCCAGCCTCCAGATGCAAAGCAAAGCGCATCTGCCACAAATAAGCCTCGCACTCCATCAGCTCCTGGTACTCGTCTTCGGTTAGGTACTGATAAGCCACCAGTTCCCGCATGGTCCGGGTCTGAAAGTGCCGTTTAGCCACCCAGCCCACGGTCTGAATATCACGCAAACCGCCCGGGTTGGCTTTTAAGTTTGGCTCCAGGTTGTAGGCGGTGCCATGATACTGAGCATGACGCTGTTGCTGCTCGTGACGCTTGGCTTCAAAAAATTGTTGGCTGGTCCAAAAGTCCGTGGCATTGATTGCCTGATGCAGGCGCTCATACAGCGCTTTATTACCGAGCAAGCGGCGCATTTCCATCAGATTGGTGGCGATGGTGATGTCTTCTTTGCCGAGCTGCAGGGTTTCATCCAGCGTGCGGACACTGTGGCCAACTTCCAGCTTCAGGTCCCATAGCTGGGTAATAAATGCGGATAATTGGTCTTGCTGGGTGGCCGTTAATTGCTGTTCACTTAATATCAGCAGGTCAATATCTGAAAACGGATGCAGTTCGCCACGGCCATAACCGCCAACGGCAATTAGACACAGGGTGTTATCCTGATGAAGATCCTGTTGCTGCCACAAGGCCGCCAGCAATTGATCGATAAAGCGGGCTCTGGCTTTAACCAGGCTTTGCACCGACTGTTGCTCGAAAGCCAGCTCGGACCAGCGCAGAAATTCGGCCATATGCTTTTTGTAGCCATCCAGGCTGAACTGGCTGGGCCAGCTTTTTTGAAAAGCAACAGCTTCTTTCATGCGCTTTAGCTCCTGTCGGTTTATTCGGCGCTAACCATCCGCTCGATGGTATCGTCACTGCGCAGGGTCAAAATTTCACAGCCGGTTTCTGTTACCAGGATGGTGTGCTCGTATTGGGCCGACAGGCTGCGATCCTTGGTCACGACGGTCCAGTCGTCTTTGAGCAGCTTGCTATGACGGGCGCCGGCATTAATCATCGGCTCTATGGTCAGGCACATACCGGCTTTTAATACCTCACCGGTACCGGCTCGGCCATAGTGCAGTACTTGCGGCTCCTCATGAAACTCGGCGCCAATGCCATGACCACAATACTCACGAACCACCGAGTAACCGTGCTTTTCGGCGTGCTGCTGAATCACCTGGCCAATATCGCCCAGGCGGGCACCATCTTTCACCTTCTTGATGCCCAGGTACATGGCTTCCTGCGTTACTTTGATCAGCCGCGCAGCCAGAATGCTGGCTTCACCCACCACAAACATCCGTGAGGTATCGCCGTGATAGCCGTCTTTAATTACGGTGATATCGATATTAATGATATCACCGTCTTTCAGCGGTTTGTCATTTGGAATGCCGTGGCAGATGACATGGTTGACCGAGGTACAAATCGACTTTGGGAAACCGTGGTAATTGAGCGGGGCAGGAATGGCTTGCTGCACATTGACGATGTAATCGTGGCAGCGGCTGTTCAGGTCGTCTGTAGTCACGCCAGCGACCACATAAGGCTCAATCATTTCCAGCACCTCGGCTGCCAGACGGCCAGCCAGGCGCATTTTTTCGATTTCTTCCGGTGTTTTGATGATTGGGGGCATCCGGTCTCTCTCTGTGTCATAAACGGTGGCATAAAAATGCCACAAAGCGGGTATAATATTGTGTTTTACAGGTGGCTATGGTATAAAGCGCGCCGCAATTTAGCAAATAGCTTTGTGCTTTTCTTCAAAGTATTTCGTTATTGCTTATGCTGCGAAATGACAAATAACACACATACATCGGCACATGGGCCGGGGTGCCTGCACTATCCTGCACAATAAAGCGGGTTGGTAAGCGGGTCGGAACATGGGATGTATGGAGGCCTAACCCCTAAATTTAAGGTATTTTTATCATGGCAAAAGTTTCAATGCGTGACATGCTCCAGGCGGGTGTCCACTTCGGTCACCAAACCCGTTACTGGAACCCGAAAATGAAGCCGTTCATCTTCGGCGCGCGTAACAAAGTACATATCATCAACCTGGAAAAAACCGTTCCTTTGATGAATGACGCACTGAGCTTCATCCAACAGGTTTCTGCCAAGAAAGGCAAAATCCTGTTTGTTGGCACCAAGCGTGCAGCTTCTGAAGCCATTAAAGAAGCAGCAAAGAGCTGTGACCAGTACTACGTTGACCACCGCTGGTTGGGCGGCATGCTGACCAACTGGAAAACCGTTCGTCAGTCCATCAAGCGTCTGAAAGACCTGGAAGCACAAAGCCAGGACGGTACTTTCGACAAGCTGACCAAGAAAGAAGCGCTGGATCGTACCCGCGAAATGGACAAGCTGGAAAAGAGCCTGGGCGGTATCAAAGACATGGGCGGCTTGCCAGACGTTCTGTTCGTGATCGACGCTGACCATGAGCACATTGCCGTGAAAGAAGCTAACAACCTGGGTATCCCAGTTGTGGCTGTAGTAGATACCAACTCTGATCCAAAAGGCATCGACTACATCATTCCTGGTAACGATGACGCCATCCGTGCCATTCAGCTGTACCTGTCTGCTGTAAGCCAGGCAGTGAGCGAAGGCCGTAGCAACACCATCGAAGTTCAGGCGGAAGCTGAAGGTTTCGTCGAAGCTGAATAAGCTGTTGGCTCCCTGGGAGCTGAACTGACTAAGACATCAACAGAGGCTTCGGCCTCTGTTTGTTCAAACCGATTGATAACGAGGATACTCTGATGGCTGTAACTGCTGCCTTAGTAAAAGAACTGCGCGAGCGTACCGGCGCAGGCATGATGGATTGTAAGAAAGCTTTGGAAGAAACCAAAGGTGATATCGAAGCTGCGATTGATGAAATGCGTAAAAGCGGTCTGGCCAAAGCGGCTAAGAAAGCTGGTCGTGTTGCCGCTGAAGGCACCATTCTGACCCGCGTTGGTAATGGCTTCGGTGTTGCGGTTGAATTCAACTGTGAAACCGATTTCGTAGCACGTGACGGCAGCTTCCTGGCGTTCGCTAACAGCGTGGCAGACCTGGTTCACAGCAACAAAATTTTTGCTTTGGACGCTTTGCTGGCTACTGACCTGAATGGCAGCACCGTGGATGAAACCCGTGCCGCTTTGGTTGCTAAAATCGGCGAGAACATCAATGTTCGTCGTATCGCTGTGGTTGAAGGCGATACCATTGGTCAGTACGTGCACTCTGGCCGTATCGGTGTATTGGCTGTATTGAAAGGTGGTAACGAAGAGATCGCCAAAGACGTCGCCATGCACATTGCTGCGAACAACCCGGGCTTTGTTAAGCCAGAAGACGTGCCAGCCGATGTGGTAGAGCGTGAGCGCGCTATCCAGATCGAAATCGCAGTCAACAGTGGCAAGCCACAAGAAATCGCTGAGAAAATGGTTGCTGGTCGTATGGCCAAGTTTACCGGTGAAGTCAGCCTGACTGGTCAGCCGTTTGTGAAAGATCCGTCCATGTCGGTTGGTGATTTCTTAAAGCAAAACAGCGCTGATGCCGTTTCTTTCATTCGTCTGGAAGTCGGTGAAGGCATCGAGAAGAAAGAAGAAGACTTCGCCGCTGAAGTTGCCGCACAAATTGCCGCAGCCAAGAAGTAAATTTACGCTTTAGCCTCAGGGCAAAAAAAGCTAGAATAGCCGCGACCTCAGGTCGCGGTTTTTTTTTGGCAGGCTGCCAACAGAAAACCACCCTGTACAGCGGATAATCAGATGGAGCACGCATGAACCCGAAACCAGCATACCGACGCATATTACTGAAACTAAGCGGTGAAGCCCTGATGGGCGATGAAGGCTTTGGCATCGACCCCAAAGTGCTGGATCGGATGGCGCAGGAAATCAAAGAGATTGTCGAACTGGGTGTGCAGGTTGGCATCGTGATTGGTGGCGGCAATATTTTCCGTGGAGAAGGCCTGGCAAAAGCTGGTATGAACCGGGTGGTCGGGGATCATATGGGCATGCTGGCAACCGTCATGAACGGCTTGGCGATGCGCGATGCGTTGCACCGAGCTTATGTGAATGCCCGTATGATGAGTGCGGTACCGTTAAATGGTGTCTGCGATAACTACAGCTGGGCAGAAGCCATCAGCTTGTTGAAGTCTGGCCGGGTGGTGATTTTCTCTGCTGGTACCGGCAATCCATTTTTTACTACGGACTCTGCCGCCTGTCTGCGCGCTATCGAAATTGAAGCCGATGCAGTGTTAAAAGCTACCAAAGTTGATGGCGTTTACTCCGCGGATCCGGTGAAAGATCCGGCCGCGACTATGTACAGCACGCTAAGTTACAGCGAGGTGCTGGAAAAAGAATTGAAAGTGATGGATCTTGCGGCTTTTACGCTGGCGCGGGACCACAGTATGCCAATCCGGGTGTTTAATATGAACACGGCCGGAGCATTAAAACGGGTGGTGATGGGCGAGGTTGAAGGAACTCTGATCGACCACGCTGAGAATTTACAGTAAACTAGATCGAATTTACTGCATAAACAGCTGACTGCTTACAAGGATAACTTAAGTGATTAACGATATTATCAAAGACAGCAAAAGCCGGATGGAAAAAAGTGTTGATGCACTGAAATCTCAACTGTCCAAAGTTCGTACTGGCCGGGCACATCCCAGCCTGCTCGACAACATCATGGTGCCTTATTATGGCGCCGACACTCCATTGCGCCAGATGGCAAATGTCACAGTGGAGGATGCGCGTACTTTAACGCTGACGGTGTTTGATAAGAGCATTACGGCCGCGGTGGAAAAAGCCATCATCAACTCCGATCTGGGTTTAAACCCAATGAGTGCTGGCACCAACATCCGTATTCCTTTACCGCCATTGACCGAAGAGCGCCGTCGTGATTTGGTCAAAGTGGTAAAAGCAGAAGCTGAGCAAGGGCGGGTGGCTATTCGCAATATCCGCCGCGATGCCAACAACGATTTGAAAGCCTTGTTAAAAGACAAGGACATTACCGAAGATGATGAACGCCGGGCAACCGATGAAATTCAGAAACTAACCGATCTCTATGTCAAGCGGGTGGATGAAGTACTGGCCGACAAAGAAAAAGAACTAATGGAAGTTTAAGCCGGTCTTAGACTGATGGAACGCCGTGCTTGGTTATTTCACGGCGTTTTTTATTGATGCAGGGGTCGCATGTCCACACCGTCACAGCTGAACCAAAATGAGTTACCTCAGCATGTTGCCATTATTATGGATGGTAATGGCCGCTGGGCCAAGCAACAAGGAAAACCCCGGGTCTGGGGGCATAAGAAGGGAGCGGACGCGGTTCGACGTAGTGTACGGTTTTGTCGTGAGCTGGGTATTTCAGCCTTAACTTTGTTTGCTTTTAGTAGTGAGAACTGGCAACGACCGGCTGATGAAGTCAGCAGCCTGATGCAGTTGTTTATGCTGATGCTAAAAAGTGAAGTCAAGAACCTGCATAAAAATCAGGTGCGCTTACGTGTTTGTGGCGATTTGAGTGCTTTTGATGAAGCACTCCGAAAGCAAATTAAGGCGGCCGAAGCCTTAACCGCGGATAACCGGGCACTGACGCTAACCATAGCTGCCAATTATGGCGGCCGTTGGGATATTACTCACGCCGCCCGCCAACTAGCACAAGAAGTCAGTGCTGGTCGTTTGGCTGTCGATGCGATTGACGAACAGCGGATGGCTCAATATATTCAGTTGGCGGATTTGCCTGAACTGGATTTGCTGATCCGTACCGGTGGGGATGTTCGCATCAGTAATTTTTTACTGTGGCAAGCCGCCTATGCTGAACTTTGGTTCACTGATACCCTATGGCCGGACTTTGATCAGCAGGTTTTTGCGGAAGCTGTCGCTGCGTTTATCAGCCGTGAACGCCGTTTTGGTTGTACCTCGGAACAGGTTTGTGCTTTGGCGAGCCGCCAATCGAAAGGAACATAATTTGCTAAAACAACGCATAATAACAGCAGTTATCCTGGCACCACTGGCGCTGGCCGCCGTATTCTTTTTACCTTTACCTGCCTTTGCAGCTTTTGTTGCCGGAGCCTTTTTGTTAGGGGCCTGGGAATGGGGCAGCTTTTGTGGCCTAACCGGTAGCCGAAAGCGTTGGGGTTTTGTCGCCTTAACTGCTGTTCTAATGCTAGCTACCTATGTGCTGCTGCCTGCTGGCCTGAACTGGCCTTATACCGGTTCTGCACTGATTTTTGCCGTGTTGGCGGCTGGTATTTTGTGGTGGGGCTTGGCTGTGGTGCTGGTGGTGAGCTTTCCTGCAAGCCAGCCGTTTTGGTCACAGCAACTTTGGTTGCGTGCCTTGATGGGGCTTCTTACTTTGGTGCCGGCCTGGCTGGCCATTGTGCTGGTGCGCAGTGTTGGCATCGAGGTCAACCCCTATGCGGGTGCCTGGCTTATTTGTGGCTTACTGGCGCTGGTGTGGGCCGCCGATATCGGCGGCTATCTGGTGGGTAAGCCTTTTGGCCGCACCAAGTTGATGCCTAAAGTCAGCCCGGGCAAAACCATTGAAGGCATGTTGGGTGGCCTTGGCATGGTCTTTTTGCTGTTGGCGGCTTTTTGCTGGTATTTAGGCTGGCCGGAGCAAAGCCCGGTGCTTTTTGTCGCTGCTTTTGTCCTCACTACGTTATCCGTCTTTGGTGATTTGACCGAAAGCATGTTAAAGCGGGTGGCTGGGGTGAAAGACAGTGGCCGGATGCTGCCAGGACATGGTGGTATTTTGGATCGGATTGACAGCCTAACGGCAACAGCACCGCTTTACGCCTTGCTGGTCGCCTTATTGGGTGGTTTTTACTAGATGCAGCAACTGGTGATCTTGGGAGCCACTGGCTCCATCGGGCAAAGTACTTTGAAAGTGGCGGCAGAGCATCCAGAGCGTTTTGCTGTGCTGGCATTGACAGCGCATCGCTCGGTCAATGCCATGCTGCAACTTTGCCTGCGTTTTCAACCGCGCTTTGCCGTGATGTCGGATCACACAGCGGCCTTAGAGTTGCAGCAGCGATTACAGGCAGTGCAAAGCAATACGGAAGTGCTGGCTGGTGAGCAGGCACTTTGTGATATAGCGGCGCACCCGGATGCAGACATGGTGATGGCTGCCATTGTCGGAGCCGCTGGTTTGTTACCCACTTTGGCTGCTGTCAAGGCAGCTAAAACAGTTCTGTTGGCAAACAAAGAAGCACTGGTGATGGCTGGGGCTTTTTTTATGCAACAAGTGCGACAAAGTGGTGCCCGGTTATTGCCGATTGATAGTGAGCACAATGCTATTTTCCAATGTTTGCCTGCGACGTTGCAGCAGGCCGTCTGTAAGCACCAATTGCATGCTGATAGCCTGCAACAACAGAGCATCAGTAAAATCATACTGACAGCCAGTGGCGGGCCTTTTTTACAGAAACCGCTTGATGAGTTTGCTCAGATTACACCCGCTCAGGCAGTAGCCCATCCGAACTGGGACATGGGTCAGAAAATATCTGTCGACAGTGCCACTATGATGAACAAAGGACTGGAGCTGATTGAAGCTCATTGGTTGTTTCAGTGTCCGGTTGAACAGATTGAGGTGGTGATCCACCCGCAGAGTGTGATTCATTCCATGGTACAGTATCAGGATGGATCGGTGATTGCGCAGCTTGGACAGCCTGATATGTGCACGCCCATCGCCTATGCTATGGCGTACCCTGAACGAGTCAGAACTCAGGTGCCGCCATTGGACTTTAGCACACTGACCGCACTGACATTCTCAAAAGCAGAGCAGGCGCGCTTCCCCAATCTCTATTTGGCGATTGATGCCTGTCGCTATGGTCAAGCCGCCACTACCGCATTGAATGCCGCCAACGAAGTGGCGGTAGCAGCATTTCTTGCCGGACGGCTGCGTTTTGATCAAATCGCACTGGTCAATGCTGATGTACTGGAGCAACTCGCAACAGCACAAGCAACAGAGCTAGAGGCTATTCTGGCGTTGGATCAACAGGCCAGAAAGGCCACCGAGCAATTCATCATAAGGCAACTGGCATGAGCGCGCTTATCTGGAATATTGCTAGTTTTGTGATTGCCCTGGGCATTCTGATTACCGTGCACGAGTTTGGTCACTTTTGGGTGGCACGAAGAAACGGTGTCTTGGTCAAACGGTTTTCCATCGGCTTTGGTAAGGCTTTATTTCGTTGGCGCGATCGGCAAGGGACCGAGTTTGTGGTGGCGATGATCCCGCTTGGCGGCTATGTTCGCATGCTGGATGATCGTTTTGACCCTGTGTTGCCGCAATTTAAAGATCTGGCTTTTAACCAGAAAACCGTGCAGCAGCGCATGGCCATCATCGTTGCTGGCCCTATGGCCAACTTTATTTTTGCCATCTTCGTACTCTGGTTGATGTACATGATAGGTGTACCGGAAGCTAAGCCAGTTATTGCCGATGTGCGAGCGGGCTCTATTGCGGCCCATGCCGAACTTCGGCCAGACTACCAGATAACAGCAGTGAATGGCCGCACGGCAGCAGATGTCCGCACACTGAACTTGTTGCTGGTAGAACAGCTTGGGCGTAACCAGATGACGCTGCAGCTGGAACACCGGCAAAGTGGCCAGCGTGCCGAACGCCAGCTCGATACCCGCCAGTGGCAGTTTGACCCGGATCGGCAAACGATCTTTGATAGCCTGGGTATTGATTTGATGATGCCAACACCATTGACGACTTTGGCTCATATTGAGCCGGGTTCTCCGGCTGAGCAAGCAGGCTTGGAAGTTGGTGATGAAATTACTCATGTTGATAATTCGTCGTTGCAAAACTGGTATCAGTTAACTGAATGGATACAAAATAATCCATCCAGGCCCCTTGACATACGCATTCTGCGGCAAGGCCAGTCACTGGCCTTGACAGTAGTACCCGGAGAACGGCAAACTGCCGATGGCTTTACGCAGGGCTATCTTGGGATAGTACCGGCAAGCAGTGGCTGGCCTGAAGGAATACGCTATACCAAGCGGCACAACCCACTGACTGCATTGCAAGTTGGGGTGGAGCAAACCTGGCAGTTAACCCGGCTTAGCTTTAGCATGATTGGCAAGTTTATCTTTGGCGATGTCTCAGTGCGGCATTTAAGTGGACCTATTTCCATTGCCCAGGGCGCAGGGACTACCGCCAGTATTGGGCTGATTGCATTTTTGACCTTTCTGGCCTTGATTAGCGTCAACCTTGGGGTCATCAATTTATTGCCTTTGCCAATTTTGGATGGCGGGCACTTAATGTACATGGTTGTTGAACTAATACGTGGCAAACCGGTCTCTGAAAAGGCGCAGGAGATAGGTTTTCGGATAGGGGCCATGGTTCTTCTGCTGTTGATGGGAATTGCGCTACTCAACGATATTTCTCGTTTGTAATCACTAATCAAAAGTTGTTCACAGAATGATAATGAAACGATTGGCAGCTGCCATGCTGCTTGCTGGAATCAGTCACACCATCCATGCAGATGAACCCTTTGTGGTGCAGGATATTCAGGTCGAAGGTTTGCAGCGAGTTGCTTTAGGTGCAGCTCTGAATAACATTCCTTTCAGTATTGGTGACTCGGTGACAGAGTACACCTTGTCCCGAAGCATTAAGACGCTGTTTTCTGCCGGCCATTTTGATGACATCCGCGTGCTGCGTGATGGCAATGCGGTGATCTACCGCTTGAAAGAGCGGCCAACAATTAACAGTATTGAGTTTGATGGCAATAAAGACATCAAAGATGATCAGCTGAATGAAAGTTTAACGGCGCAGCGTATTCAGGTTGGCGAACCTTTGGATCGCACCATTTTACGCAGTGTTGAAAATGGTCTAACCGAGTTTTACCACGGCGTGGGCAAATACCAGGCTAATGTGGAAGTAGAGCTGGTGTATTTACCGCGTAACAGGGTCAACGTCAAAATTAAGTTCGATGAAGGCGATGCTGCATCGGTTCGGCAGATCAATATCGTTGGTAACGAAGTGTTTGATAATGACACCTTGTTAAGCGTGTTTGAATCCGGCCAGGATAAACCATGGTGGCGTTTTTTGTCCTCTGATCGTTATCAGAAGCAAACGCTGCAAGGCGACTTTGAACGTGTGCAAAGTTACTACCTGGACCGCGGTTATCTGCGCTTCAGCATCGACTCGTCGCAGGTCTCGGTTAGTCCGGATAAGTCGTCAGTTTATGTCACATTGAATGTGACTGAAGGCGAGCAGTATACCGTGACAGGGGTACGTTTTGCCGGTGACTTGATCGGTCAGGATGCTCTGATTGAACGCATCGTGCCTATTCGTCCAGGCGAGCTCTACAATGGCGCTTTGGTGACCTTTACCGAAGAAACCATCAGCCGGGTCTTAGCTCGTTTTGGGTATGCCAACTCTCGCGTTACCACCATTCCTGATATCAACGACGATACCAAAGAAGTTGAGTTGACCATCAATGTGGACCCGGGTAAACGCATCTATGTGCGCCGCATTGATATTGCTGGTAACTCTAATACCAAAGATGAAGTGTTCCGTCGTGAGCTTCGCCAACTTGAAGGTGGTTGGTTGTCGAACGATGCGTTGGAACTGTCCAAGCAGCGTATTCAGCGCTTGCCTTATGTTGAGCGCATTGAGTTTGAAACTCGCGATGTGCCGGGTATAGAAGATCAGGTGGATATCACCTTCAATGTGCGCGAGCAGCCATCCGGCAGTTTTAATGCGGGCATTTCGTATGGTGACTTCCAGGGGCTTGCTTTCCAGATTGGTGTCGAACAAACCAACTTTATGGGTTCTGGTAACAGTGCCGGTATCAATTTAAATACCAATAAGTACCAGAAAACAGTGTCACTCAATTACAACAATCCTTACTTCACGTTGGATGGGGTAAGCTTAGGTGGCCAAGTATTTTACACCAAAACGGATTACAGCAGCTTAAGCTCGAATCTGGAAGCGTACCGTCAGACACGCTATGGCATTGGTACCTCCATGGGTATTCCAATCAACGAGTACAATCGATTGAATTTTGGTGCATCCATCAGTGTGAATGATCTGAGCTTACTGCAGGATTACGATCAGCTGCGCCACTTCAAGAATGTGTTGCTGGATGGCAATGATCCGGATGGGCGTTTAAAGTACATCAACTATGAGCTGACAGCAGGCTGGGTACAAAGTACTCTGAACCGCGGCTTGTTCCCGACCGCTGGCCACTATTTTGGTTTAAATGGCCGGGTTTCTACACCAAACTCCGATCTACAGTTCTTTAAGACCACTTTTGAAGCGCGTAAATACATCCCGCTCAGTCGTGATCATAGCTGGACCTTTATGAGTAAGCTCGAACTTGGTTACGGCAATGGGTATGGTAGCCGAAATGGCTATGATTACACCTTGCCTTTTAATGAGAACTTTACTGCGGGTGGTTACAACATCCGTGGTTTCGAGCACAGGATTATTGGTCCACGTGCTGTCTTCCGGATCCCAACGTCAATCCCTGGCTTGCCCGATCCAATTGGTGGCGGCAGTGGTAATTTACCGGGTGACCCGTCCAATGACCGTTACAGTGTATCGCAACGCTCGATTGGTGGTAATGCCATGGCGGTTGCTACGCTGGAGCTGATCACGCCGACACCTTTTGTTGGTGAAGACAATCGCAACTCGGTTCGAACCAGTGTTTTCATTGATGCCGGTAACGTCTGGGATACGGAGTTTGATTTCAATCGCTATGCCAGCCTAACACAGCAGCGTCAATTTGATCGTGAACCGCTGTTGGCAGATTACTCAGATCCGTCTATGATCCGGGTCAGTACCGGTGTATCCTTGCAATGGATTTCACCGATGGGTCCTCTGACCTTCAGTCTTGCCAAGATCATCAATAAATACGATGGTGACTTGCAGGAAAACTTTAGTTTTAATATTGGTGCTACTTTCTGAACATTGAGAACAAAGGATGATGACCTTGAAAAATTTATTTGTTAAAACCGCTGCAACTTTGGTTTTTGGTGCTTTTTTGTTAGGGGCAACGGCTGCTCATGCTGCAAAAATTGCGTTTGTAGATGTGCAGGCGATTGCCAGCCAGTTGCCACAGGCGCAGCAGATTCAGGAAACTATTATGGCTGAGTTTGGCGAGCGCATTGAAGCGATTGGCCAGCTGGAGCGCGATATCAACTTCAATGTTGAAAAAATTCGTCGTGATGGTCCGACCATGAGTGAAGCTGAACAGCAGCGTCTGGCTGAAACCATCCAGCAACAGCAAATTCAGTACGAGCAAATGGCGCGTCCATTGGACGAGCAAATGCGTCAGCGTCAGGCTGAAGAGCGCAACAAGCTGCTTGCTGTGATCAAAAACGCTATCGATAAAGTAGCCGAGCAAGGTAACTACGACATCGTGCTGAACTCTGGTGCAGCCGTCTATGCCAAAGACAGCTACGATATTTCAGCGGCTGTTGTTCGTCAAATTCAAAGCGGCAACTAAATGAAAAGTTGGACCGCCCTGCAATTAGCTCAGCATCTCGATGCTGAGCTAATTGGTTCTGAAGAGCTGCAAATAGGCAGCGTTGGCACTTTAGAGCGGGCCCGGCCTGATCAGGTCAGTTTCCTCTCTAATCCAAAACTCAAGCATTTACTGACGGACTGCCAGGCTGGCCTCTTATTGCTGCGCGCTGAAGATAAAGCGATGTGGCCAGGAGCCGCCCTTTTGGTTGCCGATCCTTATGTTGCATTTGCCAAGCTTGCTCAATTACTGGACTCCACACCGCCAGCGGCTTTAGGAATACATCCTACCGCTCAGATTGATGCTGGCGCAACCCTTGGTAAAGGGGTGTCGGTTGGCCCTTATGCTGTTATTTCAGCCGGAGCGGTGATTGGCGATGATGTGGAAGTGGGTGCTCACACTTTTATTGGTGAAGCTGCTCGCCTTGGCGCTGGTTGCCGGATTTGGCCCAATGTCAGCATTTACCATCGCGTAGAGCTTGGTAGCAACTGCATTGTGCACAGTGGTGCTGTATTGGGAGCCGATGGCTTTGGTTTTGCCAATGAGCGCGGGCGATGGTTGAAAATACCTCAGGTTGGTACTGTGCTAATTGGTGATGATTGTGAAATCGGCGCTCAGACCTGTATTGACCGTGGTGCAATTGAAAATACAGTGATAGGCAATAATGTCATTATTGACAACCTGTGTCAGATAGCACACAACGTGCGGATAGGCGATCATACCGCTATCGCCGGATCTACCACCATTGCTGGTAGTGCCATTATTGGTCGTTATTGCATCATCGGTGGTGCAGCGGTTATTAACGGTCATATTGAGATCTGTGATGGCGCGCAAATCAGTGGTATGGCCATGCTAATGAAGCCCGTAACGGAAAAAGGCGTCTATACTTCAGGCATACCAGCCACTACCAATGCAGAATGGCGGAAAAATACGGCACGTTTGCGAAAAATAGATCAGCTGTATCAACGCGTCAAAGATCTTGAGCAACAGCTGGCAGACAGCAAGACAACTGACAAGCAAGCATAAAGACAAACAGAGGATCAACTTTGGCTAATCCCATTTCAAGTCTTGAAGTTCAGGACATTATGGCTTTGTTGCCACATCGCTACCCATTTTTATTGATTGATCGGGTGATTGATTACACCCCGGGAGAAAGCCTGACTGCGATTAAAAATGTCACCATCAATGAACCTATATTTACCGGGCATTTCCCGGGCCGGCCTATTTTCCCTGGGGTTCTGATTCTGGAAGCCATGGCGCAGGCAACGGGCATTTTAGGATTCAAGACAGCGGCAGAGCGCTCTGAAAACGAGTTGTATCTGTTTGCAGCCATCGATGAAGCTCGCTTCAAAAAACCTGTGGTACCGGGTGATACCATGGTGCTGGAAGTAAAGTTTTTAAAAGAGCGCCGTAATATGTGGAAATTCTACGGTGAGGCCAAAGTTGACGGTCAGCTGGTCTGTTGTGCCGAGCTGATGTGTGCCAGGAGAGAATTCTGACGTGATCCATCCATCTGCAGTGATAGAGCCTACAGCTCAGTTAGGCAACAACGTCCGGGTTGGTCCTTTTAGTTACATCGGGCCAGATGTTATTTTGGGCGATGACTGCATTGTCGAGTCCAATGTGGTGATCAAAGGCCCTAGCATTATAGGTCGTGGCAATCACTTTTTTCAGTTCGCCAGCATAGGTGAAGCCTGCCAGGATAAAAAATACAAAAATGAACCGACAGAGTTGATAGTCGGTGATTTTAATATTTTCCGCGAAGGCTGTACTGTGCATCGTGGTACCATTCAGGATGAAGGCAAAACTGTTATTGGCAGCCACAATCTGTTTATGAATTACACCCATGTCGCTCATGATTGTGTGATTGGCAGCAATGTTATTTATGCCAATAATGCTTCGACTGCGGGTCATGTGCATGTTGGGGATTGGGTTATTTTGGGCGGCATGAGTGGTGTGCACCAATTTTGCCATATCGGAGCCCATAGCTTCATTGGTGGTGGCTCTATTGTGTTAAAAGATGTGCCCCCCTTTGTAATGGCCAATGGTAGTCCAGCTACTCCTGTAGGTATTAACACCGAAGGCTTAAAACGTCGTGGCTTTACGGCAGAGACTCTGCTGGACATTCGTCGAGCTTACAAAGAAATTTATCGCAAAGGGCATACGGTGGCTGAAGCCGTTGCTGCTCTTGCCAGTCACAGCGAATCCAGTGCGGAAGTTCGCCGTTTAACGCAGTTTATCGAGCAGTCCAAGCGCGGTATTATTCGTTAACTGTATCCTCGGCCGCAGTCGCTGCGGCCAGCGCCGATGTCTGGAATCCTGCTTATGTCCTCTGAGTTACAGACACAAAAAAAGCTTCGCATCGCCATTATTGTTGGCGAGCACTCCGGTGATATTCTTGCTGCCGGAGTGATGGCTGCCTTTTTAAAACAACGACCAGATACCGAGTTTTTCGGCATTGGCGGTCCGCGCATGCAGGCACTGGGTTTTGATGCCTGGTTTGATATGGAAGAACTGGCGGTGATGGGGCTGGTCGAGGTCCTTGGACGCTTGCCGCGGTTGCTGTCTATCCGCAAACAATTGATTACCCGCTTGCTGGCGAGTCCTCCGGATTTGGTACTTGGCGTGGATGCACCAGATTTTAATCTGCCGGTCGAGCTTAAGCTAAAGCAGGCAGGGCTTACCACTGTGCATTATGTCAGCCCATCGGTTTGGGCCTGGCGTCAAAAGCGTATTTATAAAATTGCCGCTGCAACCGATTTGGTACTGGCTTTATTACCCTTTGAAAAAGCATTTTACGACAAGCACCAGGTGCCATGCCGTTTTGTCGGTCATACCTTAGCTGATCAGATGCCACTACAGCCCGATAAAGCTGCCGCCAAAGTCGCTCTTGGCTTAGGCGAACAGCCGTTACTTGCCTTAATGCCTGGCAGTCGTAGCAATGAAATCAAGTTACTTAGTCCGGCTTTTTTACAAGCAGCTGCAAAGCTGAAAGCCTTGCAGCCTGAGCTGCAGTTAGTCTGTGCAATGGTGACAGAGCAAAAGGCGGAAGTATTTGCTGCCATTAAACAACAGGTTGCTCCGGATTTGCCTTTGCAGGTGCTGGTTGGTCAGTCGCGTGAACTGCTGACCGCCGCCGATGCAGTCTTTATTGCGTCTGGCACCGCCACCCTGGAGGCAATGTTGGCTAAATGCCCTATGGTGGTGGCCTATAAACTCAATGCGGTTACTTACCAACTGGCAAAATGGTTGGTGAACATTGATTACTTTAGCCTGCCGAATCTACTGGCGAATGAGCCATTGGTTGCTGAGCTGCTGCAAGAACAGGTAACACCAGAGGCATTGGTCGCGGCCATGGAGCCCTTGTTGGGGGATTCTGGCAGTCAGTTACGTCAGCGTTTCACTGAGTTGCATCAGCAACTTGCTTGTGATGCCAGTCAGCAAGCCGCCACTGCCATTCTGGAGTTGATTGCAAAGCGGGGGACGCATGACTGATTTTATCCGTCCGGACGTACGCTTGGTATGTGGTGTCGATGAAGTAGGGCGTGGCCCTTTGATTGGTGCCGTGGTAACAGCTGCTGTGATCCTGGATCCAAGCCAGCCTATAGCAGGTTTAACCGATTCAAAAAAACTGTCGGAGAAAAAGCGTCAGCTGCTGGCGAAAGAAATCCGCCAAAAGGCGTTGTGCTGGAGTCTTGGCAGGGCCGAGCCGGCCGAAATAGACCAGCTCAATATTTTGCATGCTACCCTATTGGCTATGCAGCGCGCGGTGGCCGGCTTATCAGTGCAACCCGAGTGGGTATTGATCGATGGCAACCGCTGCCCACAACTGCCAGTCCCTGCTACGGCAGTGGTTAAAGGTGACAGTAAGGTCGCTGAAATCAGTGCTGCCTCGATACTTGCCAAAGTCGCTCGTGATGAAGAAATGCATGTACTGCACCAGCGTTATCCGCAGTTTGGCTTTGATCGTCACAAAGGCTATCCGACGGCGGATCACCTGAGAGCCATTCAGCAGTTTGGTGTATTGTCAGAGCATCGTCGCAGTTTTAAGCCGGTACAACAGCAGATAGAGGCATCGGCATGAGCTTGCCGGCTTTTATTCACCTGCGGGTGCACAGTGATTTTTCCATGGTTGATGGTCTGGCCAAGGTTAAACCCATTTTAAAAGCAGCTGTGCAGCTGCAAATGCCTGCACTGGCTTTGACCGACCAAATGAATCTTTGTGGTTTGGTACGCTTTTATGGCGGAGCCATTGACGCGGGCATTAAACCCATCATCGGAGCTGATTTTTGGGTGCACGATACTCAAATCAGCCAGGACAGTGGCCGCTTGCTGATACTGGCAGCGGACAATACTGGCTATAAAAATCTGACTTTGCTGATATCGAAGGCTTATTTGCGAGGGCATCTGGATGGTAAGCCGCAAATTGATCATCATTGGTTGGCAGAGCACAGTGCTGGTCTGATTTTGTTGTCAGGTGGTAAAGATGGCCTGCTGGGTAAATCCCTGCTAAAGCAGAATCCGCAGGTTGCCAAAGCGCTGACAGCTTTTTATCAGCAACACTTCAATGATTGCTTTTATTTGGAGCTTATTCGCACCGGACGGCCAGATGAAGAGCAATACATTCAACTCGCGGTTGATTGGGCGCAACAGAACGACTTGCCGGTAGTTGCGACCAATGAGGTGGTGTTTTTAACACCGGATGATTTTTCTGCCCATGAAATTCGCGTTGCCATTCATGATGGCTACACGCTGGACGATAAACGCCGGCCAAAAAACTATTCCGAGCAACAATATCTGCGCAGTGAGCAGGAGATGGTGGCGCTGTTCCACGATATCCCGGAGGCACTGGCAAACTCGGTAGAAATTGCCAAACGCTGCAACGTCACCATTCGTTTGTACGAGTATTTTTTACCGGCTTTTCCCACCGGCGGTATGTCGGATGCGGATTTTCTGGTGCTTAAATCGCGCGAAGGTCTGGAGCAGCGGCTGGAACAGCTGTTTCCAGAGCCTGGAGAGCGGGCGGCCAAGCGTGGTGAGTACGATGAGCGTCTGCAGATTGAGCTGGATGTTATTAACCAGATGGGCTTTCCAGGCTACTTCCTGGTGGTGATGGAGTTTATTCAGTGGAGTAAAGATCATGGCATACCAGTGGGGCCGGGTCGAGGCTCGGGTGCTGGCTCACTGGTAGCTTATGCGCTGAAAATTACCGATCTGGATCCGCTGGAGTTTGATCTACTGTTCGAACGGTTTTTGAATCCAGAGCGCGTATCAATGCCGGATTTTGACGTTGATTTTTGCATGGATCGACGGGATGAGGTGATTGAACACGTGGCCGACATGTATGGCCGCGAAGCCGTGTCGCAGATTATCACCTTCGGTACCATGGCAGCCAAAGCGGTTATTCGGGATGTTGGCCGGGTGCTGGGGCATCCTTATGGCTTTGTCGATCGTATCTCCAAACTGATACCGCCAACACCTGGCATGACGCTGGAGCAGGCTTTTAAAGAAGAGCCGCGTTTGCCAGAGCTGTACGAGCAGGATGAAGAAGTTCGCGATCTGATTGATATGGCGCGCCGGTTGGAAGGGGTGACCCGCAATGCCGGTAAGCATGCTGGTGGGGTTGTGATAGCCCCCACCAAAATTACTGATTTCTCGCCACTCTATTGTGATGATGCTGGCAATAACCCGGTAACACAGTTTGATAAAAATGATGTAGAGACTGCCGGGCTGGTTAAGTTCGACTTTCTTGGTCTGCGCACACTGACCATACTGCAGTGGGCTGTGGATATGGTCAATGTGCGTCGGCAGCAACACAATCAACCCCTGGTTGATATTAATACCATCCCTCTTAACGATCCGAAAAGTATTCAAACGTTGCTGCGGGCGGATACCACGGCAGTATTCCAGCTGGAATCGCGTGGTATGAAAGACCTGATCCGCCGCCTTAAACCCGACTGTTTTGAAGACATGATTGCCTTGGTGGCCTTGTTCCGTCCTGGCCCCTTGCAGTCCGGCATGGTGGATAACTTTATTGACCGTAAGCAGGGACGGGAAGACATCTCTTACCCAGATGCCAATTATCAACATGAATCGCTCAAACCCATTTTAGAGCCGACCTACGGCATCATTCTGTATCAGGAGCAGGTGATGCAGATTGCCCAGGTGCTGGCCGGTTATACCCTGGGTGGCGCCGACTTGCTGCGCCGGGCCATGGGTAAGAAAAAACCAGAGGAAATGGCCAAGCAGCGAGCCGTATTCGAAGAAGGCGCCCGAAATAATGGCATCGACGGCGAGCTGGCCATAAAGATATTTGACCTGGTGGAAAAATTCGCAGGTTATGGCTTTAACAAGTCACATTCTGCTGCCTACGCCCTGGTATCGTATCAAACGCTGTGGATGAAAACGCACTTTCCGGCTGAGTTTATGGCAGCGGTCATGTCGGCAGATATGGACAATACCGATAAAATCGTCACGCTCGTCGATGAATGTGATCGGATGAAGTTAAAGCTGCTACCGCCAGATGTGAATGCCGGCCAGTACAAGTTTACCGTGGATGAGCAGGGACGGATTATCTATGGCATTGGTGCGATAAAAGGCGTTGGTGAAGGCCCGGTTGCGGCTATCATCGAAGCGCGTGAGCGCTTTGGTGCATTCACGGACTTGTTTGATTTTTGCTACAAGGTCGATCTGAAAAAACTGGGCAAGCGGGTGATAGAGAAGCTGATTATGGCTGGCGCCCTGGATCGGTTAGGCCCTCATCGAGCCGCGATTTCCGCCAGTCTGGAAGACGCTGTGCGCGCGGCCGAGCAGCAGGCTCATGCTGAAGCTATTGGTCAGAATGATCTCTTTGGTGCTTTAACGCCAGAGCCGGAGCAGGCGATGCAGTCTTTTCGCCAGGTGGCGCCATGGCCGGATGAAGTTTGGTTGGAAGGTGAGCGCGAAACGCTGGGCCTGTACCTTACCGGGCATCCAATCAATCGTTATCTTGACGAGTTAAAGCATTATGTTGGCTGCCGATTAGTGGACTTGCAGCCAACCCGGGGTGAGCAAACCATTACCGTTGCAGGCCTGGTCGTTGCTGTGCGGGTTCTGGTGAATAAGCGAGGCCGGCGCTGGGCTTTACTGACGCTGGATGATAAGTCGGCCCGAGTCGATGTGCGTTTGTTTCCTGAGCAATTTGACAGCTTTGAAACCCTGCTGCAAAAAGACAAAGTTCTGGTGGTTACCGGACAGGTACGATTTGATGATTTCAGTGGTGGCCTTACAATGACCGGCCGCGATCTGGCTGAAATTACGTCAGTACGAGAAAAATATCTGAAATCGCTGCAAATTACGCTAAAATCAGCGCAATGTGATGAGAAGTACCTCGACAAGTTGCAGCAGACACTGGCTGAACATAAGTCGGGTACTGTGCCGGTGTTGCTGCATTATCAGCGGCCGGAAGGAACGGTCAGTCTGCGGGTAGGTACTGAGTGGTGGGTGACACCAACTGATTTGCTGTTGCATCAGTTAAGGCAGCTGGCCGAAATAGAATTAGATTTTCATAATTGAACCGAATCATAAGAAGGTTTGACGACTCATGATGTTAAATTATCTGGAATTTGAGCAACCCATTGCCGAATTGGAAGCAAAAATTGATGAGCTGCGCAATGTCAGCCGCAACGGCGATTTCGATCTTGGGCTGGAAGAGGAAGTCAACCGACTGAAAGAAAAGAGTCTGGCATTGACGAAAAAGATTTTTGCGGACCTTGGTGCCTGGCAGGTTGCCCAGTTGGCGCGTCATCCAAACCGGCCTTATACACTCGATTACATTGAGCATGTATTTACCGACTTTGACGAGTTGGCAGGTGATCGTACCTTTGCCAACGATGTTGCCATCGTTGGCGGTACGGCCAGACTGGATGGCCGACCGGTGATGGTAATTGGCCATCAAAAAGGTCGCGATACCAAAGAAAAAGTACGTCGTAACTTCGGCATGCCGCGGCCGGAAGGTTACCGCAAAGCTTTGCGCCTGATGGAAATGGCTGAGCGTTTTAAGATGCCCATCATTACCTTTATCGACACCCCGGGTGCTTACCCGGGTATTGGTGCCGAAGAGCGGGGGCAAAGTGAAGCCATTGCCCGGAACCTGAAAGTCATGGCTGGTTTAAAGGTGCCTGTGGTCTGCACCGTTGTCGGTGAAGGTGGTTCAGGTGGTGCTCTTGCCATTGGTGTTGGTGATAGAGTGAATATGCTGCAGTACAGTACTTACTCGGTCATTTCACCGGAAGGTTGCGCCTCTATTTTATGGAAAAGCGCAGAAAAAGCAGCGGTTGCCGCCGATGCCATGGGCATTACCGCTGAGCGTCTGAAAGAGCTGGATCTGATTAACCGGGTAGTGCCGGAGCCATTAGGCGGTGCGCATCGTAATCCACAGCAAATGGCATTGTCTTTAAAAGAGGTTATTCTGAGTGATTTGCAGCAACTGGATACATTATCGGTGCAGGAGCTGCTGGATAAGCGCTATCAACGACTGATGTCGTTTGGTTATTGCTAGGCTCATGTTAAGTTAAGCGGTTATGGCCGCAGGCAATGCGCGTTCAATCGACAAGCAGCTGGAGGAGACTCTGGCTGCTTGTTTGCATTTACACCAGCCCAAAAAAGTGGTGCTGGCACTCAGTGGTGGCCTGGATTCGATGGTGCTGCTGGAGCTGCTACATCGTTTATCAGCCAGGGCTCCCTGGCAGCTATCGGCCGTGCATGTTCATCATGGGTTGCAACCTCAGGCGGATGACTGGCTGCAATTCTGCCAGCAATCCTGCGCTAAAAGATCGGTGCTCTTTGCGTCTCATCGTCTGACACTGGATGGTCGGCATAATCTGGAGGCACGTGCCAGGGATGCGCGCTATCAGCTGTTGGCGCAGCATTGCGCTGAGCCGGGCAGTGTGTTGCTGACTGCCCATCATGCCGATGATCAATTGGAAACGCTGCTGCTTGCTTTGAAGCGCGGCAGTGGACTGACCGGGCTCGCTGGCATGGCCTCAAGCCGGCCTTTTGCCGCAGGTTTGCTGGTACGCCCATTGCTGGCACATAGCCGCCTGGAGCTGGAGCAGTTTGCAGATTTTCATCAGTTGCATTGGGTAGAAGATCCAAGCAATCAGGACCTGCGGTTTGATCGCAATTTTTTACGTCAGCAAGTGCTGCCGCTGTTGGCAGGGCGCTGGCCTGGCTTTGCTCACAGTGCTGCGCGAAGCATGGCGCATTGCGCTGCGGCAGATAACCAGCTGGAGCAAATTTGGCAACAGCAATTACAGCCTTATCTAAGCGAAAATAAGCGGGTGTTGCAGTTAGCTGCTTTGCAGGGAAAAAATCGAACAGAGCAAAATGCCATGCTGCGCTCCTGGCTGAAACTGCATCAATTAAACCCGGAGCTGGCCTGGTTAACTACCTTGCATCAACAAGTCATTGCGGCTAAAGCTGATGCCATTCCAGAGCTGCAGTTGCAGCGCTACCAGCTTAGACGTTTTCAGGGAGCTTTGTATCTGTGTGAGCCTTTAGCCGCTAAGCCTCATACTGGCTTAGTATGGCAGGGGCAGGCACAACTTGAATTACCGGCCGGGCTTGGGTGGTTGCATTTCCTTCACTCGGAAACAGCGCCTGGTGAAAACTGGTTACCACTGGCGGATACAACTAAACTGGAACTCTGTTTTGGTCAGCTCAGCCTGTTATTTAAGCCTGCTGGTGCTCAGCACCACAAGCCTTTGAAACAGTGGTGCAAACTATGGCAGATCCCGCCCTGGCAACGCCCTTATTTACCACTACTGCTGTGCCATGGCGAAGTGCAACTGGTTGCTGGCTATGCCAGCTGTGTATCACCGGCGAAGGCAACCTTGTGGTGTCTGCTGCAGGCCGAACCTTTTCGCTAAGCCTTAGGCTTGACGAACGCGGTTTTTGCCAGCCTCTTTGGCCAGATAAAGGGCTTTATCGGCTGCTGAGAATAGTTCTGCCGGAGTTTGTCCTGGCTGCCAGTGTGCAATACCAATACTGGCAGTCACATGATGTTGCTGGCAATCGTGCTGGCGCGAAATAGCTTTTACCAGCCGTCTGGCAATCAGCTCACTGCTGGCAACATCCTCATCACTTAGTAACACTGCAAACTCATCGCCGCCAAAACGAAACAGTGAGTCGGTTGCCCGTAAGGTGCTGTGCATGGCATTGGCAACGGCGATCAAAATATCATCGCCTGCGGTATGACCATAAAGATCATTGACCTGCTTAAAGTTATCCAAGTCAAGCAGCAACACCGCACAGCAACTTTGACTGCGCATCGCCAGTTGAATGGCTTTATCCAGACTGTCATCAAAGAATCGGCGGTTGCCAAGGCCGGTCAGTGTATCTTTGAGTGCCATTTGCTGTAGCCGGGTAACCACCAGGGCATTTCGAAGCGAGTACAGCCACTCTACTTCAAGCGCTTGCAGCTTACTGCAAACAAGCGGAGTGAAGGGGTGTTCACTGCAATAATGCAATTTGGCCAGGCACTGCTCTTTGAGCATAAGCAAGCTACGATGCTGAAATTCTGCACTGGCAGAGCCTGCTGCACCGAAGTGACCAATAGCGGTCTGCAACTCCAGGCCGGTCAGCGGCAGAATATTGCCTGCTGCCATCGAAAAAAGCTGTAGTTGCTCACGCAGATCGAGCGTGGTTTGCAACTGTGCCAGCAAGGATTGATGCTGCTGGACAGTGGGAGCGCGCCAGTACTCATCGGTCGCGACTGCAGCGTAGCTGGGCGCGTCTGGCAGACTGATTTCGCTAAGTAAACATAAGCTCATAACTGCTTCCTGGTTAAGGTGATACAGTCGTAAAAGCAAAAATTGTGCCTAAATGTTAATAGTGAGCTCTATCAATGGCTTATGAACTGTTCAACTCGTTTACTTGACAAGCTATAGTGATAAGCGGCACTTTTTTGACAAAGAAGTCGCCAGAGAGCAGATTAATCCGATTGCAGGAATTCGATAATGGCATCCAATTGATGCATGCCATCCTCGAAGCCAATTTCAATCAGCCGACGCGTATAATCCTGTTCAAACAGCAAATAGCTGGCCAGGCTGGAATCCGAGTGCTGGCCAATCCCCATCAGCCGGAACATCGTGCGCACCGCCAGTGGCAAGGATAAGAAATGCTCGCTGGCGATTTGGTTAAAATTCTGGCTTGGGTTTACCAGCAAGCTATCAATTGGCTTGAGGCTGGTTTCAATCCCATGCTGCTGCATGGTTGCTATGGTGCTGTTAATGCGCTGCATACGCTCTAAATCCGAGTTCAGGGTGTCGGCAAAAATAGTATCCAGCAAATGACCGGCGATGGTGGCAAGGCCTGGATGATGCGGTAAACGCTGGCTTCGGTCATGGCTGCGAGGTTGTTCCAGACCAATAATCAGGATTTTTTCTGCGCCCAGATGAATGGGCGCACTGAGTGGAGATAGTTGATTGACTGAGCCATCGCCAAAATACTGCTGGTGGATTTGTACCGAAGGAAATAACAGCGGGATAGCGGCAGAAGCCAGCAGATGATGCAAACCAAGCAGGGTCCGCTGACCGCAGCGCTTAGCCCGGCGCCAGTCACTGGCGCTGTCGGACTGAAAGAATGTAATGGAATCGCCATCGTTGTAACTGGACGCGGTCACTGAGACGCTGGACAGGTAGCCACCCATGATGTTGCGATCGATACGTTGCAAGTCGAGGATCTTACCAAGCAGCTGTTTTAAAGGGGTGTTATCCAACATACTGACTGCACGCTTGTTGGCATAATCGGCCTGAAAAGCGCTGAATAAACCGCGCAGTAGGTGGCGAAATACCCTTGGGTAGTCGGAATAGTACACCTGATTGGTATGGAAGTGCCGCCATACCCATTCAATTTTTTTTACGCCCAAATGAAAACAAGAGGCGTAACAGGCAATACCGGTGCCATTGATGGCTCCTGCGGAAGTGCCGCATATAATTTCAAACGGAATTTTGCTATTGCGTGGGTAGCGGGTGGCAATGGCTTTAAGGACACCCACCTGATAGGCAGCCCTGGCACCACCACCGGTCAGCAGCAAAGCTGTTTTTCGTTGCTTGTCGGAACCTGTTTGTTTCATTCGGCTGAACTTTTACTCGCTTTGCTGCTCTGTTGAGTTAAGCTGCTGGCTAAAAAGAGTTATTGAAAAATTTCCAGCCATTGTATGCTGAGCAGACTGTGATTACGACCTGACTTTAGTCTGGTCGGATAACGAATTGAATGCAACTTTCCAACGCAAAGAGGGCATTATGACAGAGCGTGAATCATCTGAAGCATCTGCACCTGGTCAGCAGCTATACTACCTGGGGCTGGCTGCTGTGGTCATGGTCTTATTGATAGCTGGCTGGCTGTTGTTTCGCTCAGACAGTCCGGAGCCTGAACCTGTGCAGCCATTGCCGCAAGCTGAGCTTACGGAATTACCCGATGCTGAACCTTTTGTACCAGACCCCGTTGCCTTGGAGCCTGTCCCTGAATTGCCGGTTGAGCCGCTTACCGGTGACTTGCCGGTTGACGCTATGCCTGAGCTTGCTGAAGCAGAGCCTGAACCAGAGCCAGAGCCTGCGTTGCCTGCATTGAATGATTCAGATGCCGAAGTAAGACAGTCGTTGCTGCAACTCCCCTGGCAACCCGGCCTGGCCGGATTGTTTGTTCGTGAAGACATGCTGCGTCGTCTGGTGGTGCTGACCGACAACATCAGCCGCGGCCAAATCAGCAGCGATCATCTGGTGCTAGAGACACCGGATCAACCCTTTGCGGTAAGACAACAAGGCGAGCAATTGAGCTTGGACCCGGCTGGTTTCAGTCGTTATGAACCCTATCTGACCCTGCTAGAGAGTGTACCAGTCCCGGCTCAAGTCGCATTGTTGCGGCATTATCAGCCATTACTGGATGAAGCTTTTGCCGAGCTTGGTTACCCAGATAAGCCCTTTGAGTATCGTTTGCTGCAAGCCATCGATTACCTGCTGGCACAGCCTGTGATGGACGGAGTTTTTGAGCTGGAGCTGCCCAGCGTGATGTATCATTTTTCCGAGCCACATCTGGAAGCTATGAGCGATGTGCAAAAGCAGTTGATCCGCATCGGGCCAGATAACCAAAGGCGCTTGAATCAACATTTGACAAAATTACGACTGGCGTTACAAGAATGATTGTTTAGGGATTTCCTTATTAATTTTTTATTAAACTATAATTAATTCAGCTATTTATAGCTACCCCTTTACCAGCTTGTGTCTATGCTTAACCAAGCACTGGTACTAGGTATAGGGGTTCATCATGCTGAATCAATTGACTGTAAAATTACGGCTAACAGCCATCATAGTTGTGCCTCTGGTGGTGATCGTGTTGCTGGCAATTTTATCATTGCGCGAAATGCAGCAACTTAATCAGGGGATTGATAGTCTCTATCATGATAGGGTGGTTCCCCTTCGCCAGATCAAAGTGGTATCGGATGCTTATGCCGTGACCATGGTAGATACCTTCCATAAATACCGAAGCGAACAACTCAATGCCAGGCAAGCGCTGCAAGAGTTACAACAAGCCAGAGCTGAAGCCGACCGCTATTGGCGACAGTATCTGGCAACTGAACTCACGGCCGATGAGCGCCGGTTGGTGTCGGATGTCGAGCGTTTGCGCCAACCTTTTTTTAGCGAAGCCGATCGCTTCATCGCTGCCATCGAGCAAAACACCTTTATTACCGCCATAGGCAACAATGAATTTAATCAGCGCCTTTATGCTGTCGCCGATCCGCTTAGTGCTGCCCTGGATGCACTAATTATGCTACAACTGGACGAGTCTGAGCGCTTTCGGGCGGCAGCAGAGCAGGGCTTTCAGCAGAGTCGCATGGTGTTTATGCTGCTGCTGTTGGCTGTGTTTATTACGCTCGCTGTGCTCGGTATCTGGATTTACCGCTCCATTCAAACACCGCTGCGTCAGTTGCAAAATGCCATCAAAACGGTTGGCAGCAGCCTAGACCTAAGGGTGAGAGCCAAAGTCGCCGGCAAAGATGAGTTGGCGGAAGCTTCCATCGCTTTTAATGGCACTATGGAGCGCTTGCAGTTATTCTTCAAAGAGCTGGCTGCTGCTATCCAGCAGCTAGCGACTGCAGCAGAGGAAATGAGTCATATCAGTGAGCAAGTGAGTGCCACTTCGAGTGAGCAAGAACAGCATGTAAGTATGATCGCTACTGCTATTACTCAGATGTCTTCAGCGATCCAGGAAGTTGCGGGCAGTGCTTTGCGTACCTCGGAACAAGCCGGTGAAGCGGATCACTTGTCTGAACAGGGAGTGAGCCGGGTGGAGCAAAGTATCCAATCGATTGGAAAGTTGTCTGCCGCCATGGATGAGGCAACTAAGGTCATTGCACAGCTGAATGATGAGTCAGGCAAAATTAGTCAGGTGTTGGCAGTGATCACCAGCATTGCCGAGCAAACCAATCTGTTGGCACTCAATGCTGCGATTGAGGCGGCTCGGGCTGGGGAAGCCGGTCGTGGTTTTGCCGTAGTGGCTGATGAAGTGCGTCAGTTGGCGACCAATACCCAAAAAGCCACCGAGTCAATTCGTGGTATGATTGATAACCTGCAATTATCTTCCAAAGAAGCGGTTCAGGCCATGGAGAACTCAGGTCAATTTGCCAAGGTTAGCGTGACGCAAGTCAATGAAACCGGTGATGTCATCAGCCAGATGAAAAGCTCGGTCAGTCATATTGTAGAGATGAACGTCCAGGTATCAACCGCGACTGAACAACAAACCATAGTGGCTGAAGAGATCAGCAAAAACATCAGTGAGTTTACCGTCAGTATCGGTGAGGTGACGCATAGTGCCAAACAAAGTGCAGAGGCCAGCGATATGCTGGCACGTTTGTCATCGGATTTACAGCAAAAAGCAGCGGCTTTTAAAGTCTGACTTCGGCTAACCGCTGCTTTTTTCTTGAGCAGCCAGCATACGGATGGTTGCAACCCAGGCAGGATTTGCGCATAATGCGCGCCTGCCATTCAGATGGCACACAATGGTAACCCCATGGGTCCTCTCGCAATGCTAGTAGGTGAACCCGGTCAGGTCCGGAAGGAAGCAGCCGCAGCTTATGACGCATGTGCCGGGATGTGGCTGGTGGGGTTGCCACCCACTTTCCCCCCTTAACCTTGATTATCCAAAAACTCCACGGCTTTGCGAACCGCCTCTTGCACCTTCATTTGCATTTCGAAGCGCTCACTTTGCGGCAGGTAGAACGCCATATCCACTTCATAGCGAATATAACGCGGTGGCAGCTGATTCAGGATAATACAGCTTAAATCCGCCAGATAATCCGGATCTTTATTCTGATCCAAGCCTTGCTCCGCCAAATAATCGATCACCAGCTTTTCATAGTAGTTGTGAATATCATCGTTCAGAATCATGATTACTCTTCTTGGTTGTAAAGCAGACGCTACTGCCTTCAAGCATAATCGGCTTTTACAAAAAAAACCACCGCATTGGTTATGCGGGGGGGGCTTGCTACAATGCCAGCTACTGACGTGGTGGAATCAAAAAAGATGCAGAAAAATCAAAAACCTTGCTATTACGGTGACTACCTTCAGCTGGACCAGCTGCTGAATGCCCAGGCACCGGAAAGTGCGAACTATGGCGCAGAGGCGCATGATGAGACCCTGTTTATCATTGTGCATCAGGTCTATGAGTTGTGGTTTAAGCAAATCTTGCATGAATTAAAAGCGGTACTGGCTGTCTTTGCTGAAGAGGAAGTTAAAGATGAACAGCTGACAGGCATCGTGCATAAACTGAAACGAGTAATCAGTATTCAGCAGCTGCTGAACCAACAAATAGCGGTGATGGAAACCATGACACCGCAAGACTTTATGTCGTTTCGCGATTACCTGGTACCGGCTTCTGGCTTTCAGAGTGTGCAGTTTAAAATGCTGGAAATTGGCCTGGGACTTAAAAGCGACTACCGTATCGATTTTGATAAAAACTCCTTTTATACCAGACTCAATGACAAAGACCGCAACTTCTTGCAGGCGTTGGAGCATCAGCCCAGTTTATTTGAGTTGATTGAGAAGTGGCTGGAGCGCATGCCATTTCTGGAGTTTGGTGACTTTAGCTTCTGGCAATTGTACCAGCAGGCCACCCAGAGCATGCTCAATCGGGATGAAGCCATCGTGCAGAGCATTGAACAACTGGCGGAGTCTGAGCGTGAGCTACAGCTTGGTGAAATCGCCAAAACCCGACAGAAATTTGCGGCCCTGCTCGATAGTGAGGAGTACAGCCAGCTGCAGCAGCAAGGCGCTTTCCGGTTAAGTCAGCGCGCTATGTTATCAGCGCTTTTTATCAGTTTGTATCAGGAAGAGCCGGTTTTTAATCTGCCATTCCAGTTACTGACCTGCCTGACCGAGATTGATGAAAAGCTGACGATATGGCGCTATAAGCATGCCATGATGGTGCAGCGGATGTTAGGCACCAAAATTGGCACCGGTGGCTCTTCCGGCCATGATTACCTGAAACGAACTACCGAGAAAAATCGCATTTTCACCGACCTGTTTCATATGGCGACCTTTTTGTTGCCAAAGTCTGAGTTACCAGCTTTACCTGCGGGTCTGAAAAAACGGTTAGGTTTCTATTTTGCTGGCGATTGAGCTGCCCTCAAGTTCGAAGGCGGCTTTAAACAGTTGCAGATGCAGCTGGGTTAGCGCCGCCAGATCGCGTTGATAGCCGCCACCAATGACGGCCGCAACCGGTATGTCACGCTTACGGCAGCTGTGCAGTACCAGGCGGTCTCGCTGCAGTAAAGCCGCTGTGCTCAGTTGCAGGTGCCCCAGTTCATCTTCTTGGTGACAATCGACACCAGCATCGTACAGCACCAGCTCGGGCTGATACCAGTTGAGCAGGCAGCTAAGCGCCTGTTCCACGTGCGCCAGATAATCTTGTTCGCTGATGGTTGCTGGCAGTGCCAGATCCCAATCCGACTGTTGTTTGTGGTAGGGAAAGTTTTTGTCGCAGTGCACCGAGCAGGTGATGATATCCGGTTCATTCGCCAGCAGCAGTGCGGTGCCATCGCCCTGATGCACATCCAGATCAAAAATCAGCAGGCGCTTTACACCTTGCTGTTGCATGGATTTTGCAGCAAAAGCCAGATCATTGAACAGACAAAACCCGGAGCCCTGATCGTAAAAGGCATGATGATAGCCACCACTTAAATGCAGCGCTAAGCCATGTTGTAATGCGAGTTCGGCGCAGAGTCGGGTACCGGCGATAGAGGTCAGTGAGCGCTGGATCAGCTGCTTCGACCAGGGAAAGCCAATACGGCGCATGGCTTTGGCATCCAGCTGGCCGGAGCAAAGTGCTTGGATGTAGTCCGGGCAATGCAGCAGTGTAAGCTCGTGCTCGGAAAGTGGGGCTGGCTGATGAAATTGTTCGGTTGGCACGCCAAATGACAGCAGCTGTTGCTGCAGAGCATGGTATTTACCAATGGGATAACGATGCCGTTCTGGCAGCTCTAAGGCGCTGTAACATGGATGATAAACCAGAGGAAATGACATATCAGCGCTTGTGCTGCTCCTGAAATTGAATGTGCTGTTCTACCTCGCTGATGGCGCGACGACAGCGTCCTAACCGGGCCTGCAACGCCAGTTGCTGCTGCACCTCCTGGTTTTGTTGCCGGGCAAGACGCAGCATGTCTTCCAAACGTTGTTCGAATTCTTTGTACTGACTCAGTTGCTGATACAGATCACGACTGGATTGGGTAATTTGCTGCACTACCTTTTGTGCTTTACGTTTACCTACTTTAAAGTTTTGACGAGTTTGGCTGTTGGTAAAGGCCCGGGTGAGTGCATTGCACTGGGCTGCGATGCGCTCAGCCAGTCGTTGCTGGTGCTCAGAGCTCACAACTTGCCGCCCCGAGCTATACTGTTCCAGTCGCTTTAATTGCTGCAAGGCTTCATCCACATAATCGGTCAGGTAAGGCGAGTGACAACTGAACAGATCGGTCTGAAACCAATCCAACGGCTTGCCGGGCATCGGCGCCTGATCCAGGGTTCTGGCCTGTTCGCGCAATTGCTCTAAACGTAGTTTCAGCTCGCTGAGCGCTGACATACTAACTCCAGGCCTGCCAGGCCAGGCGCAATGCTATGGCCACCACTACGCTGATAAAGACGGGGCGGATAAAGCGGCTGCCAAAGCGAATGGCGGAGTGGGCACCCAGCCAGGCACCCGCCATCAGACAAAGTCCCATTGCCAGGCCAAGCAGAATAAAGACATGGCCCAGCAACAAAAAGACCGCCAGTGAAACGCCATTGCTGATAAAGTTCATGGTGCGGGCTACGCCGCAGGTCAGCAGCAAGTTGATGCGATACAGTGCCATGGTGGAGACCATCCAGAAGGCGCCGGTACCCGGGCCTGCCACCCCATCGTAAAAGCCCAGCGCCAAACCTTGAGTTCGTTGTTGCCAGAACAGCCGGCGGTTTTGCTTCGGCAGTTCGAGTTGATCGTCCGGCACAATACGGTTAAACAGCGTATAGACAGCGGCCAGTAAAATCACCACCGGCAAATACTTTTCCAGCGCAGCACTGCTTAACTGATCAACCAGCAGGGTACCAAGGGCTGCTCCTATGCCGGTATAGAGCAGGCTGCGGCGCCAGAACACCGGGTCGAATAAGCGTTTGCGGTAATAGGTTACCGAGGCGGTTAAGGAACCGAAGGTCGCTGCCAACTTGTTGGTGCCAAGCGCCAGGTGCGGTGGCAGGCCAGCGGTAAGCAGGGCTGGGATAGTCAACAGGCCACCGCCACCCGCAATGGCATCGATGTAGCCAGCGGTAAAAGCGACGGCGCAAAGGATAAGCAGAACACTGGGTTCGATGGCAAATTCAGCGAACAATTCGACAGGCCTTAATAGTGAATGCTGCGTTTAAATGGTGGTAGCGCATCGAGCATCGCTTTACCATAGGTTTTGCTGACCAGGCGCCGGTCCAGAATCACAATTTGACCGCTGTCCTGTTCTTGCCGCAGTAGTCTACCACAAGCCTGTACCAGTTTCTTCGCTGTTGCTGGTACCGTTAGTTGTACAAAAGGGTTGCCACCTTGTTTAGTCACAGCTTCACTCATGGCCTCTTCCAGCGGTGAGGTGGGTACTGCGAAAGGCAACTTGGTGATCACCAGATTAGTCAACAGAGTGCCTGGTAAATCCAGCCCTTCGGCAAAGCTTTGGGTGCCAAATAAAATACTGGTTTTTTGCGCGGTCACATTCTGTCGATGCTGCTCCAGCAGCTTTTGCCGGGCGGCTTCACCTTGCACCAATAGATCAAAGCCTTTGGCGCGCAGCGCCTCAGCTACCTGATTCATTTGCCAATAAGAAGCAAACAGCACCAGACTGGCTTGCTGCTTGGGTAAGTATTCGGGCAACAGTTGGCACAACTCAGCGGTAAAACCGTCGGCAGTTGGTTCATGCTGCATTTTGGGCAGCAGGATATGGCCTTGCTCGGCATAGGCGAAAGGCGAGTCGACTTTTAGCGTGCGCACCCCTTCCAACTGATCCAGCCCCAGCTCACGCAGGGGATAGCTGAATGAGTTGAGCGCTGTCAGGGTGGCAGAGCAGAGCACACAGGCAAAAGCAGGCCGAAACAACAGACGCTCCAATTGTGCCTGCACCCGCAGTGGGCTGGCGCAGCCAATAATTTGGTGGTCCTGTTGTTCTGGCTGCTCGACCCAACGTGCCTGATAGACCTGTGGGTGCTGAGGCTCAGCCCAAAGCTGCCACAGCGATTGTTGTTGGCTAAACTTCTGATCAAAAGACGACAGCTCCTGCAGAGTGCTGCTGATAGCTCGGGCAGGCAACTGTTGTTCTAAAATCGCCTCCCGAATTTTCTGATGCAGCTGTTCCAGTTGATTGAGCACCTGACGGCTGGATTTAGCCAGTGACTCTGACTGTTGGCTAACAACCCGTGGTAAAGCAGCATCAGCAAAGCGATGCTGTGGTTTATCATGAAACCAGGTTTTTGTAAAAGCTGGAATTTGCTGCTGAATGGGTTGGTAATCGCGGCGGTAGTCATCGATCAGCTCCTGCAGTTTGATGGCGGTTTTTAAAGCCGATTCTGGCAGGTTCGCCTGCATGCGCTGGCTGAACTTCAGCGCTTTTTCCAGCCATAGTTCTTGTTGCACCAAGGGCGCACTAGCGGATAAAAAACTACGCGCGCTATCAACCAGGTGATGACCCTCATCAATCACATAAACACAGTCTTCCGGGGGGGGTAATTGTGCTGAGCCGGCTTCTAAATCGGCCAGCAAAAAGGCTTGGTTGGTCACCAGCACCTGGCTGCCGGTAATCTCAGCCCGCGCCAGGTGAAAAGGGCAGTGCTGGTGACGGCGACTGCCACGATGGCAATGATAGGGATCGGCCTGAATTAACTGCCAGAGTGCATCCGGCACCGCAAAGGGCAGGCTGTCGCTATCACCAAGCCAATGCCGCTGCTGCCATGCTTTCAGTAGCTTGGTAGCAAGCGCCTGATGTTTCATACTGCTATCAGGGAACAGCTCCGGCTGCTGCAACATCTCTTGCAAACGCTCTATGCAGGCATAGCGCTGGCGGCCTTTGACCAGGCAAAACTCAAAGTCCAACCCTGAGTGCTGCTGAAAAAAAGGCAGGTCTTTACGTACCAACTGCTCTTGCAAAGCTACAGTTGCCGTCGCAATGACCAGCGTTTTGTTGTGTGTGAGCACATAAGGAATACAGGCTAGCAAATAGGCCAGTGATTTACCGGTACCTGTGCCTGCTTCGACCAGCGCAATGCGATGATGCCGATGGTAGCTGCCGGCAATGGTATGGGCGATTTCTGCAATCAGCTGGTTTTGTCCTTGCCGAACACAGTAGTTAGGCAAGGCGTTACGGATCTGCTGCTGAATCGCGCGGATGCTTTGTTGGGTTTTAGTTGTCAGCATGTAATTTTTTTTGATCGACCAAGCGTTCTATTCTAGAAACTAACTCTGCAGATAGCAATTACTCTGCCTAATAGCACGGCAGATCGAACAATGGGTCAATCATCTCTTTAAATTTGCATTCATCGCAAATTTTAGCAAGAAGGTTGACCTGGTAGGGGTGAAATGTATAGCATCAGGTATGAAATGCCCTTTTTGTTACAGGGTATTTCAAAAAGGCTTAATGAAAAGCACTAAAATCACCTCACAAAAATTTGATTGTCGCTATGTACGACAACCAGGGAGACTTTCTAATGTATAAAAACAACAAATTGTCCAAAGCAGTGCGCTTGGCAATGACAGTTGGCGCGCTAACCGCGGCCGCTGTACCAGGATTCGTTGTTGCTGATGTTAATGAGCAGGAAGCTACAACTATCGAACGTATCGAAGTAACAGGATCGCGTATTCGTCGTATCGGTGAAATTGCTCCGACACCTGTCACCGTTATTACCGGAGAAGGCCTCGTTGATGCCGGTGTAACCAACGTTGCAGATTTACTGCACCGTATGCCAAACACCTTAATTGGTTTATCACCAGAAACCACCAACAATACCATTTTTGCCAGTGGTTTGAACAACACCGACTTACGCGGTCTGGGTTCCAACCGTACCCTGGTATTGGTTAATGGCCGTCGCTTCATTTCTGGTGCTCCAGGCAGCTCAGCGGTTGACTTGAACAACATTCCTACAGCGATGATTGACCGTATCGAAATCACCACTGGTGGTTCTTCGGCGGTTTATGGTTCTGACGCTGTCGCCGGTGTTGTGAACATCATAACCAAAACATCTTATGATGGTGTTACCATCGATATTTCAACCACTCAGCCTCGTCAAAGTGGCGGTGAGGAAGAGTACGCTTCTCTGACGTTTGGTGCTGATTTAGGCCGTGCCAGCTTTATTTCTAACTTGAGCTGGGCGCGTCAAAAGCAAATCAGTTTTATGGATCGCGACTTTTTACGTGAAGCACCGATTGTAATCCGTAATCCTAACCAGGTATCTGGCGATCCGAACAGCCCTGCAGCTGTTGTCTGGGGTTACGGTCAGCAAGTTCTGGCCTCTTACACTAAAACGGGTACTTTCTCCGCCGGTGGAACGCGTTACACCTTCAGTGACGATGGTTCTCTGCGTCCACAGCAGTTGGGTGAGCCATTGCCACCACTGACGTCAGGTCGGATCGATTACCTGGGTGGTGAAGGTTACAACTTTGCTGAAAACAGCTTTATGCGTACGCCGTTGGATCGTATTAACTTTGTAACCAACATGAGTTATGAGTTTAATGATGACCATCGTATGCAGATGGAACTGAATCTATCCAAAACTGACGCTTATGGTGAGAGCTCGCCAGCGTTCCTGAACTTTATTGCTTATGGCGACAATGCTTTACTACCACAAGCTGCCCGTGATCTGATCAGCCAGCAAAACCTCGGCTTCGATCCACGTGGTGCTGTTTCCATGGGTTATTTAGCTTCTGATTTCGGTAACCGTCAGTACTCACAAGACCGTACCCTGGCGCGGATTTCTTTGGGCTTTGATGGTGCCATTAACGACAACTGGATGTACGATTTCTACATGACCTCTGGCCATGTGCAAGCCGATACCGAATGGTACGGTGAAATGTATGAAGATCGCTTCTACGACGCGATTGATGCCATTGAACTGAATGGTCAGGTGGTATGTCGTGATGAAATCGCGCGTGCACAAGGTTGTTTGCCATTAAATATCTTCGGTCGTGGTCTTTATAGCGATGATGCTTACGATTGGGTTAGCACCGATGCGATTCGTCGTTCGTCCATTCAACAGCACGTGGTTGGCGCTGCAGTAAGCGGCGATATCATGGAACTGCCTGCTGGCTGGTTAGCCGCTGCTTTTGCCGTTGAATACCGTAAAGAAAAAGCTAAGACGCTGCCAGATCCGGCAATGCGTGCAGGTTTGCTGTTTAACAACCAATCTCAGCCATTATCCGGTGATTTTGATGTAAAAGAAATCTCTGCGGAGTTTTCAATTCCATTGATTGAAGGCATGGCTTTCGTTGAGAACTTGACCTTTGAAACAGCCGGTCGTGCGATGCGTTATTCGACCTCTGGTTCAGATACGGCTTGGAAAATTGGCCTGAACTGGGAAATCAATGACGAACTGCGTGTGCGTATTAACCGCTCTAAGTCTGTACGTGCACCGAACATTGGTGAGTTGTTCAACCCACCAGGACAAACGTTTGCTGGCATCACTGATTTGTGTGCCACCAGCCAACGTGATGCATTGAACCCTAATTACCGTGAGAATATCCTGAACAACTGTGCTGCTCAGGGCATTCCGGCTAACTTTGAGCCATCGCAAGAGTGGTTCGGTTCTACTCGTCCAGGCTTTATCATCGGTAATACCGATTTGACCAATGAAATTGCCAAAGATATCACCATTGGTTTTGTCTACAACCCAAGCTTCCTGGATGATTTCAGCCTGACAGTGGATTACTGGAAGTTTGACATGTCCAACATGATTCAATCTTTCACCGCGAACAACCTGGTTCGTTACTGCTATCAGTCGAATTCAATTGATAACGTATTCTGTCCGCTTATCGAGCGTGATCCGAATACCTTTGAAATTGTAAACTTCTTCCAGAAGCCAATTAACTCAGCATTAAGTACTACTGCAGGTGTGGATATTGAAGCGAACTACCGTTTCAGCACCGACTTTGGTGACTTTGGTGTACGTTGGATCGGTACCTATCTGGAAGAGCGTACCTTTAACCAGACAGGCTTTGCTGAAGATGAAGTTGTCAACACTGGTGAACAAGCTCGTCCACGCTGGCGTAACCGTTTAATCACTAGCTACAACTATCAGGACTTCTCAGCGGTTCTGACCATGACTCACCGTCATAGCTCTGTTTTGAATAATGAGTGGACACCAAACCAGAACAACTACAACGATGTACCTTCGTACATCACCTGGGATCTGACCTCACGTTACAACGTGAATGATAATCTGCAAGTTCGTGCTGGTATTTTGAACATGTTCGATCGGACGCCGCCACGTCTTCCGGGTATGTACAACAATGGTAACTACTACGATATGATGGGACAGCGCTTCACTTTAGGTGTGAACTACACTTTCTAAGTAAAGCTGCTTAGGTGAAGTAACCATTTTCATCAGAATAAAAACACCAGCTTCGGCTGGTGTTTTCTTATTATTGAGTTTTAAACATGGGGGCTATCTGCACTAAGCTTGTGGTGTCCGCCAAAAACCTGAGGCAATGCAATTATTTGTCTGTAAGTCCGGCAATACTGTCACGAAATATGTACGAAAAGAGTGTGGCAATTGCTCGCTAAGTTTAGATCATTCGGAACTTTTAAAGAGAATCCGCTCGTTTTACGCCCTTTCAAGTTGTTGCCAGCGATATCTTAGTGCGTACTACATCAGAAAACCTTTAAAAGCAACACCGCAGAACTCCGAAAAACATTCATCAAACTAGTTGACCCTGGCGAAAAATTACGTTTATCATCAAAGAGTGACGGATCGGGGTTTCCCCGGTTTAAGCGGAATGCCAGATGCCGCAAAGTTCTGGCTTAGGTGAAAAATAGAATCACTAATCCATAGTGGTCCAGGGAGAAATACATGTATACGAATAATAAATTAAGCAAAGCTGTGCGCTTGGCGATTGCTTTTGGGGCTGCTTCTGCAACAGCTCTGACAGCACAGGTTGCCGCCGCTGACGAGCAAGAAGCTGAGCGTGTTGAACGGATCCAGGTTACGGGCTCCCGTATTCCACAATCTGCCAACGTTGTTACCTCCAGCCCTATCACCCAGGTTACCGCAGAAGAGTTTGAGTTTGCCGGAACCATTCGTACTGAAGATCTGGTAAGCGACTTACCACAAGTGTTTGCTGGCCAAGCCGCTACCACCAACAATGGTGCCAATGGTACCGCTACCATTTCTTTACGTGGTTTAGGTTCTCAGCGTACTTTAACGTTGATCAATGGTCGTCGGATGGTAAATGGTTCACCAACAGCTGGTTCACCAGATTTGAACCAAATTCCAGCGCAATTGATTAAAAACGTTGAGCTGTTAACTGGTGGTGCTTCTGCAACCTATGGTTCTGATGCAATTTCTGGTGTTGTTAACTTCATGTTGAAGGATGACTTTGAAGGTATTCAGTTCGACTACCAGCACAGTTTCTACCAGCACAACAACAGCAACAGCAGCTCAGCGGCCCAGGCTGTTCGCAATGCTGGCTTTGAACTGCCGGATGGCAATGTACGTGATGGTCACTCCAACATGTACAATCTGATCATGGGCTTTAATTCCGAGGATGGTAAAGGCAACGTTACCATGTTCGGTACTTACCGTCGCATCAAGCCGGTATTTCAGTCGGATCGTGATTTCAGTGCCTGTGCGCTGACCGGTGGTTCTGTCAATGGCTTTGGTTGTGGTGGCTCAGGCGCAGCACCAGACCCGCGTTTCTCTGACTTCTCTACCTTCGATTTTATTACACAGGGCAGTGAGTTTGCTCAATACGATGGTCGTTTGTACAACTATGGCCCGGTTAACTACTTCCAGCGTCCTGATGAGCGCGTTGCCTTAGGTGCTTTTGGTAAGTACGCCTTTAACAACAATGTTGAGTTGTATGCCGAAGTGGGTTATACCCACAACAGCAGCCGCTCGCAAATTGCTGAGTCAGGTGCTTTCTTTGTACCGGTGAGCTTGTCGTGTGCTAACCCACTGATGTCGGATCAGCAGTACAATGCGCTTTGTGCCAACCGCGGCTTGACGCGTGATGATTCCGTATCGGGTTTTGTCGCTAAACGCAACATTGAGGGTGGTCCGCGTATTGATGATCGCGAGCACAACTCACACCGTGCCGTACTGGGTATTCGTGGTGAAATCAACGACCAATGGACCTATGACGCCTATGTCAACTTTGCCCAGGTCAACTACTCGCAAACCTACTTCAATGACTTCAGTAAGTCACGTATTGCTCGTGCCTTAGACGTTGTCAGCGATGCTGATGGCAATGCCATTTGTCGTTCAGTGGCGGATGGCTCTGATCCTACCTGTGTGCCATACAACCTGTTCACCGAAGGTGCTATTGACCAGGCTCAAATCGATTACCTGACCTTGCCATTGTTCTCACGTGGTACCACAGGTTTGACTGAGTTCACTGGTTATGTATTGGGTGACTTAACCGATTACGGCATCAAATCACCCTTTGCTGAGTATGGCGTAGAATTATTGTTGGGTGTGTCAACCCGTCGCGATAGCCTGACCTTTGCTCCGGATCGTGGTTACATCGACTTCGAGGGTGCTGGCCAAGGCGGCCCAACGCTACCGGTTTCTGGTTCGGTCAGCGTCGATGAAATCTTCTCTGAAGCAAAAATCTATCTGGTCGAAGATGCTCCGTTTGCGGAAAGTCTGGTATTGGATTTAGGTTTCCGTTATTCAGAATACGATACCGGTAAAACCACCACCACCCAAAAATACGCCTTGGGTTGGGATATTACTCAAGACTTCAAACTGCGTGCCAGCTACCAGGTTGCTGCCCGTGCTGCTAACATCCGTGAGTTGTTCGCGCCACAAGGTGCCGGCCTGTTCCAATGGAACGCTGATCCATGTGGTGGTGAAACCCCACAACGTTCACTGGCTGACTGTCAGCGTACTGGCGTAACTGCCGATCGCTATGGTTCAATCCCGAACAGCCCTGCTAACCAGTACAATGATTTACGCGGTGGTAACCCGGATCTGGATCCGGAAGAGTCCAAAACCAAATCGGTTGGTTTTGTCTTCCGTCCAAGCTTTATCGATGGGTTTGACTTCTCAGTCGATTACTTCGATATTAAAGTAGAAAAAGCCATTGGTACTATCCCGGCGATTACTGCAGTAAACAACTGTCTGGATACCGGTGATGATCTGTTCTGTAGCCTGGTGCAACGTGCGCCTGGTAACCAGTCACTGTGGTTGGATGGTGGCCGTGTTATTACCACCAACGTCAACATCGGTTTCCTACAACGGACCGGTATCGATGTGAACTCCATGTACACCATGAACCTGAACGACATGGGCCGTATGCGCTTCTCCTTAACCGGTACTTACTTCCAGAAGTACGATAACCAGCCGGTTGCTGGTGGAACGCTGAACGAGTGTGCTGGTAAGTGGGGTGGTGTTTGTGATCCAGTACCTAAGTGGCAGCACAACTTCCGTGCAACCTGGATGACACCATGGGATGTGACCATTTCTGCCAACTGGCGTCATATTGGCAAAGTGGATAACCACCCAAGCCGCGTTGCTAACCAGGAAAACCACTCTGCTGAAAACTACCTGGATCTGACTGTTCAGTGGATGGTTGGTGAAGGTACCCGTCTGAGTGTTGGTGTCAACAACGTGTTGGATAATGACCCGCCATACTACTCAGCGGCTCTGTCTGCGAACACGGACCCAGGTTTCTGGGATTCAACTGGTCGCTATGTATTCTTCGGAATTCAACAGCGTTTCTGATAATCGCAATAGCGATGTTAAGCCCTCCTTGTGAGGGCTTTTTTCTTCTGCTTTGCAAAAAGGTTGAACAGACAGTGATATGACGGACACCAAATCAAGTTGGGACAGATACTGGGCCAAGGGCAGTGCATCGGCATTGCCTTTGAGTGATGACGAGCAAAGGCAGCTTGGCCAGTTCTGGCAAGCACAACTGCTACAAAATACGCCAAAAACCATGACATCGGCCGTTGAGCTGGCGGCAGGTGCTGGTGATCTGACCACGCAACTAATGTTGTTTTTTGGACAGTATCGGCCTGCACCTGTGCTGCATGCGTTGGATAGCTCAGCTCAGGCATTGCAGCAGCTGCAAGTGCGTTTCGAGCGTATAAAACCTTTGCAATGCGATTTGACGGCTGTACCGCTAACCGATCATAGCCAGCAATTGGTGGTCAGCCAGTTTGGTATTGAGTACGGTGGTGCCGCAGGTTTTAACGAGGCAGGGCGTTTGGTGGCGGCCGATGGTGTTATTTTGTTGCTGGTCCACCACACTGACAGTGAAATCTTTCAACAATGTGCCCGAAATAACCGCATGATTCGTTCCATGCATGATGATCAGTTTTTTACCAAAGTCGGCCACTGGTACCGTTTGGCACAACCGGACGCGGCTGTAAGTCAAAGCGACATCATAACAGCCCGAACGACGTTAATGCATGCCTTACAGCAAGCACAGCAGTTGTTGCAGCAAACCGGACTGGTTAGTCTGCAAATCCGGCAGTTTTATCAGGATTGCGCGGAGATAGCTGCTAAGGTGCACCTGTATCAGCTGCAGGAGTTACTGGATTGGCTGCAACGGATGCAAGCCGAGTTACTGGACAGCCAGAGACGCGGCGATGCGATGCAGCAGGTTGCTATGAATTACCAGCAGTTGGATGCACTGTGCAGGGCGCAGTGGCAACCCAGGCAGCTGAAGCACCGAATTGAGCCATTTGAATTAGCTGGTAAGACTCTGGGTTGGTTTGTAACAGCCAGAAAAAAGCCCGCTTAGCGGGCTTTGAATCAGCTCAAACTATTTTGTTTAACCGAGACGCCGCACCAAGTCACTGACCCGGTCTAAAGAGCTTAAATGATGATAGATGGCATCGAGTGCATTCAGTTTGCGCAACTTCAAAAAGTCGCTGTCACTTAATGCCGCCAGTTTCTCCTGATCAATCACATGGAAGCCATTCAGAGCGCCTTGTTTTCCGCTGCTGTCGGTAAATTTTAGCGCTTCTTCTTTAAATAGGTCCAGTTGTTGCAGCAGGGTGGTTGTTTCCACACTGGCCACTTCGTGTGCCAATAAGTCTTGCAGAAATCTGGTCAGGCTTTGGTAAAACTCGGTCGGTTGTTTATTCTCATCAAAGATGGCCTGCCCTTCAGTGGTACTAACCAACTCAGAGTCTGGGTGCAGGCATACCATCCATTGATCATCCGTATTTTCAGCCCTGGCAATGCTAAATGGATAACTGCGCAATGATGCCGGCACATAGGCTGCATCCCATCGGCCCTGATGTAAGAACAGGTTTTGCTTTTCCAGCAAGCCAAAAACAGCAATGGGGCGGTATTGTTTACTTTGCTCTTCGTAGACAAAAAAGATCGGGTAGTGGGCTGAAACCTTGTTGAACTCGCCGAAAAAAACCGGGGTAAATTGCCGGTCTACCAGGTGTTCAATGGTCCCCTGTTGACGAATTTTAATAGCGCTGTGTTGCTCCGGGCTCACCGGTACTGGATTGTTAAACATGTGGGCTTGATTCCTTGTTAGCTATTCTTGTGTCGGTAACTTACTTGCCATCCGTTAAGCTGTCAACTGTGGTGCTGGTTAGGGCGTTTTACTTGGACCCTCAGCACAGTTGTGGTACATATAACGCCATTCCACATTAAGACCATCTGCATCATGAGCGAGTTATCAGCGTTAACACAACAGGCCAAACAGCTTAAGCAACAAAACCGGTATGAAGAAGCCATTGCTTTGTACAAACAAGCATGTTTGATATCACCACAGAATCCGGTCACTGAACATAATTTAGCCGCAGCTTATGGTGACGCCGATTTGTTGCATGATGCCCGCTATCATGCTCGCATGGCGCTGCAACTTGGCTCTACCTATGCCGCCACATGGTTGGTGCTTGCAAGAGCTGAGCAAGGGTTGCAGCATTTTGGGGCTGCTGAACAAGCTTATCGTAAGGTGCTGGCCATAGACCCGACGCAAGCAGAGGCTCAGCTCGAGCTAGCTCAGCTGGTGTGGATGCAATCGGCCAATATTCAGGAAGCTGTAGCCACTTTAATTTCAACCATTAAACAACATCCGGATAACCCGGTGCTTCGGCTTACTTTGGCACGTGTATTTGAAGGGGCGGGCGATGTTGCTGTTGGTTATAAGGTACTGGCGGATACTCTACTGTTCATGGAAGATGAAGTATTACTTAGTACGGCCGCGCATCTTGCCTTGGATAATGGAGACTATGAGCAGGCTTTACTGCACGCAGAGCGTGCTTTTGCTTTCGCTCCGGAGTATGCGCCTGCTTTAATGGCTTATTGTTACGCGCTGATGGCCAATGAGCAGGCTGCCCAGGCCTTGCCGGTCATTGATAGCTATTTACAGCAGCAGCCAGATGACCAACTGGCATTGGCCGTCCAGGCAACAGCGCTCAGATTATGCGGAGATGAGCGCTATCAGGACTTATGCAATTACAAATCTATGGTTCAGGCTTATTCATTGCAGACCCCTCAGGGGTGGTCATCATTGCCGGACTATCTGACAGAACTCAAGCAGGCGGTTCGTCAGCATCACCATTTTAAAGCGCATCCTTTTGGCCAGTCTGTTCGACACGGCAGTCAACAACCAAGCTTACTGCGCTTTAAAGATCCGGCTATCCAGGCCTTCCCACAAGCGATAGCACCGGCTATTGAACAGTATTTGCAGCATATTGGTACTGATAAGCAGCATCCATTATCCAGACGCAACCAGCAAGATTGGCAATTTAATGGCATTTGGTCAGTCTTGTTGAAGTCGCAGGGTTTTCATAGCAACCATGTGCACTCTAAAGGCTGGATATCATCCGCCTGTTATCTGGAGTTGCCCAATACTGTGAAACAGGGCAATGTCGATGGCTGGTTAAAGTTTGGTGAGCCTGGGTTGGCTACTCAACCCAAGTTAGCTGTCGAACGTTATGTGAAGCCTGAGGTGGGCCAGTTGGTGCTATTTCCTTCGTACTTTTGGCATGGCACTGTGCCTTTTAGTAGCAGTGATTCCCGCATGACGATTGCTTTTGATCTGGTACCAAAGTCTTCATGCTGTTAACCGCTTAAACTACAGTCTGCACATCGTTGTTCGGCTGGATCTCTCTCCAGCCGCTCTGCTTCTATTCTGTTCTCACAGTCACAGCAAATTCCGTAAAGCCCAATCTCCATCTGACTTAATGCTGCTTGCACGGCTTCCAGTCGCTTGCTTGGGCCGCGCAACTCTGGTGTGTGCCAATGCAGCAGCAGCTCTGGCCAGCGAGGTAATGGCAATTGCTGTAACTTCAGGTGCAATTGTTGATAGTCCAGGCTAGGCTGGCCAGCCAGGACATTTGCAATGTGCTGCTGCAACTGTTGCTGTTCTTCCAGCAATCGAGTGCGTAATTGATTCAGGCGGATGGACATACAACACCCTAGCTATGGTCATATGATGCAGTATGGCTTAGACCATAGCGGCATGATGTGATGTACATCAAACCGCATGCACGTTTCGGTTAGAAGAGGCTTCTTAGAGGACACAAAAGCCTGCTCTGTGCCTGTGAGCAGACGATTAGCCTCTACTTTGCTGTAAAAGGGATAGTGCAAGCGCCGCTCTTCCGCTAGAATAATGGGTTCTGTCCCAACGCATTCGATGAGGTATTCCAGTGGCTGACGAGAATTTTAAAGAGAGTTTTAATTTGACACAGTTTTTGGCTTTTCTGGCGGTATTTGTGGTCTTGTTGTTGCAGGGGCCTATTGTGCGCTGGCTTCAGATTGTGGGTTAACGCCGGTTTTTTATAAAGCAAAACTGATACAGGATACCATTTACTCATGACCAATCCCGTCCTTAGTGAGCAACTAAAACAAGTCATTAAGACAGTCCCTGATTACCCCAAGCCAGGCATTCTATTTCGTGATGTTACCAGCCTGATGCAGGATGGCCCCGCCTTTGCCAAAGTTATCGATGCACTGAAGCAGCATTTTGCAAACCATGGCATCAATAAGGTGGTTGGTACAGAGTCACGCGGTTTCATTTTTGGTGCCCCTTTGGCCTATGCGCTGGGGGTGGCTTTTGTGCCGGTACGTAAAAAAGGCAAGTTACCACGCGAGCGCATATCGCAAAGTTATCAGCTGGAATATGGCGAGGATATCCTGGAACTTCATATGGATGCCATTCATCAGGGCGACAAAGTCCTGATGGTTGATGATTTACTGGCAACCGGCGGTACCATTGAAGCAACGACACAGCTTATTCGTCGTCTGGGTGGCGAGGTGACACATGCGGCTTTTGTGATTGCGTTGCCTGAGCTTGGCGGGATACAGCGGCTGGAAAAGTTAGGCCTCGAAGTGCTGTCTTTAGTCGATTATGATGGTCATTAATCCTTTGGGGTTGCAACGCTGCCCGTGCCTTTTCGCAGGCAGCTTAGATTCCGCAAGCCAAAGATGATCATGAACAAGGAGTAAGCATGAGCTACCAGGTGCTGGCACGAAAATGGCGGCCTCAGCAGTTTAGTCAACTGTTGGGGCAGCAGCATGTCAAGTCAGCCTTAAGCAATGCGCTTAGCTCCGATCGTTTGCACCATGCCTATTTGTTTACCGGCACACGTGGAGTTGGTAAAACTACCATAGCGCGTATTTTTGCCAAAAGCCTGAACTGCGAGCTGGGGGTGACAGCAACGCCTTGCGGCCAGTGCAGCAGTTGCCTTGAAATCGAAGCCGGTCGCTTTGTCGATTTGTTGGAAATCGATGCGGCTTCCCGAACTAAAGTAGAAGATACTCGCGATCTGCTGGATAACGTCCAATACGCGCCAACGCGTGGTCGTTTCAAAGTGTATTTGATTGACGAAGTGCACATGCTGTCCCGGCATAGCTTTAATGCTCTGCTCAAAACGCTGGAAGAACCACCACCGCATGTGAAGTTTTTGCTGGCGACGACCGATCCGCAAAAGCTTCCGGTCACTGTCTTATCACGCTGCCTGCAATTTAGTCTAAAGGCTTTAACAGAAGCTGAGTTGCAACAGCAATTGACCATGGTACTGCAGCAAGAACAGGTAGCCGCCGAGCAAGAGGCGTTGGCCCTGTTAGCCAAAGCAGCACGGGGTAGTGTGCGTGATGCGCTCAGTTTAACTGACCAAGCCATCGCCCAAACCAATGGCCACATTACTGCTACAGCGGTTCGCGATATGCTTGGGTTATTGCCACAGCACTGGGGGCAAAACTTACTGCAAGCTGTAATACAACAGGATGTGGTGGGAATGCGACAGCAGTTGGATGCCTTGATGTTGCAAACCAGTCAGCCCAGTCAATTGATCGATGATATGCTGGCGTTACTGCATTTTGCTGCCATTTGTCAGTTTCAGCCTGATGCTGCAGAGCTTGCAGGCGAGCAGGCTGTTTTTGTTGCTGAGCTGGCTGCCAGTCAAGAGGCCGAATCATTGCAGCTATACTACCAGCTGTTGATCAGCGGGAAACGAGAGCTGCCTTATGCGCCGGATATTCGCAGTGGCCTTGAAATGGCATTATTGAGGGCTTTGTTGTTTGTACCTCAGTCTGCTGATGCGTCTTCCTCAGCACCATCGGGCACAAGTGGGCAACAACGGCCAAGAGTACAAGCGTCAAAGCAGACGCTATTGGCGCAACCAGCATCCGAGGCAGCAGCGAGAAGTTCGCTTGCACATACGGCGTCTCCCGCCTCAGCTGCAACTCAGCCTGATATCGAATTTCAGCAGACTTTGGAATCAACGCCAGCAGTAGAATCCATGCTCGAACAAGAACCTGAGCTGACCAGGGCGTCAGAGCAGCCAGTATTCCCAGAGTTGCAGGCTCAGCCTGAGTCTCCGCAGATGGATCCAATTACCGCCAGCATTATTGCCAGGCGTGGGGTGCAAGCCGTGGCCGCAGGCAACAGTGCAGCTGCCGCTGAGGTTCAAAGTAAAGCCAAGAGTACAGCTTTGCCTGCATCAAGTTCTGAGCCAGATATGGCAGATAAGCTCTCCATGTCTGCACCTGTTTTGAACAACCAGCACATGGCTGCTTCGATACCGCCTGCATCCGAGCTGGTGACAAAGGACAGCACAGCAAAAAAGTCTGAGCGCCCAAGGGCGCAGCAATTGCTAGGTCAGCCGCTGGATGCTGCCGGTTTTCATTATCGAGCGGCACACGAGATTGATGATTGGGCTGCGCTTATCGAACAGGTGAATGCAACTGGCTTGTATCGATTGTTTCTGCTGCACTCAGTCCCAAGTGTAGCGGGCAGTTGTGTTCAGCTAACCGTCGCTAGTTCAGAGCAGCACCTGGAAACGGATGAGTTTCGCCATCGTATTGAGCAATTGGTGTTGGCTGCATTCCCTGCTGCGATCGAAGTGCAAATCGTCTATCAGGCCGAAGTGACAGGCTGCCCACGCGATATCCAGCTACAACTGGACCAGGCGCGACGCAACTATGTGCAACACGTTATGGCCGAAGATCCTGTTCTTTTAACGATACGACAGAATCTAATGGCTGAGTTTATCGACGACAGTCTGGTGGTTAATTAAATTCATTTTGTGTATGCTGGCGCCCATTGCCAATGGGCGAACAGCCACGATTAAGGAGATAAGCCATGTTTAAAGGTGGTATGGGTAACATGATGAAGCAGGCGCAAGCCATGCAGGAAAAAATGCAGAAAGTGCAGCAGGAAATTGCCAATATGGAAGTCACTGGCGAATCCGGTGCTGGCATGGTCAAAGTCACCATGACAGGCTCACATCAGGTCAAGCGTGTGCATCTGGATGACAGTTTGATGGCAGACGACAAAGAAATGTTGGAAGATTTGGTGGCGGCAGCTATCAATGATGCGGTGCGTCGGGTTGAAGAAACCAACCGTGAAATGATGGCGCAGGTTGCAGGTGGCATGCAATTGCCTCCTGGATTTAAGATGCCGTTTTAAGCCAGGCAACTTCTATGACTGCCAATACGCCTTTGCTGCAGCAACTGATTGATGCGTTAAAAGCGCTGCCTGGGGTCGGGCCTAAAACAGCCCAGCGCATGGCATTTCAACTGTTGGAGCGTAACAGGGAAGGTGGCCGCAAACTGGGTACGGCTTTGCTGAATGCGATGGAGCATATTGGCCAATGCCAGAGTTGCCGTACGTTTTCCGAGCAGGAACTCTGTGCTATCTGCAGTGATCCATCGCGCAGTCAGTCGCCTTTGCTCTGTGTGGTTGGCTCTTCGGCAGACTTGCAGGCAATAGAGCAAACCGGTCAGTTTGATGGCCGCTACTTCGTATTGATGGGCCAACTGTCGCCACTGGATGGCATTGGCCCCGTGGAGCTGGGGCTGGATCGTTTGGAGCAGCAGTTGGCGAAAGGAGATGTCGAGGAAGTGATCCTCGCGACCAACCCTACCATGGAAGGGGAGGCAACGGCTTACTATATTGCTGAGTTGTGCCATCGGCAGCAGATCAGCGTCTCCCGTTTAGCGCAGGGTGTGCCTGTTGGTGGCGAGCTGGAATATCTGGATGGCTCGACTTTGTCTCATGCCTTTAGTGGTCGAAAACGTTTCTAACGCTTGAAATTTTCAGCTTTCCTCCCCATATAAATAGCATCCTAACGCCGGCTGGTCCGGCATTGCTTAAAGCTTGCCGGCATGGCGCTGGCTGCGGCAAGCAGTATCTATTCACTACATCATTAAAGAGGATTTTGTTGCTATGGCTGAGACCGCAAATAAGCAAACGCATGGCTTTCAGGCCGAGGTAAAGCAGTTACTTCACCTGATGATCCACTCGCTGTATTCCAATAAAGAAATTTTTCTGCGTGAGCTGGTATCCAACGCATCCGATGCTGCGGATAAGTTGCGTTTTCTTGCATTATCCGAGCCTGGTTTGTATGGCGATGATGGCGAGTTGCGGGTTCGTATCAGTATGGATAAAGATGCGAAAACGCTGACCATCAGCGACAACGGCATCGGTATGACCGAGCAGGAAGTCAAAGACAACCTGGGTACCATTGCCAAGTCTGGCACCAAAGAGTTTTTCTCGCAATTATCTGGCGATCAAAGTAAAGATGCCACGCTGATTGGTCAATTTGGCGTCGGCTTTTATTCGGCTTTTATCGTGGCAGACAAAGTCACGGTGCGTACCTTAAAAGCCGGTGCAGCTGCTGATCAAGCGGTGGAGTGGGAGTCGGCTGGTGAAGGCGAGTACAGCCTGGCGTCATGTAAGAAAGAGGGCCGTGGTACCGATATTATTTTGCATCTGCGCGAAGGTGAAGATGAGTTCCTGGAAAAATACCGGGTGCAGTCTGTCATTACCAAATACTCCGATCACATCAGCATCCCGGTTGAAATGTGGCAGGATGAACAGCCAGAGCAAAAGGGTGAAACCGACGACGAGACGATTCCGGCAGTACCTGGACAGTGGCAAGCGATTAACAAAGCCACAGCACTCTGGACTCGCGATAAATCGGACATCAGCGACGAAGAGTACCAGGAATTCTATAAGCATATTTCTCATGACTGGACTGAGCCACTCAGCTGGAGTCACAACAAGGTTGAAGGCAGTAATAATTATACCAGCTTGCTGTATATTCCGAAAAAAGCACCCTTTGATTTATGGAACCGCGAAGCTCGCCATGGTTTGAAGTTGTATGTGCAGCGTGTCTTTATCATGGACGATGCTGAAGAGTTTATGCCGAGCTATCTGCGCTTTTTCAAAGGTTTGCTCGATTCCAGCGATTTACCGCTGAACGTCTCGCGCGAAATCCTGCAAGATACCAAAGCCACCCAGGCGCTGCGCAAAGGTTGTACCAGCCGGGCACTGAAGATGCTGGAAAAACTGGCCAAAGATAGTGAGCAATACCAGCTGTTTTGGACTGAGTTTGGTCAGGTCCTGAAAGAAGGTCCTGCGGAAGATATGGTCAACAAAGAGAAAATTGCTGCTTTGTTGCGCTTTGCATCAACCCACAACGACGATGGCAGCCAGAATGTTTCCCTCAGCGATTACCTGGGGCGAATGAAAGAAGGTCAGGAGGAAATCTACTTCCTGGTGGCTGATAACTATGCAGCTGCCAAGCACAGCCCGCATTTGGAAGTGTTCCGCAAGAAAGGCATTGAAGTCCTGTTGCTATCGGATCGCATCGATGAGTGGCTGATGCAGCATCTCACTGAGTTTGAGCAGAAGAAGTTCCGCTCAGTCGCCAAAGGTGGGCTGGATTTATCCAAATTGGATGATGAAGCCGATAAAGCAGCGCAAAAGCAATCGGAAGAAGCCTTTGCCAGCACGGTTGAGCGCTTTAAAACTGCTTTGGGTGAACAGGTGAAAGAAGTTAAAGTCAGTCATCGTTTAACCGACAGCCCGGCTTGCGTTGTGACCGACGAGTTCGATATGAGCACTCAAATGATGAAACTGATGGAGTCGGTTGGTCAGAAAGTACCGGAAGTAAAACCGATTTTTGAAATCAACTCCGAGCATGAGCTGGTAAAACACATCGCTGATGAGCAGGATGAAAGTCGTTTCAAAGAGTGGGCGGAAGTACTGCTTGAACAGGCTTTGCTGGCAGAGCGGGGTAGTTTGAAGAATCCGGCTACTTTTGTCGGCCGACTGAACAAGCTGTTGTTGTCGCTCACCAGGTAAAACAGCACCCGCAAGTCGCGACTAAAGTCTAAGCACACTGAGAAAACACCAGCAAACCAGCTGGTGTTTTTTTACAGAGCTTAGCTTTAGGCATTGCAATCACTACTACCAAAGGCGGGTGCAACCAGCGCCAGCTGTCAGATGCGGACAAAATTCTTGTTTCAATGCCATCATTGTGTAAAGATCCAGACCGTCCATATTTGAAAAATTTAGAACACATGAGGGTGTTGTATGCGGATTATTTTGTTGGGTGCCCCAGGTGCCGGAAAGGGGACTCAGGCTCAGTTTCTGATGAACAAGTTTGGCATCCCGCAAATTTCAACGGGGGATATGCTGCGGGCAGCTATCAAAGCAGGGACTGAACTGGGTTTGGCAGCCAAACAAGTGATGGATGCCGGGCAGTTGGTGTCGGATGATATCATTATTGGCCTGGTGAAAGAGCGCATTGCAGAACCGGATTGTGCGAAAGGTTTTTTGCTAGACGGATTCCCACGGACTATTCCTCAGGCAGAAGCCATGGATGCACATGGCATTGCGATTGATCATGTCATTGAGTTTGATGTGCCGGATGATGTGATTGTTGAGCGGATGGCTGGCCGTCGGGTGCATCCAGCATCTGGTCGAGTCTACCATGTGGTATACAATCCGCCTAAAGTGGCAGGAAAGGACGATCAAACCGGTGAAGAGTTGGTGATCCGTGCTGATGATACCGAAGAAACAGTTCGTAAACGTCTGGCTATTTATCATGAACAGACCAAGCCTTTGGTAAATTTCTATCGTGCTGCGGCAGATGCCGGTAAAACCAATTACCACCACCTTGATGGAACTCAGAAGGTGGATGCTATCGCTGCACAGTTAACCCGCTTACTGGCTTAAACCATTGCGTCTGATTACAAAAGCGATGCTAATGCATCGCTTTTGTTGTTGTATGGCATTGCTTTTTTACGGCCTAGCTGTCAGCCAGCATTTTTGCCAGGGCATCCAATGCATCTTGATAGTCCGGCTCGTTTGCTAATGACTTGACTTGCTGAATATAACGGATCACACCGTTACGATCGATCAACAGCACCGTTCGAGCTAGCAAACCCATATCCTTAATCAATAAACCATAACTGCTGCCAAAATCACGCCAGACAGCATCGGATAATACCTGCAACTGGTCGACTGCTTCCTGTTCACAAAAGCGTCTTTGGGCAAAAGGCAAGTCTGTGCTGATGGTGAGCATCACCACGTCCGCAGGGAGCCTGGAAACCTCCTCATTAAAACGCTTGGTTTGCAGCGAACAAGTGCCTGTGTCTACACTGGGAACTACGCTGATCAAAACTGGTTTTCCGGCAAAATCCTGCAAAGAAACGGCCTTAAATTGTTGGTCGACTACCCGAAATGCGGGTGCTTGCTGACCAAGCTCAATCGGATGACCTTGCAGTTCTACCAGCTGTTGTCCGGCCCGAATATCACTGAGTCGGGTTGGAAGCTGCGCCGTTAAATCGACGCTATAAGCAGCGCTACTGAGTGCGACGCCACCAATTAGGGTACAGAGTTGAGATAAGGTTATTTTCATTCAAGGTACCTCTTAACGGTAAAGGTTTAGCCTAACACAGAACCATCTGTCTGCATGATGGCTATTTGCAGAGTGTGCGTATAAACTATAAACAAACACAGAGAAAAATGAACAGCCTATGATCCCTGCGGTGCTAATTTGCGATGATTCCAACCTGGCAAGAAAACAAATGGCGCGCTGTTTGCCAGAGAGTTGGCAGAGTGCGATCCATTTTGCGGCCCATGGCGCTGAAGCACTGCAATTAATTAAGACAAATGCGATTGATCTGCTTTTTTTGGATCTGAATATGCCTATCCTGGATGGCTATCAGGTGCTGTCAGCATTAAAAGAAACACAATCTACTATTCGGGTCATTGTGGTCTCCGGTGATGTGCAACCAGAAGCTTACGAGCGGGTCATGCAATTGGGGGCTGTTGATTTTGTAAAAAAGCCGGTTGATGCTAGCAAGATAGCTGCCTTACTGGATACCGTGGCTTCAGAGCGCAAGTCGAAACCGGAAGCGAAGGTACCTGCTCAGCTTTTACCGCAGACGGTAGAAGTGGATGCCGAGCTAAGAGATGTGTTTCAGGAAATCACCAATGTGGCGATGGGGCAGGCCGGAGACTTGCTGGCTCGTTTGCTTAATGTTTTTGTTAAGCTGCCTATTCCCAATGTGAATTTAATCGAAGTTAGTGAGCTGCACATGGCACTGGCGTCGGTCGAAGATGAAAGCAGTACCTCAGCTGTGTGTCAGGGCTTTATTGGGGGCGGGGTATCCGGTGAGGCGCTGCTTATCCTGACCGACTCCAGTTTTAAAGACATTGCCCGCCTGATGAATTATCACGGCAAATTGACGCATCAGGTCGAGTTAGAACTGCTGATGGACATTGCTAATATCTTGATAGGTTCCGTGTTAAAAGGGTTATCTGAACAGCTGGATATGGGCTTTAGTCAGGGGCATCCGGTGGTGCTTGGACAACATGCCGCTGTCAGTGAGCTGATTAAAGCCAACTCTGGTCGCTGGCGCAAAACCCTGGCGATTGAAATCAGTTACGGCATTGAAAACTACAATATCATGTGTGATCTGTTGTTGCTGTTTACCGAGGACAGCCTGAAAACACTGAAACACAAAGTCGCGTTCTTACTGGAAGATTAGTTATGTCAGATGCACAGGTTGAAGTTTCAGAAATCCACTGGCTCATGGACATGTTTCAAACCGTGGACGTTGGTTTAGTGGTGCTGAACTGTGATTATCGTATCCAGGTCTGGAATGGCTTTATGGAAAGTCACAGCGGCTTAAGTCCTCGCCAGGTACGTGATCGTTACTTATTTGATTTATTTCCGGAAATTGATGAAGACTGGCTGCGCAGGAAGTGTGACCCAGTATTACTACTAAAAAATCGTGCTTTTACTATCTGGGAGCAGCGCCCTTATATTTTTAAATTTCGTAATTATCGTCCTATCACTGGCTCTGCTGAATTTATGTACCAAAACAGTACTATTTTTCCACTCACCAACACCCGTGGAGAAGTGACGAACTTGTGTCTGATTATTTACGATGTCACCGATGTGGCGGTCAGTCGGCTGGAACTGGAATCGATGAATCATCGTTTGCATCAGCTTTCAAAAACTGACTTTTTGACTCAGTTGCACAACCGCGGTAGTTGGGAAAATACTTTGGTGCAGGAGTACAAGCGTATTCAGCGGCATCAACATGTCAGTAGCCTATTGATGATCGACATTGATCACTTCAAACGCGTTAACGATGATTATGGCCATGCTGCTGGCGATGAAGTGATCCGGGAAATTGCCAAGCTGGTGAAAAAAAATCTGCGTGAAACCGACATTGCCGGCCGTTATGGTGGTGAAGAATTTGCGGTGCTTTTAGTGGATACTCCGGAAGCGCAGGCTATGTATTTTGCGGAGCGGCTGCGTAAGTCGGTGGAAAAAACACCGATACGGCATCATGAGATGATCATTCAGTGCTCGGTAAGTATCGGTATTGCAGAGTCAGCCAGAGCGATGGAAAACCATCGTCAGTGGATAGAGCAAGCCGATAAAGCCTTGTATTTTTCGAAGGCGAATGGCCGTAATCGCGTTACATTAGCAAGCAGCATGCCCTCTGAGCAGCCCGAAACCTCATGAAGCAGCAGGGCAGCGGCACAGCTCCCGAATAACGCCATCGTCTTGTTGCTGCTCCAGACTCACCTGAAAGCCCCATAATCGGTGCAAATGCTTCATGACTTCCGCAGTACTCTTTTCTTCCAACGGGATGTTTTGCTGCGGTACATAGCGTAATGTTAACGATCGATCGCCACGAACATCGACATTGTATACCTGAATATTGGGTTCCAGCTGACTTAAGTTGTACTGCGCAGACAGCATCTGGCGAATACTCTGATACCCCTCCTGATTATGGATGGCGGCAACTTCCAGGCTTGGATCTTTGCTGTCATCAACAATGGCAAACAGATGAAAGTCGCGGATCACTTTCGGTGATAAGTACTGACTGATAAAGCTCTCGTCCTTAAAGTTTTGCATGGCAAAGTGCAAAGTTTCAAGCCAGTTTGAACCAGCAATATCGGGGAACCATTCTTTATCTTCAGCCGTCGGCTGCTCGCAAATACGGCGTAAGTCGGTAAACATGGCGAAACCGAGCGCGTAAGGATTGATACCCGAATAATATGGGCTGTTGTATGGCGGCTGTGCAACCACGTTGGTATGGGTATGCAGAAATTCCATCATAAAGCGCTCGCTCACCACACCTTCATCGTACAGATGTTGCAAAATGGTGTAGTGCCAAAAGGTAGCCCAGCCTTCGTTCATGACCTGGGTTTGTTTTTGCGGATAAAAGTATTGCGAGATTTTGCGCACAATCCGCACCAGTTCACGTTGCCACGGCTTTAATAAAGGCGCATTTTTTTCAATAAAATACAAAATGTTCTCTTGCGGCTCGACAGGAAAGCGTTTGTTATGCTCGGTTTCTGCGACTGGTTTGGTTGGAATAGTACGCCATAAGTCATTGACCTGGGATTGCAGGTAAGCTTCACGTTCTTCCTGGCGTTTTTGCTCTTCTTCCATCGAAATTTTTTGTGGTCGTTTGTAGCGATCAACTCCGTAATTCATCAGGGCATGACAGGAATCGAGGATTTCCTCAACCTCAGCAATCCCATACTTTTCTTCACAGCGATTGACATAGTCTTTGGCAAATAACAGGTAATCGATAATGGACGAGGCATCGGTCCACGTCTTAAATAAGTAGTTATTCTTGAAGAAGGAGTTGTGGCCGTAGCTGGCATGAGCCATCACCAGGGCTTGCATGGTGATGGTGTTTTCTTCCATCAGATAAGCAATGCAAGGGTTGGAGTTGATCACGATTTCATAGGCCAGTCCCATGTAGCCGCGCTTGTAATTCTGCTCGGTCTGAATAAATTTTTTGCCGTAAGACCAATGATTATAACCCAGTGGCATACCAATGCTGGAATATGCATCCATCATTTGCTCGGCAGTAATCACTTCGATTTGGTTGGGGTAGGTCTCCAGCCCATAATGGGCTGCCACCCTGGCAATTTGCTGATGATAGTCGTCCAGCAGCTCAAAGGTCCAGTCCGGCCCATCTGACAAGGGGGTTGGTTTACGCTGTGCTTTGGCCATCATATACCTCCGCTGAAAAACTAAGCTGCTTGTTTTTTAAAGAGCTCTCTGAATACCGGGTAAATATCGGCCTGTTCCCGAATGGACTGAATGGCAAAATTGTCAAACTGCGGTAGCAGACTTTCGTACTGTTGCCACAAGCTTTGATGCGCTCGGGTGCTGATTTCGATATAGGCATAATAACGCACTAGTGGCAGGATATGATTGCGCATAATTTGTTGGCACAATGGGCTATCATCAGTCCAGTTATCGCCATCCGATGCTTGAGCGGCGTAAATATTCCACTCTTCCGGGTTGTACCGCTCACGTACAATGTCGTGCATCATTTTAAGCGCACTGGAAACGATGGTGCCGCCAGTCTCCTGGGAGTAGAAGAACTCTTGTTCATCAACCTCTTTGGCCTGAGTGTGATGACGAATGTAGACCACCTCGACATTTTTGTAACTGCGGCTAAGGAACAGATAAAGCAGAATGTAAAAGCGCTTTGCCATATCCTTGGTGGCCTGATCCATTGAGCCAGATACATCCATCAAGCAGAACATCACGGCTTTACTGGTCGGCTCTGGCCGTTTCTGGTAGTTTCGATAACGTAAGTCAAAACTATCGATGTATGGCACTGCCGCAATGCGTTGCTTTAAATGCGTAATCTCTTCTTCCAGCTGCATCAGTTGTCGTTGATTGGGAACGGCTTCTTGCTGCAGAGCCGCTAGCTGCGCTTCCAGTTCAGTCAAGGTACGTTTTTTATCAGCCGACATGGCAATACGCCGGGCTAGCGAGCCCCGTAACGAGCGAACAATATCGATATTGGTTGGTACCCCTTCAGCCCGGTAGCCGGCTCGCACCTGTTTGTATTGAGTTAGTTTATCCAGCTGATTTTTTTTCAGATTGGGTAATTCCAGATCTTCAAACAGCAGATCCAGGTACTCATCTTTGGAAATAGAAAAAACAAAGTCATCTTCACCTTCACCATCCGCGCTGGCATCACCGCGGCCACTGCCTTGGCCTCCACCTCCATCCGGCCGTTTGATGCGATCGCCAGGGCTGAACTGATCATTGCCAGGATGGACAATTTCTCGATGGCCACCTTTACCATGATGAAACATCGGTTCAGTAATGTCCTTTCCTGGAATGCTGATGCTCTCCCCACTGTCGATATCGGTCACGCTACGCTTACTGATCGCATCGGAAACGGCCTTTTTGATCTGTTGCTTGTAGCGCCGCAAGAAGCGCTGTCGGTTGACAGCACTCTTGTTTTTGCCATTGAGTCGTCGATCAATAAAATGCACCATACTGCCTCCGGTTGCGTATTTACTGCGATTTACGCACCCGCAAATACCACTCCGACAACAGCCGGACTTGTTTGCGGGTATAGCCTTTCTCCATCATACGATTGACAAAATCGTCATGTTTCTTCTGATCTTCGGTTGAAGTTTTGGCGTTGAACGAAATAACAGGCAGTAACTCTTCGGTGCTGGAGAACATTTTCTTCTCAATCACAGTACGCAGTTTTTCGTAGCTGGTCCAAACCGGATTTTTGCCATTGTTTTTTGCTTTGGCTCTAAGCACAAAGTTGACGATTTCGTTGCGAAAGTCTTTCGGGTTGCTAATGCCAGCCGGCTTCTCAATTTTTTCCAGCTCGGCATTCAGCGCTGCCCGGTCGAACAATTGTCCGGTTTCCGGGTCGCGGTATTCCTGATCCTGGATCCAGAAATCAGCATAGATTACATAGCGATCAAAGATGTTTTGCCCATATTCGGAGTAAGACTCGAGATAAGCGGTTTGGATCTCTTTGCCAATAAATTCAACATACTTGGGTGTTAGATAACCCTTTAAATGTTCCAGCAATCGCTCTGCCATTTCAGCTGGAAACTGTTCGCGTTCAATTTGCTGCTCCAGTACATAAAACAAATGCACCGGGTTCGCAGCTACTTCGGTCGAGTCGAAGTTGAACACCCGTGACAGAATTTTAAAAGCAAAGCGGGTCGACAGGCCGGTCATGCCTTCATCGACCCCGGCATAATCACGATACTCCTGATAAGACTTGGCTTTTGGATCGGTATCTTTGAGGCTTTCGCCATCATAGACCCGCATTTTGGAATAGATGCTGGAGTTTTCAGGCTCTTTCAACCGTGATAACACCACAAACTGGGCCAGAGAGGATAAAGTCCCTGGGGCGCACGGAGCTTCACGCAGCTCTGAATTATCGATCAGCTTGTGATAAATGTTTTGCTCTTCCGATACCCGCAGGCAGTAAGGAACTTTGACAATGTAGACCCGATCAAGGAACGCCTCGTTGTTTTTGTTGTTTTTAAAAGTCTGCCATTCCGACTCATTGCTGTGGGCCAGAATCATGCCGTCAAACGGCAGAGCGGCCAAGCCTTCAGTCCCGTTGTAGTTGCCTTCCTGAGTGGCTGTGAGCAATGGGTGCAACACCTTGATTGGCGCTTTGAACATCTCGACAAATTCCATCAGGCCTTGATTAGCACGGCACAAGGCTCCTGAGTAGCTGTAAGCATCTGGGTCGTGTTGCGCGAAGTGCTCGAGTTTACGAATGTCGACTTTACCGACCAAGGCGGAAATGTCCTGGTTGTTTTCATCGCCGGGCTCGGTTTTGGCGATCGCAATTTGGTTCAAAATGGATGGGTGGCGTTTAACGACACGGAACTGGCTGATGTCGCCATTGAACTCATGTAGCCGTTTACTGGCCCAAGGTGACATGATGGTGGATAGATAGCGCCGCGGTATCCCAAACTCTTCAGCCAGCAGCTGGCCGTCTTCATCGGCGTCGAACAGGCACAATGGATGGTCGTACACCGGCGAGCCTTTCAGGTAGTAGATAGGCACTTGTTGCATCAAATACTTCAGCTTTTCAGCCAGTGAAGACTTACCACCACCAACCGGGCCAAGCAGGTACAGAATTTGTTTCTTTTCTTCCAGTCCCTGAGCCGAGTGTTTTAAATAGGAGACAATCTGTTCGATGGCATCTTCCATGCCATAAAAGTCGGCAAACGCAGGGTAGCGGCTGATCACCCGATTGGAAAACAAACGGCTAAGTTTGGGATCATTCGAGGTATCAATCAGTTCCGGCTCACCAATAGCCAGCAGCAAACGTTCGGCGGCACTGGCAAAACAACTTTTATCGGTTTTGCACAGCTGCAGAAACTCCTGAATGCTGTATTCCTCTTCCTTGGTTGCTTCGTATCTGGACTTATAGTGCTCAACAATGCTCATATGCACCTCCGATCAGCTGACGAAAATAGGTACCAGTTACTCTAAGGTTAGACAGTAAAAAATAAATTCGCTCAGAATTCATCGCAAAAAGATGGATTTAATCGAGCTCAAATAAAGTGCAATGGTGTTGAATTATGTACGGCGGGCAGGGAAATTGGATTTAAAAAAGCCCGATTTATAAACCGGGCTTGATATCGCTAAGACGGATTAGGCTGCAAAATTCTTGCTGGCGAAATCCCAGTTTACCAAGGCCCAGAAAGCATCCAGGTAAGTTGGGCGGGCGTTGCGGTAATCGATGTAGTAAGCGTGCTCCCACAAGTCAACGGTCATTACCGGCGTAAGGCCATCATGAGCTAACGGAGTATCAGCATTGCTGGTGTTAACGATATCCAGGCTGCCATCGGCTTTTTTCACCAACCAGGTCCAGCTGGAGCCGAAGTTGTTGACGGCTTTGTCGTTAAACGCAGCTTTAAAGTCGGCAAATGAACCCCATTTGGCGTTAATCGCATCTGCCAGAGCACCAGCAGGCTCACCACCACCATTCGGGCTCAGGCAGTGCCAGTAGAAGGTATGATTCCACACCTGGGCGGCGTTATTGAACACTCCACCTTCAGAGGTACGAACGATCTCTTCAAGTGACTTACCAGCGAAGTCGGTACCTTCAATCAGGCCATTGAGCTTAACCACATAGGTGTTGTGATGCTTGCCATAGTGGTATTCCAGAGTTTCTTCTGAAATATGCGGAGCAAGTGCATTTTTTGCATACGGCAAGGCGGGTAATTCGAAAGCCATTTTATTCTCCATTCACGTTGTTAATAGTGTCTGCACGGTTTAGACTACAATACCTGAGTAAAATACTCAAGTTTTAACCGGCCCTGCCAAGCTCTAACGCGTCGCTTATTGAGGGCACTTAGATGTTTTGTTACGACTGCCTACCATGATTGGGTCAGTCCGCCGAAAAACAAGGGGCAGGCCATGAATTTCCTGTTGGAACAAGGTACAATGCCCGCACTTCCGAATAGATACGAGGATATGCTATGGAAACCCTGGATAGAATTAAACAGCAAATTACTGAAAACCCAATACTGTTGTACATGAAGGGCTCGCCAAAACTGCCAAGTTGCGGTTTTTCTGCTCAGGCTGCCCAGGCATTAATTAGCTGTGGTGAGCAGTTTGCCTTTGTGGATATTCTGCAAAACCCGGATATTCGTGCCGAGCTGCCTGTTTATGCAAATTGGCCTACCTTCCCACAGCTATGGGTGGAAGGTGAGTTGATTGGTGGTTGCGACATCATTCTGGAAATGTTTCAGCGTGGTGAGTTGCAGCCATTGATCAAGGAGGCGGCTGCAAAGCACAGTCAGGATGAAGCCGCTGGCGAATAAGGCTGTGGTTTGACGTAAAAAACCGCTGCGGCGGTTTTTTTACATCGGTTAGTCGCAGCTCTCTGCTGCAGATTGCACCATCTCGCTGGTCAAAGGCCAGCCGCCTAGTTGCTGCCATTGATTGACGATATGGCAAAACAGTTCGGCCGTACGCTCGGTATCGTACAGAGCGCTGTGCGCTTCTTTGTTGTTAAAATCAATACCTGCCTGTTTGCAGGCTTTTGACAGCACAGTTTGCCCCAGAGCCAGTGCTGACAGGCTGGTGGTATCAAAGGAAACAAAAGGGTGGAAGGGATTGCGCTTTAAGTTAATGCGCTCGCAGGCGGCATTAAAAAAACCCTGATCAAAAGCTGCATTGTGCGCAACGATCACCGAGCGCTGACAGCCAGCAGCTTTTTGCGCTTTACGAACTGCCTTGCAAATTTCGGTAATGGCTTCACGCTCTGGTACCGCACCTCGCAGCGGCTGATACGGATCGATGCCATTAAAGGCCAGCGCGCTCGGCTCAAGATTAGCGCCGGCAAAAGGCTCGACATGAAAGTGCAGTGTTTCGAATGGTTTTAGCTGGCCTTGCTCATCCATAGTAAGCAGGGTGGCGGCTATTTCCAGCAGTGCATCCGTTGAAGCATTAAAGCCGGCGGTTTCAATATCAATCACCACCGGGTAATAGCCCCGAAAACGTTGTGCCAGTAAAGAAGTTGTTTGCGCCATGAACCCGCCTGCTATGCTGAAAGTGCTATTATGCCAAAAGATCCGGTTTAGATCTCGTCCCGGCACGGCGTTTGCTAGGTTTTTACTCAGAATGTTCATCTAGGATGTCTCTTATGCGGTTTTTGTTGCCAATCCCGCTTTTTTTGCTGTGCACACAGCTGGCTTTTGCCGGACAAAGCTATATCCGGCAATATTCTGCCGCTTTGGAGCAATCCGAGTGGCAGCTGCGGCACAATACACCGCTACGCTGTGAGATCAGTCATCCTATCCCTGGCTTTGGTGAGGCAGTATTTCACAGTGAGGCCGGCAAAGAGCTGAATCTTTGGTTTGAGCTCAAAATGCTGCAACAACCGGATGCCTATGCTTTGGCAGAAGTGCTGTCATTACCACCGCGTTGGCGGCCTGGAGAGCAGCCCAGAGCGATAACCAACATGCGTCTGCTCAAGCAGTTTGATGGGGATTTACCCAAAGAGTCCGCCTGGGCCATGTTGCATGAACTGGAACGTGGTTATCAGCCCACATTTTATTTCTCTGACTGGTACCGACCAGACAATAAAGTCGTTGCCAGTCTAAACCCAGTGCAATTCCCAACCGTGTACCGCGAGTTTAGCCAATGTATGTCCATGCTACTGCCGTATCGTTTCGACGATATTGCTTTTACTGTATTGAGTTACGAAGTAGGGGGCGATCAGCTAACCCGTGAGTCCAGGCGCCGACTGGCCGCGATTGCTGAATACCTGAAGCACGATGATGCCATCGAAGTGGTGCAAATTCAGGGGCATACCGATACCTATGGCGGAAGGTGGATGAATGAGCAATTATCCATTCGCCGGGCAGAAAAGGTTAAAAGCTTTTTTGTGGAGGCTGGTTTGCCTGAACACCGCATCGAAGTGGAAGGCTTCGGCCAGCGCCGTAATGTGGCACCAAACCAACGTGTACAAGACAGGGCCATCAACCGCCGGGTTGTGGTGCAGATGAACAGACCTTAAGGGTTGTTAGCAAGCACCATCATATCCACCTGACGCCATTGCTGCTGCTCTGAGATAATAATCCGAATGCGTTGCTGCGCTTGAGTGTAGTGCAGCTCCAACTGGCCATAACGCTGCCTTTGCTCGGTTGGCTCACCCAATTGCTGCTGATAAAACTGTTGCAGCTGATGCTGACTTTGTTGGCTGAAGTAACTGAGTACGGCGGGCAGTCTGTCATCCAGCCGGGCAAACTCTCTGGCATCCTGAGGTTTTTGCCATTGTTCAAAATTCACTGCTGCCTGGACGCCGGCGGTAACGAGTAACAACAAAAAAGACAACGCCAACTTTGGTGCGGACATTTGCATTGGATTTTCCTTCTTATCAGTGCCTTTGGTCTTACTGACAGCTTTGGGCAATAAAGTCCGGTCAGATTCGCTTTAGCTTACCACCCGACCACAGCAGCGGCTAGTTTCTCTGTGAGCATTATTGTGTCAGGTAACGCTCATACAAACGAAGGGCTGCCAGGATTTTATCGCCGGTAAATGGTTTGACAATAAAACTGGCCGCACCATCCGCCATGCTTTGTTTAACGTTATCCAGGGTGCTGACGCCACTAACCATTACGATGAAGCAATCTGGCTTTAATGCTTTGAATTTTTTCAATAGCTCTAATCCGGATGCGTCGGGCAATTCAATATCCAGAAACACCATGCCCGGCAACTGCATGCTAAACAAGTCCATCGCCGCCGAGGCCTTGCCAGCATTATAAAAGGTGAAGTTTTTATTGCGGATCTTACCGCTTTGGCAAATAGCCATAATGTTGTTTCGTAGCAGCTGACGGGTGTAATCAACATCATCCACCAATAAAATTTTACGCTCAGGCATGTTTGACCTCCTGCAGCTGCAGATGCAACTGAGCAAGGCGGTGCTCTATAACTGCTGACGGTTCCTGCTGCATCAGTGCTTGTTGCAGCTGCTTCGCTTTTTCACTGATAGACGGATAACCAAAGCTGCCGGCTGAGCCTGCTAGCTTATGACTAAGGCGTTGCAGCTCAGGCCAGTCTCGTTGCTGACGGCATAGGTCTAATTGCTGCTGCAACTGAGGCAGACTGTGAAGAAATTGCTGCATTAGCTCCGGTGCTATCACCAATGCAACCGATGGCTTAGGACTTTGTTGTTGAAACAACTGCTGCAAATCAGTTTCTTGTAAGGGTTTCTTCAACACACTGGTAAAGCCATCAGCAGTGATGTTATCAGCAGACATGGCGTAAATAGGGCGCTCATAACCAAGTTGCCGCAACAAGGTCATGGCCTGAATACCATCGCAAACCGGCATCTGAATATCCATTAACAGCACATCGTATTCGTAGCTAAGAGCCAGGCTAACGGCTTCCTCACCGTTTGTAACCGCTGCGACCTCAGCGCCATGCGCTTCGCATTGCATTTGCAGTAGCTGCCGTAAAAAATCATCATCCTCGGCCAGGATTAAGCGAATGGTGTCAGTCATGAGGGACTCTCCAACCAGGCTAGCAAAGATTAACTACCCAACCTTCAACGCTGCTGCCGGGTGGGTAACTATTATCTTGCGGCAAATATTCTGTAGACACAAGTTTTGGTAACCAAAGGCTTACTTCTGATAACGGCAAGCTTTTAATTGTTTTTGCCAGCTCAATGGCAGGGGGCTTGGCTCCTGCATCAGACTGGCAGCCAGAGTTTCTGCCACTAAGGGCGCAAATAGTAATCCTCGTGCGCCAAAACCGGTCAGTATCTGACACTGCGAGCCAGTCATTGGCCAGTTGCCATAAAGTGGCAGATGATCGGGGACGGTGGCTCGAACACCTGCTCTGGACTCGATGACCGTAACGGGGGTCATCCATGAGGGGTGCTGCAGGCTATCCTGCACCAGAGCCAGATTGGCGTCATCATCAGCTGATAGCAGCTCATCGTTGCTGCGGTTGCGGTCGAAGGTTGCACCAATGGCTTGCAGCCCTTGCCAGGCAGGTGTGATATAACCTTTGTGGCAAAGCACCGTTTTTAAAGGTTGCAGTGACTCTGCCTGCACATAACTGACCTGGCCTCGGATGCCGCGAATTGGTAGTGGGTTTCCGTTGAGTAAAGTATTGCTCTGATGGCCAAGTGCCAACACCAGTGTGTTCGTATCCAGCGGCGGTCGTGTGCCGCCATGCAATCGCCAGCCGTCGGGTATAGCCTCCAATTGCTCTACAGGCCATTGATAATGAATGGTCATGCCTGGTTGCTTCGCCAGGTAACCGGCTGCTGCAAGACAAAACTGTTGCGGGCTTAACCAGCCGGCGCTGGGATACCAAATAGCAGCATAGGGCAGTTCCAAGCCCGCTATATCACTGGCGTTTGAGGCTGTAAGGCTCTGCACTAACTCGCCCGGCCAGCTGTCCGTTAATTTACTCAGTCGTTTTTGCAACTGTGAAGTGCAGGCTTGGTGCAAGACACCGCACCAGTCCATTGGGAACTCAAAGTGTAGCTGGCTGAGCGAAAAGAACCGGCGGGCAAAGCCAAAACAACTGGCCTGGATCAGGCTGGTGTCGGTCAGCTCAGCATGCAGGTTTGGATAAAGTGCACCCTGGCGGTTTTTGGAAGCTCCTTGCCCCAAACTAGAGTCTGCACACAGTAAGCGGACTTTAGCACCTTTACTCAGCAAGGCCAGGCTCAGGCAAATGGCAGCAATGCCACCCCCAAGAATGGTGACTTCTTTTGCTGTTTGCTTTGCAGGTCCCCGGGCATTCTCTCGATTATAGGTTGCTGTTAGCATCTCTCTTTTACGGCCAAAGCCTTTGACCTTTTTGACCTCAAAGCCCGCTTCCAGCAAGCCGCGTTTGACCATACCTGCAGCCGTGAAGGTTGCGACTGTGGTACCTGCTCGGCTGTGCCGTGCCAGTTGCTCAAACAAGGGCTGCTGCCACATATCCGGGTTTTTACTCGGGGCAAAGCCATCCAAAAACCAGGCATCGACTGCAACAGTTGAATCGCGCTCGGGCAAGGTGTCCAGTACATCGCCCAGCCAGAGATCCAACACGACAGCACCCTGATCAAACACCAGTCGGTGACAACCGGATGTCGCTACCGGATACTGCTCAAGCAGCTTCTGTGCCAGCGTATCAAGCTCAGTGGCGGCATTAAGAGCCTGTGTTAAATCGGTCCGGCTGAGCGGGAATTTTTCAAAGCTGGTAAAATATAGCCGCTGGCAGCGAGCGGCTGGGTGTTGTTGGCGATACTGGCGAAAGCGCAGCCAAGCCAACAGGAAGTTGCTGCCTGTTCCAAAGCCGGTCTCTGCAATATGAAAAAACGCAGCCGGGTGATTAGGCCAACGCTCCGGCAGGCCATTGTGCTTTAAAAATACATAGTCGGTTTCTGCCAAACCACCATCGTTGGAGAAATAGACATCATCAAAGCGCTCGGCGACTGGGGTACCTTGTTCGTTAAAATGAATTGTGGCTTGTTGAACAACTTTCATCAGACCCCTGGCAAAATGGACTTGTAGTTTTGCCAGCAAGACGACAAAATAGCTGTCAGTGTACAAGTGTTCGCTGAAAGCGGACCACTTGGCCGGCAAAAATTCGTAAAATAGCCAGCAATTATAGTGCAATCAGGGTCGGTACTGCGAGTGCCGAGACAGGAGTAAATCATGAAAAGAGCCGTTATCACCGGCATGGGCATTGTGTCCAGCATTGGCAACAATCAGCAGGAAGTGCTGGAATCGCTGCAGGCAGGGCGTTCGGGCATTACTTTTTCGCAGGAGTTTGCTGATCTGGGCTTACGTTCGCAAGTCTGGGGCAACCTGAAAATAGATCCATCCAGCCTGATTGATCGCAAAGCAATGCGTTTTATGGCCGATGCCTCAGCTTATGCCTACATTGCGATGCAAGAAGCTATGGCGGATGCCGGACTCACCGCCGAGCAGATTTCACATCCTCGTATAGGCCTGGTGGCCGGCTCTGGTGGCGCATCTTCAAAAACTCAGGTAGAAGCGGCCGATATTCTGCGTGAAAAAGGGGTGAAGCGGGTTGGCCCCTATGCGGTACCAAAAACCATGTCCAGTACCTGTTCGGCATGTTTGGCTACACCTTTTAAAATCAAAGGGGTTAATTACTCCATCAGTTCTGCATGTGCCACCAGTGCACATTGTATCGGTCATGCGGTCGAGTTGATCCAGTTGGGTAAGCAGGATGTGGTCTTTGCCGGTGGTGGCGAAGAATTGCACTGGACCCTAGCAATGGAATTCGATGCCATGGGCGCCTTATCGACCAAATACAACGAGACGCCTGAAAAAGCATCCCGTACCTACGATGCCAACCGAGATGGTTTTGTGATCAGCGGCGGTGGCGGCATGGTGGTGGTGGAAGAGTTGGAGCATGCGTTAGCCCGTGGTGCTACTATTATTGCCGAAGTTATCGGCTATGGTGCAACCTCAGATGGTTTTGATATGGTGGCACCAAGCGGAGAAGGTGCTGTGCGCTGCATGCAGATGGCGATGGAGCACTTGGATGGCCCTGTCGATTATGTCAATACCCACGGCACCAGTACACCGGTTGGTGATGTGAAAGAGCTGGCAGCGATACAGGAAGTGTTTGCTGGTCAATCGCCGGCGATTAGTGCAACTAAAGCCATGACAGGACATTCGCTTGGCGCGGCCGGTGTGCATGAGGCTATCTATTCTTTGTTGATGCTTAAGCATCAGTTTGTTGCGCCTTCGATTAATATTGAACAACTGGATGAAGCTGCGGCTGGTTTAAATATCGTCACTGAAATGACCAAGCGCGAACTTAATAGCGTTATGTCTAATAGCTTCGGCTTTGGCGGCACCAATGCCACGCTGGTGATGAAACGCTACCAAGGGTAGAATAGCCACTGGTGAACCTTGAAAAAAACCACCGCGGGCCGGTGGTTTTTTTATGCGACTGCAGGAGCTAGCCCGGATGATTATTTATGCTGATGACTACATGCCCTATGCCAGGCAATTCTTTGCCGGTTTTGGTGAGGTCCGGCCATTTGCCGGCCGTCAACTGCAGCCAGAGTTACTCACCGATGCAGATGTACTTTTAGTGCGTTCTGTCACCCAGGTTACTCCCGACTTGCTGGCACAAGCAAGAAAGTTACGCTTTGTAGGTACTGCCACCATAGGAACAGATCATGTGGATCAGGCGTATCTGGCGGAGCGTGGTATTGCCTTTAGCAGTGCACCCGGGTGCAATGCCCGGGCCGTGGTGGAATACATCCTTAGCAGTATATTTTTTCTGGCGGAGCGCTACCAGTGGCCCCTGGCAGATCAGCTGATAGGTATTGTTGGCGTTGGTAATATCGGACAGCCGCTGGCTGAGGTGCTGCAGTTGCTTGGCTGTAAGGTGTTGCTGTGCGATCCGCTACGTGCTCAAAATGAACCAGATTTTCCACACCAGCCGTTGGAAGTACTACTTTCTAAGGCGGATGTGCTTAGTTTTCATGTACCGCATACCAGGCAGGGACCTTATTCAACCCATCATCTGATCAATGCCACTACCTTGCAGCAACTCAAGCCAGGTTGTGCCTTGCTCAATGCTTGCCGTGGGGCTGTATTTGATAATCAGGCATTGCTGGCCGAGGCGAGCAGCGGTCGGCAGCGTGCGCTGGTACTGGATGTCTGGGAGCAGGAGCCGGATATTTTGTTGCCACTACTTCCTTATTTGGATATCGCCACTGCCCACATCGCCGGTCATAGTATTGAGGGCAAAGCCCGAGGCACCGAATACTTGTATCAGCAGCTGTGTCAGCAGCTGCAAGCCCCTGTTTTGTATAGCCTGAATGACTTTTGCCCCTTATCCCCCATCAGCTCGGTGCAAATAACTGAAAATTTTGGGCTTCCAGATGTCCAAAATCTATTCAGATTGGTATATGATGTGCGGCGCGATGATGCATTATTCCGTCATCACATTCATCAGCAAGGGTTTGACTGGCTCAGAAAACATTATCCGGCCCGGCGAGAATGCAGCAGCATAGCAGTGCATGGCACTCAGGTGCCTGACTGGTTGTATCAAATTGGCTTTAGGCAATAGCAAGAAGAGGAACAGATATTATGGCTCAGCAGTACAACGTTGCCGTGCTGGGTGCTACCGGCCTGGTTGGTCAGCACCTAATCGAACTACTGGAACAGCGTGACTTTCCGGTTAATCAGTTATTCCCATTAGCTAGCAGCCGCTCTGCTGGTAGCAAGGTCAACTTTCGCGGCAAGAAAATCACCGTACTGGACGTAGAGCAATTTGATTGGACGCAGGCACAAATTGGCTTGTTTTCCGCAGGCGGCAGTGTGTCAGCTATTTATGCACCCAAGGCCGCTGATGCTGGTTGTGTCGTGATCGACAATACCTCACATTATCGTTATGAAGCCGATATTCCCTTGGTAGTGCCTGAAGTGAATGCTGCAGCTCTGGCTGATTTTCGCAACCGTAACATCATTGCTAATCCGAATTGCTCTACCATCCAGATGCTCGTTGCCTTAAAACCAATTTACGATGCCGTTGGCATCAGCCGTATCAATGTGGCAACCTACCAGTCGGTCAGTGGTGCTGGCCAAGAGGCTGTGGAAGCCCTGGCGCATGAAACAGCGCAATTGATGAATGGTCGACCGGTGGAAGAAAAAGGCCAGTTCAGTCGTCAAATCGCGTTTAATGTGATCCCACAGATTGATGTTTTCCTGGATAACGACTACACCAAAGAAGAAATGAAGATGCACTGGGAAACCCAAAAAATCTTTGGTGATGACAGCATTGCCGTCAATGCCACTGCGGTTCGGGTTCCCGCCTTTTATGGTCATGCTGAGGCGGTGCATATTGAAACCCGCCAGCCGATTGATGCCGATCAGGCCAAGGCTCTGTTGGCCAATGCTCCGGGGGTAGTGCTACTCGAGCAAAATGAAGACTTTCCGACCCAGGTCAGCCATGCAGCTGGCCATGATGAAGTTTTTGTTGGGCGAGTTCGCAAAGATATCTCGCATGAGCTGGGCTTAAACCTGTGGGTGGTGGCAGATAATATTCGCAAAGGGGCTGCCACCAACAGCATTCAAATTGCAGAACACCTTATCCGCGATTACCTGTAAGCCATTTGTATGGAAAAGAGCCAACCTCAAGTTGGCTTTTTTTTCGTCAGTGCCTCCCGGTTGGCTGGCAGCCATTTAAGTTCTGCTTTATAGTGCCGTTATAGACGAGATGGAATGTTGTTTGCATAGATTCCGTGTAGATTCTGTCTGAATTTTTCAGTGATTGATGGGCAACGATGCCCTGGTGGCCGATTTTAATGCATCAGACAGCCACGAAAGCCCGGCAGGAGCCGGTTGGATTAGGAAACATACATGCAGCTCTGGCGAATTTTTTTTCTGATTTGTCTTGTCAATTTATCGACGCTGGCCATTGCCAGCGACGGTAGCACCCCTATTCGTGGTCCGAGAGCTCTGGATCAGCAAAGTCGGGTGCAGCAGCTTGGACCTATCACGCCGTCAGATACGCTCTGGCGTCTAGCGCAGCAAGTACGACCGGATGGTGCTGACATGTATCAGGTCATGTATGCGATTTACCTGAAAAACCCGCAGGCTTTTTTAGACAACAACTTCAATCATCTGCGAACCGGCGCTATGCTGGATGTGCCTTCATTGCGTGAAATCCGTGCGGTTGATCCGGTCCAGGCGCGGCAAAAATCAACCGCGGATGACGAGAGCTGGGCCAGGCGTTCCAGAGCCAGCCAGCCAGCGGCAACCGAAACCGCCCAACCAGCAGCTGCTCAACCAGCAGTCAGCCAGCAACTGCAAGAAACGGTTGCCCGGTTGGAGCAGGAGCAACAACAACAATTGCAGCAACTTCGTTATCGCTTTGGTGAGTCGATGTTGTTGGTGGAAGGTATCATGCAAGAAAACCAGGGACTTAAAAATACCCTGGATTCGGTACAGCAGCAACTGGATGCATTAAAATCGCAGATGGCTCAGGATGCTGAACTGCAGCGCGAGTTGGAACAAATGGTTCGTATGCAAGCGGAGTGGATGGCAGAGCAGCAAGCCATGCAGCAGGAGCAAGCCGATGGTGATTGGCAACATTTACTCGCCAACCCTGCCGTCTGGGTGCTGGCAGCATCGGTGCCGGCACTTGGAATTTTACTCGGTTTACTTTTCTGGATTAAACGACGCAGCAAGCGGGCACAGGAAACCATAGAAGCGGCTACTGCCGAGCCTAAAGCAGTCAGCAATTATCAGTCGCCATTGCCTGCGGTTGATGACAGCCTTGATATGGACGATTCCTTATTTAGCCTGGATGACTCCTTGCTGGATGACGCCTTTAATGAAGATGTGGACGACAGTCCGGTTGATTTAAGTGATGACTTGTTAGACGACGAAGTATTGTTGGATGATAGCAGCATTGGATCGGCAGATGATTTATTGGATCACGATGACGCACTCTTGGATGATGATGCGTTGTTGGATGACGATGCCCTATTGGATGATGAATTATCGCCCGCGGAAAGCACAGCTGCGACAGACGACTTGACCGACGATAGTGCCGCGGAATTTGACCCTGATAATATTTTGTCAGGCACTGATTTGGATTCACTTTTTGCCGAGGCTGATGATGATATGGAGCCCTCAACAGCCAGTACAGACGATCTTGATGATGAGCTCCTCGAAGAAATTGAACTGGATATACCTGAGGACGAGCCGGCAGAGCAAACGACACCCAGTGCCAAAATATCTGAGCTGTCTGAATCTGACCTTCTTGATGAAAGTCAGGAGCAGGCGTCACCATCTTTGATTGAGGATGAAGCTGATGAGATGCTGGCTGATGAGGCGTTGACGGATGATGCGATACAATCGGAATCATCCTTTGATAGCTCCGAGTTGGATGCTTTTGCCGAAAGTCTGGTGCAGGAAAGCTTGGCAGAGGAGGAGTCGCAGAGCCTGACTGAAGATGATGAAAACGCCATCTTTGATGAACTCGATGAACTGCTCGAAGAACAAGATCTGCAAGCCGATGATCCGTCTGAAGATATAGCTACGGTACAATTGGATGATACTGAACAGAATGCTATGCGTGACGAAACTCGCGCAGATGAAACGGCGCAGGATGAACTCTCAAACTTACTCAGTGAGGATGAGAATGCAGTGGTTATGTCCGAAGATGCCTTGGCAAACGACGATGATGGCCTGATTCAATCGGATGAAGTTGAACTGCAGCGCGAGGCCGAAACTGAAGCAGAGTACCTGACTGATTTTGCAGATTTGGAAGATGACTTTCCGGCAGAAACCATCGATGACAGTGAGCTCGAAACACCAAATTTGACGGATCTGGATGATGATTCTGTTGTCTCCCCTTCCGCCGCTGCGCGCTCGGTCGAGAATCCCAGTGAAGTGCTTGATGAATACCCGGAACTGGAGCTGACTGATGAAGATGTTGAGCTTGCTAAAAAAGAAGCAGAACCGGAAGCAGAGTCTGAAGCTGGCGCGGAAACTGGCACTGAAGTAGAGTTGGATACTGAGTTAGAAGCTGACATTGACACAGACACCGAAGCAGAAGTGCATGCAACTGAAACAACGGATGAGCTTGATCTGGATGAGATGGCAGAGTCGGATGTGCTAGCCCAGAGCAGCGAAGCCGAACTTACGGACTACGATTTTGATGATGCTTTATTGCAAGAACAGGATGAAACAGAGCTAGCGGATCAGTTTAGTGGTGATATGGAGTTGGATGAGGATGATGGCAGTGACTTTGATGCCATGTTATCTGAATTGGAACAAATGGCTGAGCGTGTGTCTGAACAAGGCGATGAGGGCAGTGAGTCGCTAGAGCTTTCACAGGATAGCGATACTGGTCATGTATCCGATGATGATTTTCAGGACATTGATCAATTGCTGGCTGAAGCCAATGAGCGAGTAGACTCTGCGAAGCCAGCAGACTTGAATGTGGATCTGGATTTGGATGATTATCAGCAGGTGCTTGATCAAGCCGACTTGACCGATGAGCACAGTGAATTCGCCGCCCAGTTGGATCTGATTCGGGCTTACCTTGAAATCGATGATCAAGATAGCGCTGAACAAGTGATTAAAGAACTGCTTAACTCAGACGCACCGGCTGCCATCAAAGAAGAAGTCAGGCAATTACAGCAGGGCAAAGCGTCCGATTAAACCAAAGCACAGCAATCAGTCGCTCCGTTGACTGGGCAGCGACTACTCGGGTTGGTATAATGCCTCTTTATATAAAACCAGGCTAGTTGAACGCTGCGCCTGGTTTTTTATGTGGCTTAATGAGGTATGCATGCGGATTGCGCTTGGTATTGAATACGATGGCTCGGCTTTTTATGGCTGGCAACGCCAGCAGGAAGTCGCGAGTGTGCAGCAGCATTTGGAACAGGCCTTGTCCAAGGTAGCCAACGAAGGCATTCTAACTCAATGTGCTGGCAGGACGGATGCAGGCGTCCATGCCACTGGCCAGGTTGTGCATTTTGATAGCAGCGCATCACGATCGGATAAAGGCTGGATCATGGGGACCAATAGCCACTTACCCGCAGGCATCAGTGTGCGCTGGGCCAAACAGGTACCGGATGGTTTCCATGCTCGCTTTTCTGCTACCGCCAGGCGGTATCGCTACATCATTTTAAACCAGCAATACCGGCCTGCTATTTTGCAAGCTGGCTTAAGCCATTACCATCAGCCGCTGGACGCAGAAAAGATGCATCAGGCCGGCCAGTGCTTGCTAGGGGAGCACGATTTTAGCGCTTTCCGAGCCATTCAATGTCAGTCGAAAAGCCCAAACCGTTTTGTACATCATTTAAATGTTCATCGTTTTGGGCCCTATGTGGTGTTGGATATCAAAGCCAATGCCTTTGTTCATCATATGGTGCGCAACATAACCGGCTCTTTGTTAGAGGTTGGTATGGGGCGTCAGTCAGTCCATTGGTTGGCAGAATTGCTCGCTGGCAAAGATAGAACCAAAGCAGCGGCAACAGCCAAAGCTGGTGGTCTGTATCTGGTCGCGGTAGACTATCCTCCAGAGTTTCAGTTACCAGTCACTGAGCCGGGCCCATTGTTTTTACCAGCACAACTGGATTTGGTCGGCGCAACTGGACTGACTACTAAGACCAGTTTTTTATATTAACATGCGCCGTTTTTATGCTTTAATAGCCACCGTTTTTCAGAATTTCGGTGCATTTAAGCCCAAATAAGCAAGGCTTTGTGGTGTGCTCACCGCAAGCCGATTAGGAATCGATATGAGTTGGTTAGAAAAGATCCTTCCCCGAACTTCGACTTCTGCACGCCGCAACATTCCTGAAGGCGTCTGGACCAAATGCACGGCCTGTGATGCCGTTTTGTACAAGGCTGATCTGGATCGACAGCTTGGCGTTTGCCCGAAGTGTGATCATCATATGCGGGTCAGTGCTCGCGATCGTCTTACCATGTTTCTCGATACCAACACAGCCACTGAACTGGCGGCTGATCTCGAGCCACAGGATCTGCTGAAATTTAAAGACAGCAAACGCTACAAGGATCGTATCACCGCAGCGCAAAAAGAAACCGGTGAAAAAGATGCCATGTTGGTTATGCATGGCCAGCTCAAAGGCATGCCTGTAGTTGCCTCAGCCTTTGAATTCAATTTTATGGGCGGCTCAATGGCATCGGTGGTTGGCGCTAAGTTTGTTAAAGGCGTTGAGTATGCGATTGAACACAAAGTACCTTACATCTGTTTCTCTGCCAGCGGTGGTGCCCGGATGCAGGAAGCTTTGCTGTCTTTAATGCAAATGGCCAAAACCAGTGCAGCTTTAGCCAAGTTAAGTGAGCAGGGCTTGCCCTATGTGTCTGTCTTGACGGATCCTACCATGGGTGGAGTATCGGCCAGCCTTGCCATGCTGGGAGACATCAACATTGGTGAACCAAAGGCGCTAATTGGCTTTGCCGGCCCGCGGGTAATTGAACAAACGGTACGGGAAAAGCTACCTGAAGGCTTTCAGCGCAGTGAGTTCCTGCTGGATCATGGTGCCATCGATATGATTGTTGACCGCCGCGAAATGCGCGATACAATTGCCCGACTTGTGGCTAAATTTATGCAGTTGCCAGCTCCAGAACAGGAGTAACTCAACTGCTCAGGGACCTATGAGCACCTTAACCTCCCTTACCAGCCAATCGTGCCAGACACTGGACGATTGGCTTTGCTTTATTGAGCAGCAACACCCTCAACATAAAATTGAACTTGGCCTGGAGCGTGTGCGTCAGGTGGCTGAGCGGGCGAGTTTGCAGCAGTTACCTGGCCGGGTGGTGTTGATTGCCGGCACCAATGGCAAAGGCACCACAGCACGTTGCATCGAGCAATTGCTGCTGGCGCAGGGTTTGACGGTTGCTGTTTACAGTTCTCCACATTTACTGCGGTTTAACGAGCGTTTGCGTTTTAATCTACAGGATGCCACCGATGCCGACTGGGTGAGAGCCTTGGCATTTATCGAGCAGCTGCGCCAGGACATAGAGCTGACCTATTTTGAGTTTACTACCCTGGCTGCTTTTTATTTGATCAAAGACTACCAGCCGGATGTAGCGCTGATTGAAGTCGGTTTGGGTGGGCGCCTCGATGCGACCAATATTGTCGAACCGGAGCTGAGTATACTTACTACCATCGATCTGGATCATCAGGACTGGCTAGGTCCAGACCGGGAAGCCATTGGCCGTGAGAAAGCCGGGGTATTCCGCACAAATCGGATGGCGGTGGTGGCTGAACAACAATTGCCTGCCAGTGTACTTGAAGTCGCTGCCACTCTTGGCACTCAGCTACTGCGGGCTGATCAGCATTACCACTGGCAAGCTGGGCAAGCTGGTTGGAACTGGCAAAGTGGTACTATCACACTGTCAGAGTTGCCGTTACTGTCAATCCCATTGCAAAATGCAGCGACAGCCCTGATGGCTGTACAGCAACTCGGTTTGTTGCCTGAAGAGTCTGCCCGCATTCGAAAGGCGTTGGCAGGCGTAACCCTGGCTGGTCGCATGCAATGGTTGCAGCAGCATCCGGCCGTGTTGGTGGATGTGGCTCACAACCCTCAATCTATTCAGTACTTGGCACAGCAGCTGCGATCATTGCAAGCTGGCAACCGCCGACTAGTGGCGCTTTGCGGTATGATGCGTGATAAAGTAAAGCCCGGCGCGCTGGATGCATTGATTGAACTGATCGACCAGTGGGCTTTGGTTACCTTGCCGGGGCCTCGTGGTGCCGCTGCGGAGCTGTTGCAGGACATTCTTCCTGCCAGCAGTGCTATAAGTTGTTTTGACGATGTTCGTAGTGGTTTTGAGCAGAGTATGCAGCAGTTGCAGCAGGATGATTTATTGCTGGTGTTCGGCTCATTTGTTACTGTGTCTGCGGTACTTGGCCTGACTACCGCTTTACCGGAGGCGAAATGACAAGAGCTTTTAAACAACGCTTACTGGGCGCCTGCATTTTGATGATTGCAGCCGTGGTTTTTTTACCAGACTTACTGGATGGTGAAAAACAGGTGCTGAAAGATGATTTCGAGCAAATTCCAGCCCGGCCTGAGTTTCAGGGAGTGCAGGAGCAGCAGCTGCTTGACAGCGCTGCAGTGATAGCCCAGCGTGAACAAGCCCTAGCGCAGCCAGTGGTCGATATTGAACCTGCGGATGCGGATAAGGTGGCGGCAAAAGCACAGGAAGCTAGCACTGGCAATGAGGAGCTGCCTTCGCAAGCGTATGCTCAGGTCACGGTGGGGGAAACTCAAGTCAGTCAATCTGGCACTGAACGTCCGGCGACCTCTTCGTCTGAAACCGCGGACAGTGCTTCGCAACGCTTCACTGAGCGGGCCTGGACGGTGCGTGTTGGCAGCTTTGGGCGGGTTCAAAATGCCGAAGAGCTGGTAAAGCGCTTGAATGATGCTGGCTTTCGTACCTATACCCGTCAGGTAACCAACAACCAAGGTGTGCAGTTGACAAGTGTTTTCGTTGGGCCGGATCTGCGCCGCGAAGCACTGGAGCAACGTTTAGCAGAGCTCAGGGCTATTGCCCGGGATGATCGTCTGGTGATCAGCAACTATCAGCCGCTGGAAAATAATTAGGCAAGGGACGGTGACTTTGGTAGAATGCGCGCCGTGATCAGACATCCTTTGGTATTTCATGGTTTGGATTGATTTTGTCATTCTGGCTATCATCGCGCTTTCAACAGTGATCAGTCTGGTGCGCGGTTTTGTCAAAGAAGCGGTTTCTTTGATCGTCTGGATCCTTGCCTTTTTTATTGCCAGTTATTATTACCCGCATCTGGCCGCTTATTTTACCAGCCTGGATGATGAAATCCTGCGCAATGCTCTGGCTATCGCCATTCTGTTTGTCTGCTCCCTGATCCTGGGAGCTTTAGTCAACTTTCTTATCAGCAAACTGGTCCAATCCACAGGCTTAAGTGGAACCGATCGGGTGCTGGGTCTTATTTTTGGTGCTTTGCGCGGCGTATTGTTAGTCAGCGCTGTGTTGTTTTTTGTAGATGCTTTCACCGGTGCCGGCAAAACCGATTGGTGGCAGAGCTCGCTATTGATCCCCGAGTTCCGATTTATCATTGAGTGGTTCTTCGATTATTTGCAGAATCACTCGAGTTTTATGCAACAGCCCTAATACCTGTTTGTCGTGGGTTATTAGTTTGAGGCGAGGAAAATTCCATGTGTGGTATTGTTGGTATTGTTGGTAAGTATCCGGTCAACCAGGCGCTGTACGATGGCCTGACGGTGTTGCAACACCGGGGCCAGGATGCCGCTGGCATCGTGACGGTGGATAACAACACCCTGCGTTTGCGTAAAGCGAATGGCCTGGTGAAAGATGTGTTTCATACCCGCCATATGCTGCGCTTGTCAGGCAATATTGGCATTGGTCATGTCCGTTACCCGACGGCTGGCTCCTCCAGTACCGCCGAAGCTCAGCCGTTTTATGTCAACAGCCCTTTTGGCATTGCTATGGCGCACAATGGCAACCTGACCAACTCGGAGCAACTGACCGAAGAAATTTTCCGCCGGGCGCGGCGTCATATTAATACCACCTCGGACTCCGAAATTCTGCTGAATGTCTTTGCCCACGAACTGCAACAGAACAATACCTTGTCATTGACCGCAGAAGATGTGTTTCAGGCGGTTACCGCTGTGCATCGCAAAGTCCGGGGTGGCTATGCGGTGGTGTCACTGATCATCGGTCATGGCCTGGTAGCCTTTCGCGATCCAAATGGTATTCGTCCTTTAGTGATTGGTAAGCGTGAGACGGAAGCCGGCATCGAATACATGGTGGCGTCTGAAAGCGTGGCTTTGGATGCGGATGGCTTTACGGTGATGCGTGATGTCTATCCGGGCGAAGCTGTCTACATTACCGAGGATGGTGAGCTGTTCACCCAGCAGTGTGCCGAAAACCCGGGCTACAGTCCTTGTATTTTCGAGTATGTCTATTTTGCCCGGCCAGACTCGACCATAGACAATATCTCAGTCTATGCCTCACGGGTAGCCATGGGCACCAAGTTGGGCGAGAAAATTAAACGTGAGTGGAGCCAGCTGGACATTGATGTGGTGATCCCAATCCCTGAAACCAGCAATGACGCTGCACTGCAAATTGCCCACGAGCTGGGCTTACCTTACCGGCAGGGTTTTGTGAAGAACCGTTACATCGGCCGTACTTTTATTATGCCTGGCCAGGTAGAGCGCAGAAAATCAGTGCGCCGCAAATTAAATGCCATCCAGCAAGAGTTTAAAGGCAAGAATGTATTGCTGGTAGATGATTCCATCGTGCGCGGAACCACTTCACAGCAAATCATTGAGATGGCGCGTGATGCCGGTGCCAAGAAAGTATACTTTGCTTCCGCCGCACCGGAAGTGCGTTTCCCCAATGTGTATGGCATCGATATGCCATCGGCCAATGAGCTGATTGCGCATGGTCATGATGTCGACAGTATTTGTGAGAACATTGGCGCGGATGGTCTGATCTTCCAGTCACTGGAAGATTTGATTGCTGCGGTTCGTACCGTGAATCCGGAGATCAAGCGCTTTGAAACCTCGGTATTCGACGGTGTTTATGTCACCAACGACATCGATCAGGATTACCTGAACCGGCTGGATCAACAGCGCAGCGATGGTGCCAAGAATCGCAATGCCGCCATGGCGATGGCAACCAATCTGGAAACCTACAACGAAGCGGATTAATACCCGCCGCAATAAAACAAAAGCCGCAATTGCGGCTTTTGTTTTATTCGAACAACTCAGCTAGTGCGTAAAGGCGGGCCCAAAGCCGGAGCTCCACAAAATGGCGGTGCCGGTCAGCACGCAGACCAGTAAAATGAGTCCACAGGTTACTACCGAGCTGGCGTAAATAAAACCACGCTCTTCTGGGATATGCATCAGAATAGGCACGCCCACATAAAGCAGATAGACTGAGTACGCGAGGCCTGCCAGACCTACCAGCATCACAAACCACAACTCTGGGTACAAGGCGGCAAAACCAACCATAAACAGCGGCGTTGAGGTGTAAGCTGCCAGCTCCAGAGTTTGGGTGTAAGTTGGCTCAGAGCCAAAGGTATGCGCCATCCAGTGCGCCAGAAATGCCAGTGCAAAAACACCACCAATTAAAGCAAAGTACATGGCAACCGACAGCATCAGAGCGCTATCTGCTGTGAGCTTAATGGTATCACCCACGCCAATACTCCAGCCAATATGTACGGCTGAGTAATAAGCACAGATGGATGGAATAAGCGCAATAATCAATATATGCGCCAGGCTGTAACGAAAACTTTCATGGCGCTGGTCGATGGTATGCCACTCTTCTTTCGGGTGGGCATACAGTCCCCATAGGTGGTTCAATATCATAATTATTATCCTTCACACTGCCTACGTCTTTTACAATCAGCACTGTTGTACCAATTGGGTTATACCAGAGTACCTCCTAGGTATAGTTCAGTTATGGCCAAATTTAGTCCGGCCGTCAAGTCATGTTGCACAAAATTTGATCCGGATCAGGTCTTCAGGCCAGAACGCTGGTTGCGCCGGGTCTAAATCGCTATAATGCCTTTTTCCCAGAGCTTCTTTGTACCTGAATGAATACTGCTGAACTTGCCGACTTGCTGGCACCTATCCACCAGTTTCTGCATTGCCGCACTCCAAATGCATGGCTTGAACAGGCTGCCTTACCGGATCAGTTACCGGCTTTGCTGATTGACCATATGCACTGTGAATTAAAAGCCGCGCAAAGTGCGGCCTTGCTGATTCGCCGTTATGCCACTGATGATGAGTCAGCCCGGGCTTTGCTTAGCTGGCTCAGGCCCTACGAGGATTTTGTTTATCGCAAAGTAGGCGATGGCAACTTCAGCCAGAGTAAAAATACGCTGATCGGCCAACTCACTGCTAAGGGCACATCGCCCTGGCAGCAGCAGGTATTGGAGAAGATGGTGCGGCTGATCAAAGAAGAGCTGCACCATTTTGAGCAGGTGCTGGCTTTTATCCGCCAAAGAGGCATCGAGATGCAACCCCTGAGCGCCGCTGGTTATGCCTCGGGTTTATTGCGCCATGTCCGTAGTCGTGATCCTGGCTTGCTGGTTGATAAGCTGATCATCGGTGCCTTGATTGAAGCACGCTCCTGCGAACGCTTTGCCGCTTTAGCCCCCTTGCTTGATGACGACTTGCAGCGATTCTACATCTCTTTGCTGCGCTCAGAAGCACGCCATTACCAGGATTATCTGCAGCTGGCAGCAGATATTAGCCCGGAGCCGATTGCTCAGCGGGTGCAGCAATTGGCAGCGATTGAAGCAGAACTTATTCTGCAGCCCGCTGCCGAGTTTCGTTTTCATAGCGGGGTGCCGGCTGCTGCTTAAGTAGTGTGTTGCTTGAAAAATAACCAGCTGTCGATTAAGCTTAGCTTCAGCATCGATGGATTATGATGCTTGTATACGCTAAAGGTGAAGGAGACACACCATGAATGCACTGCAACAACCGCAAGACGCTGCCCGCAACGTCAATCAAAGCAATGATCAGTACCAGCCAACGCGTGGTCACTTCGGTGAGGCACCGTCCTTGCTGGCCGGTAATAAACCTTTTAGTGAGCGGCCAGAGTTAGAGCCAACCGCTATCCTCGGCTACAACTAAGTTAGTCGCCAGTTCCGACGGGTGGTTGCTTTGCGTTCAGGGTCTTATAGCTGGTGCCTTACAGATCCTGAAAGTACAGCTGCCAGTCGTCGGCACTGACCTTAAGATAGCTGGCTTGCTGGTACCAGTCACCCAGCACATAGCGTTTGCCTGCACCCTGCGCTAAGGGCACCTGATGCACCTTAGGCCGGTGGGTGTGACCGTGGATCAGATGACGAACACCCGCCTCATTCATCACCCGCACCACCTCTGCTGGTGTGACATCCATAATTTGATTGGCATCACCAGATAGCGTGGCTTTATAAGCCGCACTTTTACGCCGGGCCTTTTTGGCCAGACGCTGGCGATACCAAAGCGGTAACGACAACATCAGGTTTTGCCACCAGCGCTGATCCCACCAGCGACGAAACTGCTGGTACTTGATATCGGCAGTACAGAGACTATCGCCATGCATAATCAGGGTAGGGGTACCGTACAGTTCAATCACCTGTTGCGCCGGTAACAACTGCATGCCGGCACGTTTCGCATAGCGCTGACGCAGCAGAAAGTCCCGATTGCCATGAATAAAGTACACCGGCACCTGCTGGCTTAACTGTTTCAGCTGCTGGGCTACCCCGGTCAGCAACGGCTCCGGATTGTCATCGCCAATCCAGACTTCAAACAAATCGCCCAAAATATAGAGCGCATCAGCTTTCACGGCATCCTGTTTGAGAAACTGCAGAAAAGCGCTGGTGATATCGGCTCGCTCAGCGCTTAAATGCAAATCTGCAATAAACAGCGTGTGTGGCTTAATCATTCAGCTCGGCGCGCTCAATCACCACCGGCTCGGTCGGCACATCGGCATGAGGACCATGCCGACCGGTCTGCACAGCGGTAATTTTTTCCACCACATCCATGCCGGCAGTGACTTTACCAAACACGCAGTAGCCCCAACCCTGGCTGTTTTCTGCCCGAAAGTTCAGGAAGTCGTTATCTGCCACATTGATAAAAAACTGGCAGGTGGCTGAATGTGGATCCGAGGTGCGGGCCATGGCAATGGTGCCGATGGTATTGGCCACCTGGTTGTTGGCTTCGTTTTTAATCGCAGCTTTGGTTGGCTTTTGCTGCATATCGCTGGTGAAGCCGCCACCCTGAACCATAAAGCCTGGGATCACCCGGTGAAAAATGGTGCCATCAAAAAAGCCGTCTTTCACATAACTTAAAAAGTTTTCTACCGTAGCTGGTGCTTTGTCGGCAAAGAGTTCCAGCGTAATGACGCCATAATTGGTATGTAACTGAACCATGATTTGCTCCTGCAAAGAAAAAATACATTGTAACTTTTTTTTGCCTGCTGTGACATAGCGCTAGAGGCACTGGCGATGCTAAACTAGCGCTTTCGTTTACTGACCAGGCAGGAGTCCCGAGTGCAGATCTTCAATACCCTTACCCGAACCAAAGAGACGTTTCAGCCACTGGTCGAAGGCAAAGTGGGTCTTTATGTTTGTGGTATCACGATCTACGACTACTGCCATATCGGCCATGCCCGTACTTATGTCGCCTTTGATGTGATCAACCGCTATTTACGTTTTTCCGGTTATGATGTGACTTATGTGCGCAATATCACCGATGTGGATGACAAAATCATCAAGCGGGCGGCCGAGAACAATGAAAGTTGCGATGCACTAACGGCGCGTTTTACCAAGGCCATGCACGAAGATTTCGAAGCACTTGGCTTACTGCCAGCCGATATTGAGCCAACTGTTACCGGCCATATGCAGCCGATCATTGAGCTTATTCAGACGCTGCAAGACAAAGGTTATGCCTATGTCAGCAAGGATGGTGATGTGCTGTTTGATGTCAGCAAGTACGATGCTTATGGCAAGCTGAGCCAACAGAATCTGGATATGCTGCAAGCCGGAGCCCGGGTTGATGTCAACGACAGCAAAGACGACCCGCTGGACTTCGTGTTATGGAAGTCTGCCAAGCCGGGCGAGCCCAGCTGGGAGTCGCCCTGGGGCAAGGGCCGGCCAGGTTGGCACATTGAATGTTCGGCCATGAGTGCCTGCCACCTTGGTACGCATTTCGATATTCATGGCGGTGGCTCGGATTTGCAGTTCCCACACCATGAGAACGAGATTGCCCAGTCCACCTGCGCCCATGACAGCGCCTACGCCAACACCTGGATCCATACTGGTATGGTGCAGGTGGATAAAGAAAAAATGTCCAAGTCTTTGGGCAACTTCTTTACCGTGCGTGAAGTGCTGGCCAAGTACAATGCCGAGTCGGTACGTTATTTCCTGCTGTCCAGTCATTACCGCAGCCAGCTTAACTACAGCACCGAGAACCTCGAGCAGGCTCATGCGGCACTCAGCCGTTTATACACCGTACTGCGCGAGTTGCCGCCGGCGGAAGAGGTGGAACTGAGTGATGAACTGAGCTTTCAGTATGTAGAGCGTTTTCAGCACGCCATGGACGATGACTTTAATACCCCTGAAGCCTTGCCGGTACTGTTTGAACTGGCACGCGAAGCCAATCGTTGCAAAGAGAGTGATGTAGACAAAGCGCGCCAACTGGCCAGCCTGCTGCATATGCTGGGCGGCGTTTTGGGTATTTTGCAAGGCGATGCCGAGGCATTCTTACGCGGCGGTACCGCAGGCCAGTCGCAAGACGATGTGGCAGACATCGAAGCTTTGATTGCCGAGCGCAATCAGGCCCGGGCGGAGAAAAACTGGGCGGCTGCCGATGCAGCTCGCGATAAGTTAAGCGCCCTGGGTATCGTGCTGGAAGATAAAAACGGTGTCACCAGTTGGCGCCGTAGTTAAGCCAGTCGGCTGAGAGTCTGCTGTGGCTTTTTGTCGTTGAGCCTTAGCTTCATTTTTTTAAAGCCACCAGCAAAACTGGTGGCTTGTTTCGTTTTAGCTAAACTAAAGTTGTGTGCGTAGCAGTAAAATACCCAATAAGTGGTATACTTTTGATCTCGAACAATAAATCCAAGCTTAGATTAAGGGAGTTGCATGCGTAATAACCAGCCGGTAACCCAACGGGAAAAGATCTATCCTAAAGAGCAGAAACTGATTTCTGCCACCGATAGCAAAGGCGTTATCAAGTTTTGTAACGACGCTTTTGTTGCTGTCAGTGGTTTTAGCCGGGAGGAATTGATTGGCCAGCCTCATAATATTGTGCGGCACCCGGATATGCCACCAGCGGCCTATGAGACCATGTGGTCCTACCTAAAGCGTGGCAAACCCTGGATGGGGCTGGTGAAAAACCGTTGCAAGAATGGCGATCACTATTGGGTAAATGCTTATGTCACGCCGGTGCATCAGGGCGGCAAAGTCATTGGTTACGAGTCGGTGCGGGTTTGCCCGAGCCGCGAGGATGTTGCGCGGGCTGAAGCTTTGTATCAACGTATTCGGGAAGGCAAGGCCACCAACCCTTTGTTATCGCGAGCCAAGCGTTGGGCAGAGCTGAGCTGGGCACCGGCTGCGGCTTTAGTGCTGGCAGTTGGCTGCTGGCAGCTGTTTGGCGTTGGTGCTGCGGCGCTATCCCTAGCGCTGACCACTGTGCTGGTCTACGTCATTGCCCAGTGGCAATGCCAGGCACGACTTGGCCGGCTGGATGCGCTGTTACCGTCGGCCTTTCGTGATCCGCTGGCGATGCAGTCCTACAGTGACAGTCAGGGGGTAGAAGCATCTTTTGAAGTGGCGATCCTGGCTGAGCAGGCGCACTTAAATACCGTACTGACCCGGATTGAAGATGCTGCTGAGCGGGTCTTTAATTTTTCCAGCGATGCTAAAACCACCTCAGAGCAAGCGATTGAACAGATTGGTCGTCAGCAGCAGGAGACCGAGCAGGTGGCAACGGCGATGAATGAGATGACCACCACCATTGCTGAAGTGTCGGTGCATGTGCAGGAAACCGCTTCTCAGGCGGATGATGCCGATAAGCTGGCGCAATCCGGTTTGCAAATTGCCGGTGATACCCGGGGAGCCATTGTGCATTTGCAGCAGTCGGTTAATCAAATCAGCAGCTCTGTGCAGGAATTAGCGGCACAAACCAGCAGCATTGCCAAGGCGGCTCAGATCATTGAGCAAATTGCCGACCAAACCAACTTGCTGGCACTCAATGCCGCCATTGAAGCAGCGCGAGCCGGTGAGCAAGGTCGGGGTTTTGCCGTGGTTGCCGATGAAGTGCGGCAACTGGCGGCACGTACCACCGAGTCGACCAAGGACATTCATGGCATTATCACCGAGCTGACCCGCAAGGCGGAGGCCGCTGTGCAGGTCGCAGAGGCGGGGAAAGGTGATGCGGATAAAGGGGTCGCTATGGTCGGTGATGCCGAAAAAATGCTGGATGGTATCAGTCAGGCCATCAACAGCATTGCGGCTATGGCGATGCAAATGGCGACAGCTGTTGAGCAGCAGGCACATGTGGCCGATGATATTAATCGTCAGGTAGTCAGTATCTCCGAGTTGGCGCAAGACAGTACTGGCAAGGGGCAGCAAGCGGCAGACAGTGTGTTCCGCTTGCAGGATACCGCCCATGATTTAAAAGATTTGGTACAGCGCTTTAGCCGGCTGAGTTAACACCAACCTTTGCTTCGCAAAAAAAACCGTAGCAGCCGCTGCGGTTTTTTTTTAGCTTTAAGACTGGTCGTGATAGCGCTCGCAGGCTTCCAGCGTGTTCTCAATCAGGCAAGCGACTGTCATAGGGCCAACACCACCTGGTACAGGGGTAATATAAGCAGCACGCTCTGCGGCAGCAGCAAACCCTATGTCTCCTACCAGCTTACCACTATCCAATCGGTTGATGCCGACATCAATCACCAAAGCCCCAGGTTTTATCCAATCACCCGGAATAAAGTCGGGCTTACCCACGGCAACCACCAAGAGTTCGGCCTGGCGTACATGGTATTCCAAGTCTCGGGTAAAGCGATGGCAGATGGTGGTGGTGCAACCAGCCAACAGCAGCTCCAGCCCCATTGGTCGGCCGACAATATTGGAGGCGCCAACTACCACCGCATGCAGACCTTTGATGTTTTGGCCTGTGCTCTCCAGCAGAGCAATAATGCCTTTGGGCGTGCAGGGACGGAGCGCTGGCATGCGCTGGGCCAGTCGGCCGATATTGTAAGGGTGAAAACCATCCACGTCTTTGTGTGGATGAATGCGCTCTAAAATCACCGACGCATCCAGCCCAGCCGGCAGCGGCAGTTGCACTAGGATGCCATCCACGTCCGGGTCCTGGTTCAGTTGATCAATCAAATCCAGCAGTTGTTGCTCGGAACTGTCAGCTGGTAAGTCGTAGGAAAAGGAACGAAAACCAACTTCGTCACAGCTTTTGCGTTTGCTACCCACATAAACTTGGGATGCCGGATCCTGGCCGACCAGAACAACGGCTAGACCTGGGGCTCGTTTTCCTTGCTGCAGGCGATGCTGGACTTTTGCGGCAACTTTGGCTTTTATCGACTGGGCGACGGCTTTACCATCGATCAACTGGGCGGTCATAACTTCTCTCAGCATAAGTGAATGCTGTTATTTTCTCATACCCACCGGCGGATGACCAGATACTTGCAGCTGATCCAGCAGATAGCCATTCACGTAATGGCCAAGATGCTGATTTGGCTTTTATCCGCCGCTTGGTATAAATAAGCAGCAATCGGGGGGGCGGACTAAAAAAAGGTTTGACGATACCTTGTCCGGGCGTTAATATTCCGCCCCGTTGCAGCGATGCAGCAAAGTCGGTGATTGGCGCAGCTTGGTAGCGCACTTGGTTTGGGTCCAAGGGGTCGCAGGTTCAAATCCTGCATCACCGACCAATTTTAACGTGGTGGTAGTGCACTTGGTTTGGGTACTCTTGATTCGAAGGGTCACAGGTTCAAATCCTGCATCACCGACCACTAAATCCTCCCGCGTAGGCGTTTGACATGTGCGCCCGTAGCTCAGTTGGATAGAGCAACGG
>NZ_JAFIFQ010000092.1 GCF_020831925.1 Alkalimonas sp.
TCGGCGATATCCAGCCACTCGGCGGTACCACTGCGGGTTTGTTGCAAGGCGGTCAATACTTGCTCGCCTGCGCCCTCACCCAGCCTAAAGCGCCTTGCTTCTTGACTGCCTGCCGGACTGGTGTCTTCAACATCAAGCTCAACGGCGGTATAGGTCACCAGGCTAATCGTACAGTCTGCACTTAGCATTGCCGTAATAATCTTATTACCCGAGCGGCTGGCAGCACAGTTGCTCTCAACGTGTACAAAGGTATTTTCAGCCACGCTTAGATCAAAACTGGCACTGCTGCCAAAAGCCACCTGCTGACTGGCAGGAGTGACACTGCCTTCACCGGTTAGGGCAATGGTCACCGTAAAGCTACTCTGGTTCCACTGTGCCGTATGCGTTTGATTCTGGGCTGGCATGGTTGCTGGCAACTCAGGCTGCCAGCCTGCAAAAACGAAGCCTGCTCGCGTTGGAGGCTCGGGCACGCTAATGGCACTGCCAAAATCGGCGGTGATGGCAGCCACATCGGTGCCCTCTACAGTATCAAAACTCAGCGTGTATTGGTTAATGCTCCACTGCGCTGTCACCGTTACGTCATTGCTTGGCATGGTATCCGGCAAAGCTGGCTCCCAGCCGGTAAAGGTATAGCCTAAGCGCGTGGGTTCAGCAGGAGGGTTGATTGCAGTACCAGAGTTGGCCGTAATCGCTGCCACCGCAGAGCCACCGGCACTGTCAAAGCTTAGGGTATAAGAATTGACCGACCACTGCGCGGTATGGGTTTGACTCGTCGCTGGCATGGTTGCTGGCAGCGCAGGGGTCCAGCCGACAAAGCTAAAGCCTTCTCGCGTCGGTGCCGCCGGTGCCGTGATGGCAGCGCCAAAGTCGGCCGTAATAGCCGCAACGGCGGAGCCCCCGGCACTATCAAAACTAAGAGTGTAACTGTTCACACTGTATTGCGCTGTTACCATGGTATTGGTGGTAATGTTGCTGAAATCACTGGGACTCCAGCCGGTAAAACTATGACCCATGCGCGAAGGAGCAGCAGGCGCTGTTGCAGCTGCGCCATGGTTTACGGTTTCAGTTGTTAACACCGTTCCATCCCAATCGATGAACGTGACGGTATAGCTGTTAATAAGCCACTTTGCGTACAGCGTCACCGCTTCATTGGCGGTATAGTTACCACCGGCTGCATAATCGGTACCGCTGCCATCCGGCTGGGTGTTCCAACCACCAAAGGTAAAACCGGTTCGCTCCAGGTTACCACTGTTCCCCGCAAGGGTGAGCGTCACGTTTTCAACTTTAACCTGCGCCGGCGGCACTGCACCTCCGGTAGCACCATTGGCATGGTAAGTCACCTCGAATTCTGCTGGCGGGTACTCCCAGCGCAAATAGGGATAGCCATTGTTTCTGGCGGCATGGATGCCCCAAACATCGTCGAAATCCCAGTCGATGAAGGTCATCACATCACGCATTTCGGCAGTCGTCTTACCAGTCCTTCCACTGGCATTGCCTGAATGGCCTGAAATGTCTGTATCGTAAAAATTATTTAGGTATGACCCCATAACGTGTCGAACAAGTCCATTGCTCAAGCGAATAAAATTTCCAAATCCAACATCAACTTCATTGACTCGTACTTCGCCTGCAGCGTATGAATTGGTCAAGGTTGCACTGTTAGCGCCAACTAAACCGGCTGACTCTCGATCAGCGCCTACACCACCCAGGACTCGGACCTGAGCATAGGCATTAGTGATCGTATCGGCCTGAGAAAACGTTCGACCAACCAAGCCGCCAACAAAGCTGTCACTACCATTGACCGAGCCACCTCTGGCAAAGGACTCTGAGATTGACGTGCCCCCTTCGGTTAAACCCACCAAGGTACCCACATTGCCCATCCCTGTTACCTGTGGGTGAACAAGCCCTAGTTTTGAAATAGTGGCTCCATTTGTTTGGCCAAAGAGACCAATTCTGCTTTCGCTGGGCCTGTGAATAAACAAATTGGTGATTCTGTGCCCACCTCCTTGGTAAACCCCGGTAAAATTGGTCGCCATCGTGCCAATCGGTGACCAGCCATGGCCAGCATCCCAGCTGATGGTGGTGGCCATATTGATATCAGCGGTTTGGGTGTAATGACCGCTCCATCTGGCGGTGTCTTCGGCCAGCCACACCAGATTGGCTAAGGAGCCAATTTGGTTGCCAATCGGTGCCTTTGCAAAACCACCGGTCCATTGCAAGGTGGGGTAGCCCCCATATGCCTTGCCCCACGACATGGCCCATACATCGTCAAAATTCCAGGCAGCTGCGGTAAAGGTCGATTGTGTTTTCATCTCGGCACTGGTTTTGCCAGTCGCATCGCCTGCCGTTGATGAGGCGCCGGAGGTTTCTGTATCCCAGAAATTCCCTGTCATTTCATAATTGCCGCCGGTAGTAACGTCACCCACAAAACCTTTATCGGGTTGCACAACTGCATCGAAGCTCACACTTCCGGTTGCGAAGGAATTCAGGATTTTCCCTTGATCATTCCGACCAACAAAACCGCCGAATCGAATATTCGTGCCGGCAGTTCTAATCACGTTGCCTAATGCGTAACTGTTTTCAATCCGGCCATTGCTGCCCACCTGCCCAGCGAAACCTCCACTGGTGCCAGCAGCACTGCTGACATTACCAGTCGCAAAACTGTTTGCGATGGTGGCGGAATTGTTTCGTCCAGCCAAACCACCGGTACGAAATGTACCCACGACATTTCCCGTTGCAAAGCTATTAGTGATGGTTCCGCTGTTAGCTGTTCCCACCAATCCACCGGTGTCATCAAATGAAGCGGGGATATTAACGGAAGAGTGTGAATCTGCTATCGACCCATTGGTATACCCAACCAACCCTCCGACTATACTGCTTGAGCTGGTTAAGGTACCTGTTGTGTAGCTGTGTGTAATGTTTGAACCAGCATCAGCAAAACCAACTAACCCACCAGATTGCGAACTCACCGTATAATTAATATCAATCAGGCCGACATTGGTTATTTCAGATCCAGTACCAAGTCTGCCGAAAAACCCTTGTTCCAAGTCCTCTCGATTAATGTAGAGATTGCCGATAGTGTGTCCATCACCATTGTAACTGCCAGAAAATGGAGTCGAGAATGAGCCTATAGGCGACCAACCTGCCCCCCCATTCCAACCACTGGTTGAAGAGGCATCAATAGAAGCAGTCTGGATGTAGTGAGCCGACCAACGACTTGAGTCGTCCGCGATCCAGGCCAGATTGGCCAAAGTGGCAATTTGATAGGGGTTCGCTGCGGTGCCATCGCCCGCCGCAGGTGGTGTAATGTCATGCGCCGCTACGGTGAAACTGGCACAGCACAACAACAGCGCTACCATCAAACCGCGAAGTGAGCTAAATAGTTGAGCAAAACACAATGATGAGTAAGGTGAGCCCATGGCATACTCCAACAAACAAATAATTGAAAGTATGGCCGTTGGCATCAACAATAAGCAAGGAAGCAAACCTTACCATTTCTTACATTTTCCCTGGAACAGGAAAGTGACTAGTGTGCATCAGTCATGGTATGGGCATCGGTTGCGGCTGGCGTCACAGGCAACTGCAGGCAAAAGCTACTGCCCACAGCTTTCGGTTGATACCAGACCTTGCCGCCATGCGTTTGCACCACCATCGCCACCAGATGCAGCCCCAAACCAAGGCCACTAATCGCCCGGTGCTGTCTGGCCCGAAAGCCACGCTGAAACAGCTGTGGGATATCGGCGGTGGCAACGCCACTGCCCTGATCGTGCACCGCCAAAGTCCAGTGCTCGCAGTCCATACTTATCTCCAGCTCAATCGTGCCACCGGTCGGTGAATACTTCACGGCATTATCCAGCAGATTCAGTACCGCCAGGGTCAACCACTGTTTATCAAACCAGACCGTCTCGTCGGGCGCTAAGGATGGGATTACCAACTGATGCTTTTCTGTAAGCAAGCACAGGCTTTGCAGCTCTGCCACCCAATCAACAAGTACCACAGGCTCCAACTGCAGGCCTTGTTCGAGCAAGTGCAAGCGATCTTCTGCCAAGGCGTTATCCACCAAATTATTGAGCCGCGCCACCGCCATCCGCGCCCGCTCAATGCGGGGTTTAGCCTCCGGCACAGTACTGGTTTGCCATTGCAGGTTGGTTAAGGCAGAACTAATCACCGCCAGAGGCGTTCGTAGCTCGTGCGCCATCAATTGATAAAAGCGCTGCAGAGCACTGTTTTCTTCCAGTTGCTGTCTTAGGCGTTGTTGTTCTCGGTTCAGCACTACCAACAGCACCAGCATCAGGAACACCACTTGCAGCATGGTCGATAAAGCCCACAAATGGGATGTCCAGAAATTGTAGGGCAAGCCACCGAGGTTGCGGATCACCTGCAAAATTAAAGCAAGCCAACCAGGCAATAGCATCGCAAAAAAAAGCAAGGGGACTGGCTTGTCTTGTTTGATCAGCGGCAACATCAGCGCCAAAATCACCGCCATCTGCAGCAGACCCGATAGCATCAGCCAGGGTGCCAGCAACGGATAAGCCCCCAGTAGAGACGCCAAGGCGCCAGCCAGGTGCGCGCACAGCAACCAAAACATGGCCTGATCCAGACGGGGGAAAAACCGTCGGATGGGAGTAAATTGCCGAACCAGTTGCAACAACAAAGCCGCAAACAAAAAACCACTGACACCAATCATGCGATCTGAGAGTGCCGGTAGCTGCGGGTACAGATACTGCTGATCAAAACCATTGATGGTAAAGTGAAACCAGGCATACACCAGGCTGTAGGCGGCAGCGGTGAAAAAAGCAACTTGACGCGTCCAGCCCCAACTGATCAAGGCCAACACGGCGGCGAACAGGCTTAAACCAAACAAAATGCCATACAGCAAGGTGCTGTTTTTTTCTTGCACTAAAAGATCACCCGGTGACTGCAGCTGCGGCCGCAGCGTCATGGCGCTGCCGGTTGTTACTCGCAACAGGTAGGCAACCGTGCGCTCTTGCTCCACATCCTTTAAACGCAAAACCAGGCTGCGGCTCAGCACCGGCCGCTGATAAAACGGAATGTGGTCGCCGCTTTGCTGCTGCACCAGCTGCCCCTGGCTATCCAGATAAAATAAATCCA
>NZ_JAFIFQ010000093.1 GCF_020831925.1 Alkalimonas sp.
GCTACCAGGGTTTGCATGCCGCTGATCAGCGCCGCAAAAGCCAGCGGCATCATCAAGCGGCCGGGCGCAATATTGAGCCGGGCACAGATGCTCAGCACCACCGGAATAAAAATCGCCACCACGCCGGTTGAACTCATAATGGAGCCCAGAGCCGCCACCGACAGCATCAGCAAGATCAACAAGCGGATTTCGCTGTTGCCCGACACCCGCACCAGCCAGTCACCCAGCCGGTAAACAATGCCGGTGCGGACCAAACCATCGCCTACCACAAAGAGCGCTGCAATCAAAATCACCGCCGGATCGCTAAAGCCGGCCAGGGTTTGTTGCACGGTCAGCAGGCCGGTCAGCGGAAACACCGCCAGTACGACCAAGGCAACCACATCGGTACGGGGTTTGTTGGCGGCAAAGCAGCCCATGCAGAGCAGCAACATCGCCAGGACTAACAGCAACTCTGCGTTCATCAGGGGCAGACTCCGATTCTAAAACAACACTCGAAGCCTCATGGTAAACCAAAATGCCTGTTGAATCAGGCTGATTTAAATGCCTTCGCCAAGAAAGACTTTGCTGTAGCGCGGTAAAATCCAGGCCTGGTCGCCTTGCTGCAGGCCAAGCTGGCGGAACTGCTCTTTCGGTAGTTCCACATGAATAAGCTGCTGATCGCTTAAGGACATCACTTCCAACCGGGCAACAGGCCCGACAATGGTCACTAAATCCAGCGTCACCGGCAGGCTGTCGCTCTGTGCTTTGGCAAAGACATCAATTTCGTGCGGACGCACATAAGCAAAGCCTTGTTGCTCCTCTGCCTGGCTGTGCTCCGGCGATGCCAGCTCAACCGGGCCAATCTGGCTTTTGCCCTGCTGCACCCGGGCCCGGAACAAATTCACGTTACCCAAAAATTCATACACAAAAGGATTGGCGGGTTTGTCGTACACTTCTTCCGGGCTACCTTCTTGCTCAATATGGCTCTTGTTCATCACCACAATACGGTCTGCCACTTCCAGCGCTTCTTCCTGATCATGGGTGACAAACACACTGGTAATATGAATTTCATCGTGCAAACGGCGTAACCAGCGGCGCAGCTCGGCGCGTACCTTGGCATCCAGTGCACCAAAAGGCTCATCCAGCAGCAGTACTTTGGGCTCAACTGCCAATGCCCGCGCCAGGGCTATACGCTGACGCTGGCCGCCCGATAACTGGGCCGGGTAGCGCTCTGCGGTCCAGCCCAGCTGCACCAGCTCCAGCAGCTCCCGCACTTTTTTATCGATTTCAGCCTTGGAAGGCCGTAGTTTTTTCGGTTTCACCGTTAAACCGTAAGCCACGTTGTCAAACACCGTCATGTGCTTAAAGAGCGCATAGTGCTGAAATACAAAACCGACACCGCGCTCACTGACATGCTGGCCGGTGATGTCCTGCTCGTTAAAATGTACCCGGCCGCTATCAGCCTGCTCCAGGCCAGCGATAATGCGCAGCAAGGTGGTTTTACCCGAGCCGGACGGGCCAAGCAAAGCGGTCAGCGCACCAGTGTTGATGCTCAAATCGATGTTGTCCAATGCGACAAAATCGCCAAACCGCTTATTTACGCCTTCGATACGGATACTCATCGGTTCCTCTGCAGAGTGCTTATTCAGCATAGCCAGCCTGCATCATAACGACTGCTGTAAATAAGTAAAAATACTTAATTCAGATAAATTTATTCTATAAATGAATATGAAGCTCTAAGCTCGCCCTGTGTTCAACTAGTAATTGGATTGCTGTTAAAGGTTGCTCACTTCAGTAGCGAAGAAAGCGGAATGCTCACCCACTAGAAAATTACCACCTGGTGACATATAAAAAATAATTGTATCAAAAATGTTCTTACGATAAAATTTCGCAGCTTCAACCCAGCTGATAAGGACATGCAAATGGCAGATATTTACTTTCCAAGGACCACTGAGCGGGCGCAGGAGTTTTTTGCCGCTGAACCTGATTTACTCGCTCAGTATCAGCGCCAGAACCCCAGCCGACATGGCTTACTGTTCCCTAACCAACCATATTTGATGAGCTGCCAGCCCGGGGATGAAGGTGTGCTGTCTGCTTTTGATCGCTATTCTGCCCGCGAGCTGCAGCGCCTGCAGCAAATTGCTGATGCATATGACGACTATACCATAGCGCTTGCTTACGTCACTGAGGAATTGATCAAGCCGGTTATCCACCTGATCGATGAACAGGGACTAACCGCAGCCGGCGCCATGGTTGGCGCTACCAACAGCAAGTACACAGCATTTCAGCGCTCCATCGTACGCTATCAGCAAGCTCTGCTTGATTTGCACGAAGCCAGCCAGGCCAAATCGCAGGTTCGGGGCGCCAGAGCCAGAGGAGCCCATAATCCGTTGCTGGCGGCAAAAGAGGCCCATGCCCGTCGCATGCATGCTGATATGACCGCTCGCTTTCAAGCTCAGCTGCAACGCTATCATGCAACCTTGGGAGCACATGCCAACCGCTCTGCCCTGCTAAACCCCGATCGCGCTGTGAATATAGCCCGCTATGGCCGCAACAACCAACGAACCGGCCGAACCCTGCGCTTTGCCAATAGCCAGCAGGTAAGCACAGTGCAGCGTTTTGCCAGAGGCACCCAGGTAGCTAGCCGAGGTCTGCTTTTTATTGATGCTGGAGTGCGGGCAAACACTGTCTACCGTTCAGATAATCGTCTACGGGAGTTTATCACCCAGTATTTAGGTTTGGGCGCTGGAGCAGCAGCTGGCTGGATAGTTGGAAAAGGAGCTATCATCGCAATCAGTGCTCTAAGCTTATCTATTGCACTAACCCCGGTAGGCTGGGTCTTATTGGTAGGGACCGCAGCTGCTGTTGGTTTTGGTGCGGCCTATCATACCGACAAAGGCATGCAAAGAATAACGGGGTTTGGTTATGATACAGCCTCAGATTATATTCGGAGCCGCCGTTAATGGAATACACAGTACCGCTGTGGTATACATTTCTGACCATTGCACTAGCGCTTTCTACTTTCATTGCCTATCCAATAGTTGCATTGTTTGTAACCCGTCCTATTCAACGCATCTTGCGTCAGAAGAATCAGGATCACATCAGTGACTGGGTCGTTTGGCCTTTTAAGAGCGGTTGGTATGCCATGGCCATCGTAGTGCCATTTGAGCGCTGGCGTCATGAACGTAATCAAGGCTTTATGGACACAGTACTGCCGATTAGGCAAGCCGCGAACAGGTTGCAATGTTGGTTATCCCTTTGGCTGGAAGTCAGCATGTTTGGCATGGTTTTCTTAATGTTTTGCGGTCTTTTACTTGAGTTCATGGGTGTATGGTCACTTGGTAGTGGTTAGTGCTGGCCGCTTTTATGATTGGCGCTTGCAGGGCCGCCGCTAATGGAACACCCTATGCCACTTTGGTATGTATTCACGATGATAGGCCTGCTGCTTTCAAGCTTAATCGCCTACCCAGTAGTTGCGCTATTTGTAACCCGTCCAATTCAGCGCATCTTGCGTCAGAAGAATCAGGATCACATCAGTGACTGGGTCGTCTGGCCATTTAAAAGCGGTTGGTATGCCACGGTCATCCTAGTACCATTTGAGCGAATCGATCGTGGACGGAATCCAGGGTTTATGAACACTATCCTGCCTATTCGACAAACAGCGAACCGGTTGCAGTGGTGGTTATCCCTTTGGCTGGAAATCAGTATGTCTGGTATGGTTTTGCTTGGCTTCGCGGGTATGTTATTCCAGTCTTATATCGTTTAATCAGCCTTATAAACCAAGGCAATATTCGCTCTGTGGCAACATCGGTCGCCGAGCACATGCTATCGCGTGGAATGGAATTCCTGTGGAAAAATTTCAGGTTAAAATAAAACGAATTTTTATCCCCTTTCTGATCACCTCAACTGTCGCTATCGTTATTTTTTATGCCATAGTTTGGGTTTTCCTAATAAAAGCCCGGCTGCCCATAGCGCCTTACAAAGATTATTTTTTTATGACTTCGATGGCACTTCCTGTGCTGTTTAGTGCATGTCTATTTCGCCCGCGCTTGTGGCTATTGCAAAAATCATACGGCGGCTACATTAGTAACTACAGCTTATACAATCTGTTTATTGCATTAGCCATGATGCATCCTATGATGTGTGCGCTTAGCTATGTTGAGTACAGCTATTTCGGACTGATAGAAGTAGAGCATGCCAAAGAGGTAACAGAATATCCTAACGAACAATTTTTCCACATCAATCACCTGAAGATCGACACAGCCAAATGTAAACAGCATTCAACTTTAACTCCACCGACCAAACCAAAAGGCTATACGTATGACTTCCAGCTGTTTTATAGCTGCCCTATTGAAGGAGCATCCGATGTTATGCTGGCTGCGCGATACACAAAAGGCCACAGAACTTCCACCAAGAACCCCTTTCATCACCCAAGCGAGCTAAGTGTATACAATGCCTTCTATGACTTTGCGTTGGAGTCGCATCAAAAGTTCCAGCGGTTGGATGTCAACAGCATAACTTACTTAGAACAAGTAAAGGGCACATACAGCAAGATTGGGTTTTGTGAAGCCGCTTCAAAAGCAGGCGCTGATTGCGGCCAACAAAACCTGCTATTTTTGAAGCCTCAAACCAAAGCTTTCGAAGTCAGAGGGCACTATCTCATTGTACTGTCTATAATTTCTTACGGGGTGTACTCCTGCATTGTATTGCTGATGCTTCTATTCAGCAAATTGCATGATGATTATGACAACATCGAAAACACCACCTTTACAGGAATCCTTGCCGCTATTTTTCAGCGCTTTCAAGACTACCAAAAGCCAGCCTCAACCTCTAACCAGGGCAGAACTGTCGGTTGGCAACATCCTAAGAGCCGAAGAAACAGAAAACGCCGCGGATTTTAGCTTCGTTTCAGGTGCGCAGCCTGTGACTGCACACCTAAACCCAGTATCCATTACTCAAACTGCCACACCTTGCTTGCCCAGCGTGCGCTGCCATGCAGCAGCCTACTGGTGGCCTCGCGCAGCCGTACC
>NZ_JAFIFQ010000094.1 GCF_020831925.1 Alkalimonas sp.
AGCTGGATACCCTGCCAGCCGTGATTACTGCCATTCATGCCATGCCAGGCGATGATAGCTGGCTGCAAAAAGCCAAAGAAGCGCTGAGTTATGGCAGTCCTATAACCGCTCATATTGTGTTCCGGCAGTTGCAGCTTGGGCAGAGCATGATTTTGGCCGACAGCTTCAGGCTGGAACTTGGCATCAGTGTGCAGTGTGGCCGTATGGGCGAGTTTGCCGAAGGGGTGCGAGCGCTCTTGATTGACAAAGATCGTCAGCCCAACTGGCAATACCCTAATGTAGAGTCTGTTCCAAAAGAACTGATCGATACCTTTTTTACATCGCCGTGGACTGCCAGTCAGCATCCGCTTCGTATGTTAGGCTTGTAAGGAGTTTATGATGGCAACAATTGCATTCATTGGCCTTGGCAATATGGGTGGCCCTATGGCCATCAACCTTGCTAAAGCCGGCCACCAGGTCAAAGCCTTTGATTTATCACTGGAGGCACTGGCAACTGTCAAAGCAGAAGGTGCTGACATCGCCGCTTCAGCAGCCGATGCCGCCACTGGTGCTGACTTTGTTATTTCGATGCTGCCTGCTGGCAAGCATGTGCTTGGTTTGTACCTGGGAGAGCAGGGCATAGCTGCTCAGATCAAATCAGATGCGCTGGTGATTGATTGCTCCACCATCGATGCCGACAGTGCCCGTAAACTTGGCGCTGGTTTGGTGGAGCAGGGCATTGCCTTTATTGATGCTCCGGTATCCGGTGGTGTGGGTGGTGCCAAAGCCGGTACTTTGACCTTTATTGTCGGTGGCAGCGAGGCCGATTATCAAAAAGCCGTGCCGGTGTTGCAGGGCATGGGGAAGAATATCTTCCATGCCGGCGCTATCGGTGCCGGTCAGGTGGCGAAAATTTGCAACAACATGCTGCTCAGTATTTTGATGGTCGGTACTTCGGAGTCGCTGCAAATGGGCATCGACAACGGTCTGGACCCAAAGGTGCTGTCGGAAATCATGCTAAAAAGCTCCGGTCGTAACTGGACGCTGGAGCTTTACAATCCCTGCCCGGGCGTGCTGGAGAATGTGCCTGCATCCAACAATTATCAGGGCGGCTTTATGGTGGATTTGATGGCCAAAGATCTTGGGCTGGCGCTCGAAGCCGCCACTCAAAGCCAAAGCAGCACTCCGATGGGGGCCTTGGCGCGTAATCTGTATGTCGCCCATCAGCGTGCCGGCCATGGCAAACTTGATTTTTCCAGTATCTTTAAACTGTTTGAGAAAAAAGCATGAATCTGAACAACAAAACCATCGTCATTACTGGTGGTGCCCAAGGGCTCGGTCTGGAAATGGCTCGCATGTGTGCTGCTGCAGGAGCCCGGTTGGCACTGATTGATATGAATGAAGAGCAGCTGGCTGCGGCCAAAGCCGAATTGTCTGCCAGTGCTGAGGTGCGAACCTATCCGACCAATGTGGCGAATGAAGCCGAGGTGGAAGCAACTTTTGCTGCTATTGATAGTGACTTCAATGGCCTGGATGGCTTGATTAACAATGCCGGGATTTTACGGGATGGCTTGTTGCTGAAATACAAAGATGGTGAGCTGGTGAGCAAGATGCCGCTGCAGCAATTTCAGTCCGTGATCGATGTCAACCTGACCGGCGTTTTCCTCTGTGGTCGTGAAGCGGCCGCCATTATGGTGCAGCGAGGCACCAAAGGTGTGATCATCAATATGTCGAGCGTTGCCCGTGGCGGTAATATGGGGCAAACCAACTACGCTGCGTCCAAAGCCGGCGTGGTCGCAATGACAGTCACCTGGGCACGTGAACTGGGCCGTTATGGTATTCGGGTTGGCGCTATCGCACCAGGGGTGATCCGCACGGCAATGACTGATGCAATGAAACCGGAAGCACGGGAGCGGCTGGAAAAGATGAAACCGGTGGGACGTCTTGGCGAGGCTAGTGAGATTGCTCATACCGCCAAATACATTTTTGAAAACGACTTTTTCACTGGTCGGGTGGTTGAAATTGATGGTGGCATCAGCATGTAGCCCGTTCAATCATTAAGTAAGCGAGCTTCGGCTCGCTTTTTTTACGGAAGGAGGACAGATGAAAAGCCTATTTTTTACGGTAACACTACTCACCTGCTTGTTGATGGTGCCATCGGTATCTGCTAATGACAATAAAGCTGAAATTACAGCGTTATTGCATCAGTTTTTAGCAGGAGCCAGCCGCAATGATGCAAAGATCCATCAGAGCTTTTGGGCTGAAGATTTAGTCTATACCAGCTCTGCCGGAACCCGTTTTGGTAAGGACACCTTGATGCAGGGCGTGCAGAGTAGTGGACCCATTGCTGAAGCGGATATTCGCCTGTACTATGGGGCAGAGGATATCCAGATCCGTATCTATGGCGATGTAGCTGTGCTGAACTTTACTTTGCTCGGTAACAGTGATACTGAGCAATTACGCTTTTACAACAGCGGCACTCTGCTACGGAATGATTCAGGTTGGCAGGTGGTGTCCTGGCAGGCCACCCGGGCAGCTGATTAACCAGCCACAGACGGTGCACGACTTTTGGTTGCCAACTCCGGGTGTTTGTTGATAAGTGTGCGGTAGTATTTCTTGTAACGTTCCTGGTTGGTGATGCTCAACTCGCTTTGTTCAAGCAAAGCAATGGCTTGCCTGGCTGGTTTCATGGTTTCTACCGTCAGGCCAGTCCCTTTACTCATGGCCTGCAGCATATTCAGCGCGATGACCGGATTGCTTGGCATGAACTGAAAAGCCTCATGGAATAGCTCGCTAGCTCTGCCATAATGGCCATGCTGGTATGCTTCTGAGGCTTCCTGGTTAATGGTTTTGATTTTATCTTTTAGCTCCTGATGTCGGTTTTGCTCCATTTTTAACATCAGTTGCTGGGTTTCGGTCAGGAAGTCATCTTTAGCCAGGTGCCGGCGCATTTCGTCGATGTAATACTCACTCTCATACAAATCACCAATTTCAAAATAGGCTTTGGCGGCATCCATGCAGCTGTCAATGGTGAGTTTTTTGCTTTTCAGCCCACTAATACCATGGATAAGTTCTTTTGCCTCGGCCAATTGCCCTTTGGCCGCAAGGATTCGGCCTCGTACCAACTGGACTTCCTGCTGTACCAGGGCTTCATTAAACCGTTTGTTCAGGCCAGTGACTAATTGGCTGGCATGTTGCAAATGAACGGCTCGTTCCATCACAGATTTAGTTTGTGCCAGGTCAATTAGAGCTCGGGCATGGTTTAGGTAATTATCGGCAGTATCATGGATAGAGTGGCGTGCGGCAGCAACTAATTTACTATGGATTCGAGCTGCGGCTTCTTTATCACCTATGATACTGGTTAAATTACTCAGGGTTTGCTGGCGGGTAATATTCTTTGGTGAGAGTAAAGCTGCCTCACTCAAAGTCTCGCAAGCTCGTTGATAGCGGTTTTGCTTAACTAGCAATCGAGATAACCAGTCCAGAGCTTCGACTTTGGTTTCATCAAATTGCGTTAAATCGATTAGCTCCAACTCACTATCTTCCCAACGTTCCTGGCGAAAGCCTGCAATGGCGAAGCCAAGCCGCGCCCAAGGATAGGATTTGCTCTCTTTTAGCATCCGATAATACTTTTCTGCTTTCTCATAGGCTTTAGTTTGCAGCAACAGCTCGCCTTTTAAGCGGTAGATGGTTTGGCTGTGTTCTGGCTTGGCATTTAAGGCTTTGTCACACTCGTCGATAGCTAGTGTATAGTCGTGCTCGGCAATTGCCAGGTAGATTTTGCGAAGCGCTATTTTGCTTTTGACCATGCGAATAATGCGTTCTTCTAGCACCGGATAACTGAAAGGTTTCAGTAAATAGTCATCAGGTTGCAGCTCTATCATACCGTGGACGATTTTACGCTGACTCTCAGCGCTAATGATCATAAAACAGCATAGTGGGCTGATGAGATCTTGCAGTTTCAGAGCTTCAAATAGTTGATAGCCATCTTTGCAGTCACCTAAATTGAAATCGCAAAGAATAAAATCAAAGGGGATTTCGTAGCACTTTTTTAGCGCCTCGGTCGAATTACGTGCCAGGTGAATAGCTTCAAAGCCGATGGTTTGAAGCATACTTTTTACAGTAGCACGGACCGGTGCACAATCCTCTACTACTAATACCTGTTTACAGCGAAAAAATGATGGGTCCATCAACAGCTCGACAAGTTAGAATGCTGACTGAGTTTTCATCATAGTACCTTTGGCTATTTCTTAATGTAAAGCTTGTCCCATTTCTGAATAAACTTTCCTGTGAGCGATCGCTTTTTGCACTAAACTCGTATTAGAAAAAAACGACTACGAGGTGCCTATGAATTTTCACCGCTTAGAACATTTGAATCGGCAGGATGTTCATATTGATGAACTGGTGATCCACTCCTATGAGATGGGGCTTTATCTAGCAGAGGTCGATTTCGATAATCGCAAAGCATTTATAATTGACGATGCCACAGGCCGGCCAAAGAAATTTCACAGCATTGAGCAAGTTCGTGATGCGTTTGCGGAGGCGACCATTCGCAAGGCCTACCTGAGCCACCAATCAGCTTACGATGAAATGGTCGGTGCGCCGGATAAAGTTGACAATACCTTAAAAGTTGCACTCTTTGGAACGGCAGAACCTAAATAGCTCTGAATGCAGAAAGCCGTTTTTGCTTTGTCTGTTTGGTTTTTGTGCAAACGGTTCGCAAAGTCATTTTTTCTCTTGCCTTGTTTATACAAGCCACTATAATGCCGCCCAGTCGACACGGAGAAGGCATCTAATGCGCCTTTTCTGATGTGAGATAAAATTAAGCTGCATCAACTGGAAAATTACTTCAAATGATGCTTGACTTAATACCCTGACGCAGTAGAATACGCGTCCTGCTTCGGAATGAAGCACTGCTCTTTAACAATTCG
>NZ_JAFIFQ010000095.1 GCF_020831925.1 Alkalimonas sp.
ATTCCGGACGGTCCATCTTGGTAGCGCCCATGATATCGGCGGCCAGACGGGTGTTCAGCAGTACATCGGCCTGGCTGTCAAAGACATGACCGGCAGCCTTGGCTTTGGCCTGAAAGTCTGCATCCCCAATATCAAGTGGCAACCAGTCACCACTGCCGTCTTCGTTATAGCGGGCCACGTACAAAGTGCCTTCATCCAGCAAGTGCGGGCCTGCGGAGGCTGGATCATATGGCCTGGCCGAAACAAACTTGTAAATGTATTCAAAGCGGGCATCATCGCCCGAATAGGCCACCAGCGGTTTGCCGCTTTCAGGCTTGGCGAAAATCAACCCTTCATGAGCAAAGCGGCCCATGGCGGTGTGTTTCACCGGTGTGCTGTCTGGGTTGAACGGGTCGATTTCGACAATCCAGCCAAAGTTGTTCGGCTCGTTGCGGTAATCCTCGCTGGCTTTATCGGCAAAGGGGGTGGCGTTAAAGCGGCTGATGGCATCATCGCTGCGCCCGGCGGTTTCCCAGTGCAAAATGCTGTGCTCATCGGCAATGCTGTACCGGCGGTGCTCGCGCGGCATCGGTTGCTGATGATTGACAAACAGCAATGCCCAGTTTTCTTCGCAGGTCAGGTAGGTGCCCCAGGGAGTAACGCCATGAGCGCAGTTGTTCAGGGTGCCACGGGTGCGTGTGCCATCCGGGCTGTACTTGGTGACCACCTTGGCGTGGCCACGGACCGGGCCGGTCAATTCCATCGGCGTATTGCCGGTAATGCGACGGTTCAGCGCGCTATCTTGCAGCAACTGCCAGGTGCCATCGGCTTGCTTTTTGATATGGGCCACGGAGACCCCGTGCGCAGCCAGCTCTTTGTGTACTTCTTCGTGATCGCGTGGGATCCCTTTGCCACCAAAGGTATGCAAAATATTGGGATCGACGTACTCATGGTTCATCACCAGCAGACCTTCGTCTGAACTTTGGCCACTTTGTTTTAGATCGATTGGGAAAAAGTGCATGCCATCATGGTGCATGCCCATTTGTTTGGCCTGATCGGCTGCGCTGTGGCTGGCATCGGCCCGGTAGGCTGGCGCATCGGCAGTGAGCGGCGATCCCCAGGGCAAAAATACCTGCGTGCGGTAACCTGCTGGTACGGTGACGGTATCAAAGCGATTGATCGGGATGGCATCAAAACCCAGCAAACCGGCCGGTTGCTGCAACAGGGCCGCCGTTGAACTTTGGTTGCTGCAGCCGAGCAAGCCTTGCCCCAAAAAGCCGGACACGGCCAGCGCCACACTGCCTTGCAAAAAACGGCGCCGGTTCAGGCGCTTATCCAGCACCTCAGAAAACTCCGGGTTGGCTGAGAAGTTGGCTTGCGGCTCTGCGCCTGATAAATCAAATAAGGGTTGTTTGGATGCCTTGGTCATAAAGCTACCTGTTTTTTTTAACTTAAGAGACGCAGTCTGAGCTGCGCTGAAAAACCATGGATGCTAGCGCCAGTCTATGACATTGCGATGACAATTGCAGGCAAAAAAATGGGAGCCGAAGCTCCCATTATGGTCAGCGGGTATCGAGCACTTTACAGCGCAGCGATTTCCTCAATCTGAGCTTCAAGCTTGCCAAGGCTGAGCTTCAGCTCGGCCTGTTTGGCTTTTTCTTTTTCCAGCACTGCTTCCGGTGCATTACTGACAAACTTCTCATTGCCAAGCTTGCCATCCACCCGGGCCAGTTCCTGTTTGGCTTTTTCCAGCAGTTTGCCAAGACGCGCCAGCTCGGCGTCTTTGTCAATCAAGCCGGCCATCGGGATCAGCACATCCATAGCACCGACTTGCTGGGCGGCGCAGGCCGGGGCGGTGTCGGTGCTGCTGAGCACGGTAATGCCGTCAAGCTTGGCCATCACTTGCAGGAAGTTGCGGTTTTGCTCCAGCCGGCGCAATTCGTCGCTGCTAAGCTGACGCAACAAAATCGACAGCGGCTTACCGGGGGAGATATTCATCTCACCGCGGATGGTACGTACCGCCAGGATCACTTGCTTTAACCACTCCAGATCCTGCAGCGCCGTGTCGTTGACTTCCTCGGCCTGATACTCAGGATAGGGCTGCAGCATAATGCTGTCGCCCTCTACGCCAGCCAGTGGCGCGACTTGCTGCCAGATGGTTTCGGTCATAAAAGGCATAATGGGATGCATTAAGCGCAGCAGGCTTTCCAGCACGGTGACCAGAGTACGGCGGGTACCGCGCTGAGCGGCCTCGTCGCCTTGCTGCAACACCGGCTTGGTCAGCTCCAGGTACCAGTCACAGAACTGGTTCCAGGTGAATTCGTACAGGGTGTGGGCAGCCAAATCAAAGCGGTAATTGTCCATCGCCTGACGCACGGCTTTGACCGTATGCTGGTACTGGGTCAGGATCCATTCATCCGCCAGCGACAGCGTCATAGCGCCGCCTTGCTGGCCACAATCCTGGCCCTCGGTGTTCATCAGCACATAGCGGCTGGCATTCCACAGCTTGTTGCAGAAATTGCGGTAGCCTTCCAGTCGCTTCATATCCCAGTTGATGTCCCGGCCGGTTGAGGCCAAAGCCGCCAGGGTGAAGCGCAGTGCATCGGTGCCACTTGCACTGATCCCTTCCGGGAACTGTGTTTGGGTTTGTTTGGCGATTTTCTCGGCTAATTTGGGCTGCATCAGATTGCTGGTGCGTTTGGCCAGCAGGGCTTCCAGGTCAATACCGTCGATCAGATCCAGTGGATCGATGACATTGCCTTTGGATTTGGACATCTTATCGCCGTTTTCATCACGAATAAGGCCAGTGACATACACGGTTTTAAAGGGCACCTGCGGCTTGCCATCGCTGTCTTTGATCAGGTGCATCGTCATCATAATCATCCGGGCCACCCAGAAGAAGATGATGTCAAAGCCGGTGACCAACACATCGGTTGGGTGAAAACGTGCCAGCTCGGGTGTTTGCTCCGGCCAGCCAAGGGTAGAGAAGGTCCAGAGCGCCGAGCTGAACCAGGTATCCAGCACGTCGTCGTCCTGACGCAAGGCAATGCTGTCAGCCAGGCTATGCTTGCTGCGCACTTCCTGTTCGTTGCGGCCAACATAGACGTTGCCGTTATCGTCGTACCAGGCCGGAATGCGATGGCCCCACCACAGCTGACGGGAAATACACCAGTCCTGAATATCGCGCATCCAGCTGTAGTACATGTTTTCGTACTGCTTGGGTACAAACTGAATGTCGCCGTTTTCCACCGCTTCGATGGCGGTTTTGGCCAAAGGCGCCGTACGGACATACCACTGGTCGGTCAGCAGCGGCTCAATCACCACCCCGCTGCGATCGCCATAGGGCAGGGTATTGGTAATGGCTTCGACTTTATCCAGCAAACCGGCGGCGTCAAAGGCGGCGACTATGGCTTTACGGGCAACAAAGCGATCCAGCCCCTGGAACTCGGCCGGGATGGCTGCGCTAAGGTCACTGTTGGCTTCGCCATTGCTGTGGAAGCATTCACCGACAGGTAGAATGGTGGCCTCGGTGCTTAGCACATTGATCATCGGCAGCTGATGGCGCTTACCGACTTCGTAGTCATTAAAATCGTGCGCTGGGGTGATTTTGACGCAGCCACTGCCTTTTTCCATATCGGCGTGGTCGTCGGCAATGATCGGAAGGCGACGATTGACCAGCGGCAGCAGGACTTCTTTGCCAATCAGCGCCTGGTAGCGTGGATCTTCGGCATTGACCGCCACGGCGGTATCACCCAACATGGTTTCCGGCCGCGTGGTGGCGACCACCAGATAATTTTTACCATCGGCAGTGACAGCGCCATCGGCCAGCGGGTAGCGCAAATGCCAGAAATGGCCGTTTTGATCTTTGTTTTCCACTTCCAGATCGGAGATGGCGGTGTGCAGCTTAGGATCCCAGTTCACCAGCCGCTTGCCACGGTAAATCAGATCGTCCTGATACAGCCGGACAAAGACTTCCTGCACCGCATTGGACAGACCTTCGTCCATGGTAAAACGCTCGCGCTGCCAGTCGACTGAGTTGCCCAGCCGGCGCATCTGATCGCTGATGGTGCCACCGGATTCGGCTTTCCACTGCCAAATTTTTTCAATAAAAGCATCACGGCCCAGCGCATGACGATCGGGCTGGCCTTCGGCTGCCAGTTTGCGCTCTACCACCATCTGAGTGGCAATGCCGGCATGATCGGTACCTGCCTGCCACAGGGTGTTTTTGCCCTGCATGCGCTGATAACGGATTAAGGCATCCATAATGGTGTGCTGGAAGGCATGGCCCATATGCAGACTGCCGGTGACATTCGGCGGCGGGATCATGATGCAGTAGTTGTCCTGGCTGTTGTCGCTGCCAGCTTTAAAGTAGCCTTTGCTTTCCCAGGCCTGGTACATGGCCTGCTCAATTTGACTCGGGTTAAAGGTTTTTTCCATCGGGTTACCTGCAAATCAGCTGGTGGACATCATTTCTGGAGTGATGCCAAGCTGACGATAGTGTTTATAGCGGGTTCTGGCTTCGGCTTTAAGTTGCTCGTCGGCCGGAACAAATTCAATAATCTGCGCGAAGCGCCGGGCAAAATCCGGTACCTCGCGGCTTAAATTAATCAGCACCTGCCGTTGCTGGCGCGGCGGCTGCCAGCTGATCTCAACCGGTGCGCCACGGGCCGGGCCTTCACCCGGCAGGTTGTGTGGAATAAAGCGCTCGGGCTCAAATTGCCACAGCCACTCATCCAGGGTAAGCGCATCCTGCTCGGTGGCCGTCAGGATAAAAATACGCTGCTGCTGGCGGTAGGCCTCGGCGCACAGCTCGCAGGCCAGCTGCCAATGCGCTGGGATATCCTGGTTTGGCGCTGTGGCATCTTCC
>NZ_JAFIFQ010000096.1 GCF_020831925.1 Alkalimonas sp.
CGCCAACCGAAGGATTGATCACATCGATAAACTCGCTGCGCTCACCAATACCGCGTACCTGCACAAAGCGGCCGCGCGAAGCACCGGCGGCAAAATTGATATTGGCCAGCTGGCTTAGCACCTCGTCCAGATGCTGCGCCGAGCTACGTTGCATATCCTGCTCGGAAACCACTGCAATGCTGCCGGCAATGTTCTGCACCGACAAACGCCGGAAGTCGCCCTGCACCTCAAGACGTTCAATGGACTCTTGCTCCGCCGTAGCGGCAAAGGAGGCGATAAGACAAGCGGCAACAACAGAATAACGACAGCGCATGGTAGTCTCCGGTAAAGGGATCACCCGCGCAAAAGGAGTTAGTAACACCATCCCTCCGCCGGCATGATCCGGATCAGGTTCTTGGGGTTCGCTTAGCAGCATCTCAGCACTCTTACGAGCACACCCCCTGGTAGGCGCGCAGTGTAACGATTTTCGTGCCAACTGGCAATGCAGAAGACGGTGCCACGACCATCACCCTCCTTAGTCGACTTGAAATCAACATTACTTAAACGATAGTATACAAAGTTCAAACATCGTATGTACCACCCGTCAAGCCATGACTACTCTTTGGCAGCACAACGGAAGGACCTTCCTCTGAACACAGGCAGTAAAATTACGGCAGCAGCAATCGTATTGGTTTTGCTTACTTTGCTAGTGGTGTATAGCCGATTTCATAGTGATGCATCTGATTTTAAACACGCAGATCTAACCACTAAAACCACACTGGAGCCTGCTCCACCGTCCGGTACAGACCAACCAAAGCATGTCTTCGAGGCCCTGGACCCGTTGCCTTTGCCAAAAGACAGGCTGCAACAAGGCGTTGCAGACTCAGAGCCCACTCCGCACTCACACCCTACCAGAATGGCTTACGAGGACGACTGGTGCATCTCATTTACTGATCTGCACCCGCAGGATTTTGCTTATTATCAACGCGAGCGTGAAGACTGGGATATTTCCAGAGGCCGCATCTGGCCAGCGATACTTGAAGGTAGAGTTATTGGCAATCATGAAAGTAGCCAATACATTGCTCCTTATATGGAAGCTTCTTACGATACGATTCGCCAGCAAATTCAAAATGATAATGAATTTGCCATGGTAGCGGCTTTGTATCGCCCTGATTTAAATTTAGATTTAGATACCCAACGCGCAATTGCATTCAGGTTGGTCGTCAAAGGGCATACGTCAAAAGCGCTATCGCATTTGGTCATCATTGAGCTGGTCCAGGCACAGACAAGGTATAGGCGTACCAACCAAGTTAACAAGAAGGCTGAGCATCACCTTTATAGAGCTCTAGCCTTTACCGTCTATGGTATCAAGCATTTTGATCTAGACCCAGCTTTAACTTATCTAGGCGCAGTAAGTACAGCCGACTTTCCCCTCGAACTCAAACCTCGTTACGCCTTAGGCGCAGATAATCGGATTCAGGAGTACCTCGACATGCTAACGCAATGGATAGATGAAGAACGGGCCAATGAAAACCTGCAGCTTCCAACCACCGATGAACTTCCCAAAGCGGCAAAACATGACTTCGAAAGCAGGCTTGCGCGTCTGTATCTTGACTTTGGTAGTGAACTGAATGACCTGAAAGGTGTGCTACCCGATACAGCCAGCACCCTATTGAAAGGTTCCGAGTGTGTTCAACGCCAAGTGACCTTTTTTGGTGATTTGGAGCGCAGAGCACGCAACAGAGCAAGGTAATCTCAGCTTTACGGCGCTGCTGGCCACGGAAAATAGGCCAGCAGTAGATCCTTTTCAACTTGTGGACAATCTGCCACTACTGACAACTCACCGCTTTTGTCTTACAACTTTCATACAAGCCGACTAAAATCAAAGCATCTGTCTTTTTTCCCAGGGTGAAACCTGGCGCATCCATTGGATATTGTTTTGAAAAACTACTTGTTATCACTGATCGTACTGCTCTTTGTAAGTGCCTGTAGCAGCATCCCGGCCACCACCCCGGCGAATGCGCTACCGCCCACCATTATTTTGATCTCCATCGATGGTGCCCATCCCAGCTATCTGGAACGTTACCCAAGCCCACATCTAAATGCGCTGGCACAGGCCGCCCTGGTGGCGGATGCGTTGCAGCCAGTGTTTCCCAGTAAAACTTTTCCAAATCATTACTCACTGGTAACTGGCTTGCATCCGGAAAATCATGGTGTGATTGACAATGGCATGTACGATCCTGAGTTTGATGCCCGCTTTACCATGAGCAATAGCGAAGAAGTGGGCAATGCCCGTTGGTGGGGCGGTGAGCCGATTTGGGTCACGGCAGAAACCCAGGGCCAGGTCGCCGCCACTTATTTTTTTCCCGGCTCTGAGGCGGCGATCAAAGGCGTGCACCCCAGCTACTGGTTTCCGTACGATGGCGATACCCCCAACCGCCAGCGGGTAGAGACCGTGCTGAGTTGGCTGCAGCTGCCAGCCGCCGAGCGGCCCCGCATCATTACACTGTATTTTAGTGATGTCGACTCTGCTGGCCATGCCCATGGCCCCAACTCACGACAAGTACGCCAAGCTATGCAAGACATTGATGCGGAGATTGGCTATCTGGTAGCGGGACTGACCGACTTAGGTTTGCTCGAACAGGTCGATTTAATCATTACCTCGGATCACGGCATGGCCGAAGTCAATCAGGCACAGCATATCGTGATTGATCAGGCCTTTGATCCGAATTTAGCGGTGTATGTGCGCTATTCCCGTGAGTTGGTTAGCATTTTCCCAAAAGACGGCCAAAAAGAAGTGATTTACCAGCAGCTAAAAGACAACCTGCCACCTCAGGCCCGATTGCTGCGTAAATCGGAAATGCCGGAGCGTTTTCATTTTCAGAATCACCGTCGTATCGCCCCTTTGCATGTGCTGGCCGAAATCGACTGGATATTGGTGCGCCGCAGCTGGTTGCCCGGCATGATCAATGCGCCTACTTATCGTGAACCACGCGGCAGCCATGGTTACGACAACGAAGAGCCAGCCATGCAGGGCATGCTTATCGCCCACGGCCCGAGCTTTAAAAGCCAGGCCCGGGTTGAGCGGGTTCGGATGGTGGATTTGTACCAGGTGATGACAGAAATTTTGGGGCTTAAGCCGGCACCACATGATGGCGATCCGGCCGTCATCCCCATGCTACTGCGAAGCGAATAGGCTAGAGCAAGCGCGCTAAAGCCCCAGGTACCAGGTGGCGATGGAAAAATAAATCATCACCCCGGCCACATCGGCAATGGAGGTAATCAATGGGCCGCTGGCCGTGGCCGGGTCCAGGTTGAAACGACTAAGCAAAAACGGCAGCGACATGCCTATCAGGCTGCCGGCAATCACCACCAGCGTCATGGTGGCCGCCACCACCAGCGCAATATCATAGCCACCTCGCCACCAGCCTATCGAAGCCACACACACTGCCATGGTCACACCCAACAGGGTGGCAATCACAATCTCACGGCCCAGCATTTTGCCCCAGTCTTTTAAGGCCACATCGCCAGTTGCCAGTGCCCGCACCATCAGGGTACCGGCCTGAGCCCCAGCATTACCGCTGCTGGCAATTAATAGCGGTAGGAAAAACAGCAATACCAGATAACTGGAAATGGTGTCTTCGTAATAAGCAATACCCGCTCCTGAAAACAAATTGCCAAACACCAGCAGTACCAGCCAGCCAACCCGTTTACGGTACAGCAAATTGATGGCGGCATCTTTCACACTGCTATCCAACTTACCGATGGTAGCGGTTTTGTGGAAATCTTCGGTGGCTTCTTCAGCGGCTACGTCCATCGCATCATCGTAGGTGACAATACCGACCAGCTGCATGTCCTGATTCACGATGGGCAAGGCCAGCAAGTCGTACTTTGAAATCAGCACCGAGACTTCCTCTTGCGGCATATCGACCTGACCGAAGATTGGCTCATAAGTCATCAGTTCGTGGATTTGCATACCGACCGGTGCCAGAATCAATTCTTTTAATGAAATCACGCCAATCAGGCGGCGCTCTTTGTCCACCACATAGGATTGATAGATGGTCTCTTTATCCGGCGCTTCTTTACGCAAAACCTCAATGGCCTCGCGCACAGTCAAATCAGGTGCTAGCGAGGCATAGTCGGAGGTCATCACCGCGCCGGCCGTGCCTTCCTCATAGGACGACAGCAAACGCAGATCCTCACGCTCGGCCTGTGCCAGTGCCGGCAACAAGGTTTCCTGCTGCTCTTCGGTTAAACGATTGAATAAATCAGCCCGTTCATCCGACGACATCTGCCGGATAATGGGCGAAAGCTTGCGACGACTGATGGAAATAGCCAGCGTGACCTGAGTTTCTGGCGGCAAATAGCCAAAAACTTCCGCCTGCTCTGCCCGTGGCAAGGTGGATAACAGCTCCCAGACCGACTGAGGCTCAAACTCACTGAATGCAGCCGCTAAATCGGCCGGGTGAATGTCTTCAAACTGCTCGCGCAGCTCATAAAGACTGTCTGACTCCAGCGCCAGACGAATGGTGTTAATCAGAACCGGCAGTTCCATGATGCCCCCTTACAGCGTCATTGGTATGATCTGGTAAGGGGTTGCCAGTGGGCAGGATCAGCTTACCAGACAGGTGCGATGAAAATTTGGATAT
>NZ_JAFIFQ010000097.1 GCF_020831925.1 Alkalimonas sp.
AACGATGCTGAACTGGGATCAAATTGATACCGTCTTGCTGGATATGGATGGCACCTTGCTGGATTTGCACTTTGACAACTACTTCTGGCTGGAGCATCTGCCACGGCGCTGGGCCGAACTGACCAACCGCAGTGTCGAACAAGCCAAGGCCGAATTGCTGGCCGAATACGCCGAGCTGACCGGCAAGCTGGAGTGGTATTGCCTAGACTACTGGGGCAAACGGCTGCAATTGCCCATCACCGAGTTAAAACGCGAAGTGATGGATAAAATCCGCATGCGCGATGATGTACCGGCGTTTTTATCGGCTTTAAAAGACAGCGGTCGTCACATTGTACTTGTAACCAATGCGCACCCGGATAGTTTGTCACTGAAAATTGAGCGCACCGACTTAGCCAAGTACATCGAGCAGCTGATTTCCACCCACGAATTTGGCGTGACCAAAGAAAGCTGGGCTTTATGGCAAAAGCTGCAGGATAGGCTGGGTTTTGACCCTGAGCGTACCTTGTTCGTCGATGACAGCCTGCCCATTTTGCAGGCAGCTCAGGAGTTTGGCATTCGCCACTTGCTGGCGGTCGCCAACCCAGACAGCCAACAAGCTCTGCGAACGATTGAACAGTACCCGGCCATCAGTGATTACCATCAGTTGTTGGCGGCCATTGTCGCCACACCACGTCATCAGGCGTAACTGCTTGGCGATTGACCGATTCTGGCTGGTCTTTGGCCGCTGGGCCAGGTTATAAACCGCTCATTACCCACACAGGTTTTTGTTATGAAATATCTTAGTATGATGGCTGCGGCCTCAGTATTGTTGATTGGCTGCAGCTCGCTTTCAACCGTTAAGCAGCTTGAACCGCAAGCCAGTGCCGCTGCCATTGAAGGCCATATGCTGTTTCTGGCCTCAGACGAATTGGAAGGCCGGGATACCGGCAGCCGTGGCCATGAAATTGCGTCTTTGTACATCGCCACCCAACTGCAAGCCCTGGGGCTTGAGCCAGCTGGCGATAACGGCACTTTCTTCCAGCGGGTACCGCTACGTAGCAGCCGCTTGGTGCCCAATAGTGCCCGCATGGTGCTGCACACTGCCAACGGGGATCAGGAGCTGGCCTACCCGAAAGCCTTTTTCAGTGGTGCCGATCCGGTGGCGACCGAGTCCAGCATCACAGCGCCTCTGGTGTTTGTCGGTTATGGCCTGATCTCGGACGAGTTTGGCATCAACGATTACCAGGGCCTGGATCTGGACGGTAAAATCGCCGTCATGCTGCCGGGTCTGCCGGAGCATATCCCCAGCGAAGAAGCCGCCCATTTAGGCCGTGAGCGTAGCCGCTTTGCTGCCGAGCAAGGTGCTGTGGGTATCATTACCATTCATACGCCGCAGCGTGAGGCGGTGCGCCCATACGCCAACAGTATCCTGTATCTGAATACCCCTTCAATGCGCTGGCTGGATAGCGACGGCCAACCTGGTGGTGTGCAGCGCCAGCTGCGCGGTGGCGCTTATGTGCACCATGAAGCCGCTGAAGCTTTGTTTGCCGAAGCCACAACGCCACTCAATGCCATTTTTGCCATGCTGGATGACAAGGAAATGCCACAAGGCTTTGCGCTGAATATCAGCGCTACCTTAAGCCGCAAGTCCAGCCACGAAGACATCAGCAGCCCCAATGTAGTAGCGGTCTTGCCAGGCTCAGATCCCAGCCTGCGTCATGAATACGTGGTGCTGACCGCGCATTCTGATCACATTGGTATGATTCAGGATGTACGCAGCGACAACCGGGTCAATAACGGTGCCATGGACAATGCCGCCGGGGTGGCTATTTTGCTGGAAACTGCCCGTATGTTCACCGAGCTACCGCAAGCACCGAAGCGCTCTATTTTGTTTTTGGTGGTCACCGGCGAAGAGAAGGGCCTGCTGGGTGCTGATTACTATGCGCACAACCCAACAAGGCCGATTGAGAACCTGATTGCCAACGTCAATATGGACATGCCGGTGTTGCTGTATCCGTTTGCCGATCTGATTGCCTTTGGTGCCAATCACTCCTCACTCGGCCCTGTGGTCGAGCGCGCCGCCGCTCGTGAAGGCATTCGTCTAAGCCCGGACCCGATGCCAGAGCAAGCGATTTTTACCCGCTCCGATCACTACACGCTAGTGCGTCAGGGCATACCAGCGGTGTTTCTAATGACTGGCTTTGAGTCGCAGGACCCAGCGCAAGACGCAGCTGCTATCTGGGGTAGCTTCTTTAGTAAGCATTACCACAAACCCACCGACTCCATTGCCGATTTAACCCGTGAATATGGTGCCATTCGCTACGACTTTGGCGCTATTTTTACCCAAATCAACTTTAATATCGCAGTGGATTTGGCCAACGACCCGCAGCGCCCTTACTGGCTCAAGCAAAGCTATTTCCACGATGTGATTGGCCAGCCGCATACGCAACAAGCGGTGCTGGAAGCAGCCAACTAATTGGCATCAAACAGCAGCTGCTGATGTAAACCATCGATCGGCAGCTGTGCCAGCCCCCCTGAATTTCTGGCTGACATCCAGCAATGCACTATGCTTGTCAACAAACCATAAGCTTATCAATAAACCATAAGCGCTTCTAAAAAAATAAAAGCAACCACAGGAACAGACTATGCAACCCATTAAAACCCGCGCAGCGGTGGCTTGGGGCCCAGGCCAGCCGTTATCGATTGAAGAAGTTGACCTGATGCCGCCCCAACAAGGCGAAGTGCTGGTGCGTATTATCGCGACCGGCGTTTGTCATACCGATGCCTATACCCTGTCCGGTGATGATCCTGAAGGCATTTTCCCGGTGATTTTAGGCCATGAGGGCGGCGGCATTGTTGAAGCCGTGGGCGAAGGCGTCACTTCGGTGGCAGTCGGTGACCATGTGATCCCGCTGTATACCCCAGAATGTGGCAAGTGCAAGTTCTGTTTATCCGGCAAAACCAATTTATGCCAGGCCATCCGGGCCACTCAGGGCCAGGGCCTGATGCCGGATGGCACCAGCCGTTTTTCTAAAGATGGGAAGCCGATTTACCATTACATGGGCACCTCGACTTTTTCCGAGTACACCGTGCTGCCGGAAATCTCACTGGCCAAAATCAACAAAAGTGCACCGCTGGAAAAAGTCTGTTTGCTAGGCTGTGGTGTCACCACCGGCATGGGCGCAGTGATGAATACCGCCAAAGTACAACCAGGCGATACCGTGGCCGTATTTGGCCTGGGAGGCATTGGTTTGTCGGCCATTATTGGCGCTGTCATGGCCAAAGCAAGCCGTATCATCGCCATCGACATCAATGAAAGCAAGTTCCCGATTGCCAAGCAGCTGGGCGCGACCGATGTGGTCAATCCTAAAGCGTACGATAAACCCATTCAGGAGGTGATCGTCGAGATGACCGATGGTGGGGTGGACTTCTCCTTTGAATGCATCGGCAATGTGCAGGTGATGCGCTCGGCGCTGGAGTGCTGCCACAAAGGCTGGGGCGAGTCGGTGATTATAGGCGTTGCCGGTGCCGGCCAGGAAATTTCCACCCGCCCTTTCCAACTGGTCACCGGCCGGGTCTGGCGCGGCACTGCTTTTGGTGGTGTCAAAGGCCGCTCCGAGCTACCGGATTACGTTGAGCGCTATCTGGCGGGTGAATTTGAACTGGATACCTTTATCACCCATACCCTGCCGCTGGAGCGGATCAACGAAGCCTTTGATTTAATGCACGAAGGCAAGTCGATTCGTACCGTGATCCATTTTTGAGGAAACAAGGAGACAAGGATGCAAGCCTTAGAGAAAATCAGCGATCAGCGGTTATTTGGCGGTCGCCAGATGCGTTTTGCCCACGACTCCAAGGTGCTCAGTTGCCGCATGCAGTTTTCCGTCTATCTGCCACCGCAAACGGCGCAACAAGACGTACCAGCTCTGTATTGGTTGTCGGGCCTGACCTGCACCGATGAGAACTTCTCGGCCAAAGCCGGTGCTCAACGAATTGCTGCTGAGCTTGGCATCGCGCTGGTGATCCCGGATACCAGCCCGCGCGGTGAGCAGGTGCCGGATGATCCTGAAGGAGCCTATGATTTTGGTCTGGGTGCTGGTTTTTACGTGAATGCGACAGAAGCACCTTTTGCCAAGCACTACCAGATGTACGATTACATCAGCAAAGAGCTACCGGCGCTGGTGGAAGCTGAATTGCCATTGAGTACCAGGCGGTCAATTTCCGGCCACTCCATGGGCGGCCACGGCGCCCTGGTGATGGCGCTGAGGGAGAGCGGTCGTTATTGCTCGGTATCGGCCTTTGCCCCTATCAGCAACCCAATCAACTGCCCCTGGGGCCGCAAGGCACTGGCCGGTTATCTTGGCAAGGATGAAAGCAGCTGGCAAAGCTATGATGCTTCTGTGCTGTTAGCACAACACAAAACTGCGCTGCCTATTCTGGTGGATCAGGGCGATGCCGATCAATTTCTGGCCGAGCAATTAAAGCCGGAAGCATTGCTTGCTGCCAGCACCATCAGTGGCTCTGACATCGAGCTGCGTATTCAGCCGGGCTATGATCACAGCTACTACTTTA
>NZ_JAFIFQ010000098.1 GCF_020831925.1 Alkalimonas sp.
GACGGTCAAAAAGGAGGCAGGATGAAGGTCATCGCATGGGATGATTTTGAACAAGTTGAGCTAAGGGTAGGCACTATTATCGAGGTGCAACCGTTTCCCGAAGCACGCAAACCGGCTTACAAGCTCTGGGTCGATTTTGGCGAGGACATCGGCATCAAAAAGTCCAGCGCCCAACTGACGGCACTGTACCAGCCAGAGCAATTGCTGGGACGACAAGTGCTTGGTGTGGTGAATTTCCCGCCGCGCCAGATTGGTCCCTTTCGCTCCGAATGCCTGATTTGCGGCTTTTACCGGCCGGATGGCGCCGTGGTACTGGCTATCCCGGAGCAGGAGATCCCCAATGGCGCCAAGCTGGGCTGAACAGGCCCGGCACCTCAGTGCCCATCCGGTTGCAGCTCAAACTGGTGAAAAGATGTAAGCAGATGCCACAAACCGACTGGTAAAACATCCGGTGCTCTGCTAACCTAAAAAGTCTTTTTAAAGCCTTTTTAAAGGTGGTTTATGCAAACCGAAACCGTGACTTACCTGAAGGAACACGCCAACACGCTGGAGTTGCAGGAAGAGTTGCTGATCACCAAACACGGTAAACCCGCTTTTGTAGTGCAGTCCTATCAGGATTATCAGTTTCAACAGGACACACTGGCATTACTGAAGATACTGAAACTGTCCGAAAAAACACTGCCGCAAGCAAAGCTGACGGTAGAGCAGGCATTTGAGTAAGCAATTTCTTATCGTCAGTTCACCGCTGTTTAGATTATCAGTCCAGCGGTTCAGCGCTTTTCTTACCGACAAGTACGGTGAAGCAAAAGCAGCTGAAACCCTCACCAGCATCCAACAACGCATAAAGCATCACTTACCCGGCACACCTGAAATAGCACCAATTAGCGAACGGCTATTAGCCCTCGGGATCACCGAATACCGCCAATGGCAGCTCAACCAACACAACCTGTTGTTCTATTCCGTCAATCAGCAACAACAGCAAGTCGAGCTGCTGCTGTTGATGGATAGCCGGCAAAGCTTGCAAAAGCTGCTGTTTGAGCTGAATTTACTGCTGTAGCTGCTTAGCCAACAGCGAAATTAGCAAAGAAAAAACCAGCACCTGACCGCTGTGCTGGTTTTTTTAGAGAGACATCGAGGTTAACGCAATTGCAGCTGCGTATCCTGCTGCCAGTTAAATTGCAGCACTATGGCGCCATCGCGGTTGCGCCAGGCGCCGGTTTCGCCTTTGGCCAGCGCTTCGGCTTGTATGGTAAAGCGCTGCTCACCCAGTTGTACTTGCTGCCAGTGCGCCGGGGCCTGGTGCACCACCAGCATCAACTGACGCGCTGCCGGCATGCCGGGGAAGTCGCCCTGCCGGGTTAGACTGATTGCCAGCTGCTGATCCTGCTGGTTGCTGGCATGAAATTGCAGCAGCTCAAAGGCGCCGTCTTCTAAACTGGTACGGCTCTTGCCATCGTCATCGTACAACTCGCCTTCGCTTTGGCCGACGCTGGCATGATGCCAGTAGTGCAGTTCCAGTTGCTCGGTGCTGTAGTGATCCAGGCTTTGCATCGAGGCCACCATGGGCACAAAAGCACCGGCTCTCACCAACACGGGGATGGTCTCCAGCGTCACCGGAACTTCCAGCTTCTGCCCCCCTTGATAGGCGGTACCATCAAAGAAATCAAACCAGACGCCGGCCGGCGCATTGACCGTCCAGCTGCTCACGCCAGGCTCCGTTACCGGCGCTACCAAAAAGGCATCGCCCCAAAGGTAGCTGTTTTTCTCGGCCAGGTAATCCGGGTTATTTGGTTCCAGCCAAAACAGCGGGCGCATCAACGGCAGGCCCCGGCTGCTGTGCTGGTAGGCCAGGGTGTAGTTGTAGGGCGTTAAGCGGTAGCGCAAGTTGATAAAGTCGCGGCTGATGCGCTGCGTAGTACCGTCATGAAAGACCGGCTCTGGTGCAATGTGCTCCTGCGCGTGCGGCCGGTACACTGGCTGAAAAACACCGTATTGCATCCAGCGGGTGTACATTTCGGCATCGAAGGTCTCACCACCGGCAAAGCCGCCTAAATCCGAGTGAATGTAGCCAAAGCCAAACAGGCTCATTTGCAGCGCCAGCTCCACCTGGGGTTTCAAGCCATCCCAGCTGCGATCGACATCGCCGGTCCAGGGGATCATGCCATAGCGCTGCGAGCCCGGTGCGCCGGAACGCATCATGATAAATGGCCGAAGCCCGGGGTAATCGCGGATATGGCGCTCAAACACCATTTTAGCCCACTCGTGGCCATAAGCATTGTGAATTTCATCGGCAGTGGCGGTGCGTTTGGGCAATTGATGAATGGTGTCGTGCGGGTGCACTTCCGGCTCGCCCAGATCGCCCCACCAACCAGCCACACCCTGCTGCATCAGGCCATGGTAAATCTGCCAGAACCATTCGGCGGCTTCGGGTTTAAACACATCAATCAAGCCGGTATTGCCAAAATAGAAATCAAAGGTTTTCGGCTTACCGGCCAGATTAAGCGCCAGCACCTGCTCATCGACAGCTTCCTGCCAGCGGTTGGAGCTGGTCAGTATAAAGGGCTCGGTGATCAGCACCGTTTTCACGCCCAGCTCACGGAAATCGGCAATCATCTGCTCCGGATTGGGGAAAGCCTCTTTATCCCAGGCCAGATTACCCATATGGCCCTGAATATCAGGGCCAAACCAGAACAAGTCCAGCACAATGGCATCGAGCGGGAAACCCTGATCGACAAAACGCTGCACGGTGTCGCGGGCTTCCTGCTCGGTGCGATAGCCAAAGCGGGAGGCGTAATTGCCCAGCGCCCAGCGCGGTGGCAATGGCGGCATGCCACTGGCCTGCAGATACTGCTGCAACGTATCCTGATGACTATCGCCGGCAGCGACGATGTAACCGGTGCGGCCAGCGACGGCTTCAAACTGCAGCACATCGGCTTCGGTTTTGCCCAAATCAATAAAACCGCTGGCCGAATTATCAAACAACAGCAGGTAGTTGTGACTGGAAATCACGCCCGGAATGCTGAAGTACATTTGCTCGGACTCGGTGGTATAACCGTAGTGCGCTTTGTTGTACAGCGGCAGCCGGTGACCACGGCGGTCCATGCCCAGCACCCGTTGGCCTGCGCCGAGCAGCTGCTCATCCGGCTTTAGCTGAAAGCGAAAACCGCGCAGGGTTTCGTGCACAAAAAGCCCCTGCTCTTCGGCCAGGAATACCTCGCCGCCCCGCTCGAAACTTAACCGTAGCGGCGCTGCTTCAATCCGTACCGTCAGTGCCTCGGTGCCGTAATGCAGCACGCCGTCCTGCACCTCGAGCCCGGCGCTAAGCAGTTGTGGCTGCTGTGGCAGGGTAAAGGAAGGCAGTTGTTTTACCCCTTCATTTTCATAAAACACTTCCACCACCGCTGGCTGATGGAAGCGCAGTGTTAACTGCCCTTCAGTGGTCTGGAGCAGCAGGCCCTGCTCGGTCAGCTGGTGGCTTTGCAGCTGCATGGCCTGGGCTGGCAGCAGCCAGCTGGCAAGCACTATCAGGCAAACAAAGAGTGCACGCATGCTGTGTGGCATAGTTTGCAGCATGGCTTAGCGCTCCAGTTGCAGAATGAAGGATGCCAGCGGCGGCAGCGTCAGCGGCACTGTGCCCACCCCGTTTTCCACCGTGAGTGGCACCGACAACTCACCATACAGCTGCTCGGTCAGACGGTAGCTGCCATCGGCCAGCTGCCAGACGGCAATCTGCTCTGCCGGAATGGTGAGCTGCATGGGCGGGTAAGCCGCATCGCGCAGATTGGCAACAATCAGCAGTTTCTGATTATCGGTCCAGCGCAAGAAAGACAGCAGCTTGTCGTCGTAGTGTTCAGTCGCTGCCCGGTTGGCCCGGTGAATTTCAGCGTAGTGGCCGTTCATCGCCGGCTGCTCGGCACTGAAACGCATTAAGCGAACGTAGAAATCACGCAGCTCACGCTCAGCCTCTGTCAGGGCGCCGCCATCAAATTTGCCGTCGTTCATCCAGCGCTGGTGGGCCGGTACGCCCCAGTAATCAAAAATGGTGGTGCGGCTGGCTTTACCAAAACCGGCATCGTCGCTGGCCGCTTCGCCGACTTCCTGGCCAAAGTACAGCATGGTCGGCGAAGTGCTGATGGTGGCTGAAATCAGCATGGCGGGCATCCCTAAGCGGGCATCACCGGCAAACTCCGGGCTGGCAATACGTTGCTCATCATGATTTTCCAGAAAGTGCAGCATATGGTGCTCAATATCCGCCATGCTGTCCTGCACTTCAACCAGCGCATCGGTGCTGCCATGGCCCTGCATGGCCCATTTCAGGTTGTCGTAGAACTCGACTTTGTCGTACAGGTAATCCATCCGGCCCAGATGCAGATAATCGCGGTACAGATGCGGCTGATACACCTCGGCCAACAGGAAGGCATCCGGATTGACTTGCTTGATGTGCGAGTTCAGGTAACTCCAGAACTCAACCGGTACCATTTCGGCCATGTCGTAACGAAAGCCATCGACGCCCATGTCAATCCAGT